>CAZNTU010000241.1:0-8531 GCA_964575975.1 uncultured Desulfobacteraceae bacterium
ACGAATCTACCTTAATAACGCAAAATTCTGTCTTGACTTTGGGGTCCACCTCAGTTCACGGAGTGGACTCCGTCCCGGAACTTGCCCTCGAACCTGTCGCCGTCGAGCAGGGCCATGAACAGCTGGAAGTCTTCTTCCTTGCCGTTGTGGGGAGTGGCCGTCAAAAGCAGGAAATGCCTCGTCAGCGTGGACAGGAGCTGGCCCAGTTTATGGCGCTTGGTTCGGCGGACCTCTCCGCCCCAGAACGTCGCGCTCATCTTGTGGGCTTCGTCGCAAACCACGACGTCCCAGTCGGTGGTCCTTAGCTTCTCCTGCGCGTCCTCGTTCCGACTGAGCTTGTCGAGGCGACAAATCGCAAGCGGATTTTCCGAAAACCAGTTGCCGGTGCGCGCGGCCTCGTACTTGTCGTTGGTCATGATTTCGAAGGGCAGATGGAACCGGCGGTAAAGCTCGTCCTGCCATTGCTCGACAAGATTCCCCGGACAGACGATCAGGCATCGTTGCAGGTCCCCGCGCGCGATCAGCTCCTTTATCAAGAGTCCGGTCATGATGGTCTTTCCAGCGCCGGGGTCGTCGGCCAGCAGGAACCTCAGCGGCTGCCGGGGAAGCATCGATTCGTACACGGCCGTTATTTGGTGGGGCAGAGGATCGACCAGGGAGGTATGCACCGCCAGGAGCGGGTCGAAAAGGTACGCGAGCCGGATGCGGCGCGCTTCCGCGACAAGGCGGAACAGGCCGGGGTCGCCGTCGAAGCTCCAAGGCTTTCCGGCTTCCATGATTTCGAGATCGGGTTCCCGGTCCCGGTAGACCAGTTCGTTGGAAAGCTTTCCGTTGCCGTCCTTGTAGGTCAGTTCCACCGCCACCGAGCCGATCCACGACACATCGACTATGGCGGCGTATCCGTAAGGCATTAGAAGTTATCCGAGAATACCCCTATGAATCATCGATTTCAAGCAATTTCCCGCGAACCGGCAAAATGGCCGCCGCGTATGCAAGAGAGACGATTACTCCCTTCGATTTTTTTCCAGCGGCCCTTTTTCCCGCGTTCTGTGCGGGATGTAAATTTATCGGGCGCTCGATTCATTGAAGATCAGTAGCGCATGAAGGGCTGAAATCGATTGTCAGCAAGTACGGAATTCGTAAGCAATAGATGTCTGAACGCCCGTGCATTCGGCCGTATGGAATTGCCATGGAAAAGCCGATATCGTATCTTGTACGAAACAGATTCCGCATTTCCTGCTATGCCGTATAGCCGTCAGGAAGGATCCGGGTTTGAGAAACGGCAGTGGCACAGGCGAAAAGACGAACGATCCGATCGTGTCGGATCGTCAAAAGCACAACGGAACGAGCTGGTCCGCCGAGGGTAGAAAAATTAAAAAAGGGGATACGCCGGATCGCGCAACCCCTTGATTTTACTTGGCTGGGAGACTAGGATTCGAACCTAGGTTGACGGAGTCAGAGTCCGTAGTCCTGCCGCTGGACGATCTCCCAACGAATGAAAAATCCATTATACAGAAATTGTTTGTCGAGTCAACCCAAAATTTTCGGGGATTCTTATTGGGAGGCGCGATTTCGGATGAAGTCGATCGCCTTTTCAAGTCTTGGCAACACTCGCTCCTTTCCCAAAACTTCGATGATCTCGAAGATTCCGGGGCTGACCGTTTTCCCGGTCAGGGCGACCCGGAGGGGCTGGGCGATTTTTCCGAACTTGAGGCCGGCGGCGTCCATCACCTCGGTGAAGACTTTTTCCTGGGTCGGCTGGTCGAAATTTTCGAGGGGAGCGAATTTTTCCTTGAGCATGGTCAAAGGTTCCAAGACGTTGGCCTTCAGGAATTTCTTGGCGGCGTCTTCATCGTATCGGATGTCGTTCTCGTAATAGAACGCCGCGCCCTCGGCCATTTCGATCAGGGTCTTGCTCCGGGCGCCGAGCGTCGGGATGATTTTGTACAGGTAGTCGTTTTCCTCGGCCGCGTATCCTTTCTCTTTTAGAAAGGGGACAAGATGCGGAGCGAGCTTTTCCGGGGGAGTCGCCTTGATGTGGTCGGCATTCAGCGCGGTGAGCTTCTCCGGGTTGAACACTCCGGCGGATTTTCCCAGGTTGTTCAGCGTGAATTTTTCCACGAGGTTCTCGCGGGTGAAGAATTCCTCGTCCCCGAACGACCATCCCAGGCGCACCAGGTAGTTCAGCACGGCGTCGGGGAGGTACCCCATGTCCCGGTACGCCGTGGAAGACATGGCCCCGTGGCGCTTGGAAAGCCTGGACCGGTCGTTTCCCAGGACCATGGGCAAATGCCCGAAGGTCGGAAGCGGACTGCCGAGGGCCTTGTACAAAAGAATCTGCTTCGGCGTGTTCATGACATGGTCGTCGCCCCTCAGAACCGTGTTGATGTTCATGGTGATGTCGTCGATCACGACCGCGAAATTGTACGTGGGCATGCCGTCGCTTCTCCGAATGACGAAATCGTCGAGTTCGGAGTTTTGAAAGACGATGTTTCCCTTTACGACGTCCTCCAGAACCGTAGTCCCTATAAAGGGCGCCTTGAACCGGACGACCGCGCCGTCGGTGTACGGCAGGCCCTTTTCCCGGCAGGTCCCGTCGTATCTTGGCTTTCCGCCGGCCTCCCGCGCCTTTTGACGCATGGCCTCGACCTCTTCGGGCGTACACGTGCAATAATAGGCGTGGCCGGATTCGACCAGTCTGTCGAGATACTCCTTATATATATGGGAACGTTCCGATTGAAAGAACGGTCCTTCGTCGTAGTCTATCCCCAGCCACTCGAGGGCCTCGAAAATGGCGTCCACCGACTCTCGGGTGCTTCGGGCGACGTCGGTGTCCTCGATTCTGAGGATGAACTTTCCGCCGTTGTGTCTTGCGTGAAGCCAGTTGAACAGGGCGGTCCTAGCGCCGCCGATGTGCAGGTACCCGCTGGGGCTGGGGGCAAACCGAGTTCTGATTTCGCTCATGCTTTTCACCTTTCTAGATATTTACCGAAATATTCTGTAAAACGTTTACAAATAAAAATGTCACTAACACATCGAAAATAAGAGTACAAGAGGGCGTTTCAAAAAAAAAATTAAAAACCATTGACAACGGGCGCTTTTTCAATTACTAGACACAAGACTCATTGCGAGTATTTCGAGATTTATTATATAGTGTGTAAATACAAAACGTTAGGAGACTTACAATGGCGCTACCAAAGCACAAGACATCCAAATCGAAACGCGACATGCGGCGTACCCACAAAAAAGCGGAGGCGCCCAACACCAACAAATGCCCCGAGTGCGGGGAAACGAAGCTTCCGCACCATGCGTGCCCCAATTGCGGGAAATACAAGGACCGGCAAGTCACGGAGGGAGAGGAATAAGGACAGATGACGGAATTAGCGGGCTTAGACGCCGAATCGCGCCAGATGGTCGTCGATACGATCGGCCAGGTTCGAAAGCGGCTTTTGACCAAGGACAAGATACTTGAATTCGACAAAAAGGAAATATTTCCGGAGGAAATAATCCGCGAGATGCTGGGCCCCGAGATCGGTCTCCAGTTGCTGTTCATTCCGGAGGAGTACGGCGGAATGGGCGGCGGGGCCAGGGACACGTGCGCTGTGGTCCGGGAGCTTTCCAGGATTTGCCTGGGCATTTCCACGGCTTTTTTCGCGATTCAGCTGGGTTCCGATCCGATCCTGGTGGGGGCTACGGACGAGCAGAAGGAAAGGTGGCTGGGGGCGATCGCCGAGGGCGGCAAGCTCGTGGCCTACGGGGTCACCGAACCCGGGGCCGGAAGCAACTTGGCCGCGTTGAAGACCAAGGCCGATCCCGTAACGGACGGCGACGGAAAAACGATCGGGTACAAGCTCAACGGTTCCAAGCAGTTCATATCCAACGGCGGGTACGCCGATCTTGTGACGATTCTCGCCAACACTCCGGAAGGCCCCGCCTTTTTCGTCGTGGAAAAGGGCATGGAGGGATTCATCCAGCACAAGGGCGAGGAAAAGCACGGGATTCGGGCTTCCAACACGTCGCCGCTGACTCTGGAAGACGTTTTCGTTCCGGTGGAGAACTTGATCGGGGGCGTTCCCGGAATGGGCTTGAAGCAGGCGAACAAGGTGTTCGGATATACCCGCCTTATGGTGGCCGCCATGGCTTTGGGGGCCGCGCAGGGCGCCATGGACATCGCGATTCCCTATGCCAAGGAGCGAATCCAGTTCGGCGGGCCCCTTTCGGAAAAGCAAGGATACACCCACAAGCTGATCGTACCCCACGCGGTTCGCCTGGAAGCGGCGTCCACCTATATGGACGAGATCGCCGTTCGTCTGGATTCGGGCGAGGAGGATTTGCAGGTGGAGGGGGCGATCGGAAAGCTTTTGGCGACCGAATACGCCAACGATTTCGCCGACGACGCCATGCAGGCGCTTGGAGGCTACGGGTACATCCACGAGTACGAAGTGGAAAAGATCAAGCGCGACGTGAAGATCACCTGCATTTACGAGGGTACCAGCGAGATTCAGCAGAGCATCGTAAGCACGTTCCGCTGGAAGACCACCCGGAAGAGCAAGGGCGAGTATTACGGGGCCATCGAGAGGGAAATGGCCGGGAAGCATGCCGCCTCGAACGATTTGGGGGCCGAGTTCGTCTCGCTTTCGGCCAAGGCGCTGAACGCCGTTATCGACGCGGTCCACGACAACCGCCTCACGAAACAGCAGTTCGTCATGTTCTGCCTGGCCGACATGATGGCGTCGGTGGAAGCCGCCGCGGCGATGGTCAGGAAAGCCGAAAGGCTGACGGCGTCGAACGATCCGGCTGCGGAGAAGTTCCGGGCGATGTCCCGGATCTATGCTTCGGAAACCGCGCAGCTGGTCGGTCGAAACGCGAGCAAGATCGTGGCGGGCTCCGGAATTTTCGACGAGGAAAAAGTTTCGGATTTCATGGAATCCATATCCCGCAGTCGCCTGGAGAGATGTTATCCCTCGTTGCTCAAGGACATGGACCGGATGGCGGACATTATATTCGAGAGGTAAATCATGCCGGAAAAAGACCAGCGAACCGTTGTGGTGACCGGAGGCTCCAGGGGGATAGGACGGGCTATTTGCCTCGCCCTGGCCAAGCCGGGAACGCACGTCTATTTCAATTATTTCAATCCCGGAAATCCCGAGGGGGAGGCCGCGGCGGCGGCCGAGACCGAGAGAATGACCGCCGAGCTGGGAGCGACGTCGTCGAGCAAGAGCGTGAACGTCGCCTCCGAGGACGACGTGACCGCGTTTTTCGACGGCATCATGGCCGAGACCGGGCGCGTGGATGTCCTGGTCAACAACGCGGGCATTACCCGCGACACTCTTTTGGTTCGGATGAAGACCGCCGCCTGGGACGACGTCATGGCAGTGAACTTGAAGGGGACGTTCCTTTGCAGCCGGGCCGCCGCGAAGATCATGATGAAGCAACGGGAAGGACGCATCGTCAACATCGCTTCCGTGGTGGGCGTGATCGGAAATCCGGGACAGGCCAACTATTCCGCTTCCAAGGCCGGAATTATCGGGCTGACCAAGTCGTCGGCCAAGGAACTGGCCCCCCGCGGCGTGACGGTGAACGCCGTGGCGCCCGGATTCATCGAGACCGACATGACTGCGGTCCTGTCGCAGAACGTCAAGGACGCGTTCCTGGCCCAGATTCCCTTGGGAAGGGCCGGGCAGCCCGACGACGTTGCCGCGTCCGTGGCGTTTCTGGCCTCCGATCAGGCGTCGTACGTCACGGGCCAGGTAATTCATGTAAGCGGCGGGATGTACATTTAGCGTTTCGGTTCCCAGCGGGTCGCAACGCTTTGATCGACCGCGCCGTCGGAACAAAAAAATACAATTTTCTGTTTATTTATACGTTTAACCATTACGGAGGTATTTGTATGTCCATCGAAGATAAAATCAAAAAAATCATAGCCGAAAAACTGGGTGTGGAAGCCGCCGAAATCGTACCGGAAGCTTCGTTCGTGGACGATCTGGGAGCGGATTCTCTCGATTTGGTAGAGCTGATCATGTCCATGGAGGAGGAGTTCGACATCGACATTTCCGACGACGACGCCGAGAAGCTCGTGACGGTAAAGGACGCTTTGGACTATATCAACGCGAATTCATAAACCAAGAGAGGCATCGATTGGTTTTGAGCAAGGAGGTTCTTTTGAACAGGCGGGTGGTAGTCACGGGTGTTGGATTGATAACGCCTGTCGGAATCGGGGTTCGTGAATCCTGGGAGGCGCTTTGCGCCGGAAAATCCGGGATTTCGGAAATAACCCGCTTCGACGCGAGCAAATTTCAGACAAGGATTGCCGGAGAGGTCAAGGATTTTCACGCGGAGGATTTTCTTCCGAAAAAGGAAGCCAAGCGTACGGAAAGATTCATTGCGTACGCTGTGGCGGCGACCAGAATGGCCTTGGAGGATTCCGGCTACAAGATTGACAGCTCCACCGAAGACAGGATTGGTGTCCTGACCGGATGCGGCCTGGGAGGCTTGGCCACGCTGGAAGAAAATTTCCAGGTCATGGCGGAGAAAGGTCCCAGGCGAGTCAGTCCCTTTTTCATTCCCATGATTATCGGCAACATGGCCCCGGGGGTGGTGTCCATCCATTTTGGAGCCAAGGGGCCGAACGCGTCGGTGGCGACGGCTTGCGCGGCAGGGGCGCACGCGATCGGAGACGCGTTCGAACTCGTCAAGAACGGAAAGGCGGACGCGATGATCACGGGAGGCATGGAAGCAGTCATCACCGCGACCTGCGTCGCCGGCTTCAATGCCATGAAAGCCCTGTCCACCAGAAACGACGATCCGCAACGTGCGTCGAGGCCTTTCGACAGGGATCGCGACGGATTTGTCGTGGGAGAGGGTTGCGGAATCCTGATCCTGGAATTGCTGGAAAGCGCGTTGGAAAGGGGGGCGAAGGTTTATGCGGAGATGATCGGCTACGGCATGAGCGGCGACGGCTTCCACATGACTTCGCCTCCGCCGGACGGAAGCGGGGCGTCCAGATGCATGCAGGCGGCCATCGACGACGCCAAAATCTCCTATAAGGACATCGATTATATCAACGCCCACGGGACCTCCACGCAACTGAACGACCTCTACGAGACCCGCGCCATAAAGACGGTTTTCAAGGATTACGCGCACAAGGTGGCGATCAGTTCCACGAAATCCATGACCGGCCACCTCCTGGGAGGTTCCGGAGGAATCGAGACCGTATTTACCGCGCTGACCCTCAGTGACGGCACGATCCCTCCCACCGTAAACTTGGACAATCCGGGCGAGGAGTGCGATTTGGACTATACGCCTCACAAGGCGAGAAAAGCCGACGTGAAAATCGCCATGACCAATTCTTTCGGGTTCGGGGGCACCAACGCCTCCCTGATATTGAAGAAATATACGGGAGCCCCCTCTTGATCGCGAAAGGGGACGCCGTCCGACGAGGGGCGTCCGGAAATAAAAGAATGCAAAAGACAGGGGAAAGCACGAAAAGCATCGGGCATGCTTTTCGTGCTTTCTTCGTTTGGCGTTTTCGAAAAGGAAGCCCCGCGCGAGGATTGTTTTTTTCCTTGCGAATATAGCGACATATCTATATAGCTTAAGGTTGATTTTTGTTTCGAAGTCGCCTTTTTTGGCAAGAATGGAAAAAAAGCGCCTTCGGGCGCGGGAAAATGGAAATGACGGAAAAGAAGACGCCGATCATCATCGGATGCGACCATGCCGCGTACGGCATGAAAGAAACGGTAAAGGACTATCTCGTCGAAAAGGGCATCGAGGTAAAGGACGTGGGTACGTTCAACACGGACTCGGTCGATTACACGGATTTCGGAATCCAAGTGGCGTCGGCCGTGTCTAAAAAGGAATTCGAGCGGGGAATCCTGATATGCGGCACGGGAATCGGCATGTCGATCGTCGCCAACAAGTTTCCGGGAGTGCGCGCCGCGCTGTGCTTGGATCTTTTCTCCGCGTCCATGTCCCGTCGCCACAACGACGCCAACGTACTCGTCCTGGGCGGACGCGTGATCGGAGACGTGCTGGCCTTGGAAATAGTGAAAACATGGCTGGAGACGCCTTTCGAGGGGGGACGGCACCAAAGGCGGCTCGACAAGATGGATGAGATCGATTTGACCGAACTTTGCAAAAAAGTTTCCTAGAAAGCGATTCGAATCCGCAAGGGAACCGAAAATTTTCATCGAACGGAGAGGACAAGGTTGTGGATGCAAAACTCATGGGAAACATCGAGAGGATCGACCCGGAAATAGCGGAAGCCATCTCGCTGGAGTTGGACAGGCAGACGTGGACGTTGGAGATGATCGCTTCGGAGAATGTCGCCAGCCCGGCCGTGATGGCGGTCCAAGGAAGCGTGATGACCAACAAGTACGCGGAGGGCTACCCCGAAAAGCGGTATTACGGAGGGTGCGAATTCGTGGACAGGGCGGAAACGCTGGCGATCGACAGGGCCAAGAAGCTTTTCGACGCGGAGTACGCCAACGTGCAGCCACATTCGGGCTCCCAGGCCAACATGGCGGTCTATT
>CAZNTU010000242.1:0-8420 GCA_964575975.1 uncultured Desulfobacteraceae bacterium
GCAGTTTCCATTGCCGAACCAAACCGATGGGGCTGAGGGACGAAACGTGCCTCATCTCCTTGTCCGCGACGATTCCGATCTTTTCCAAAATCCCCATGGCCCTTTCGAACGTCTCCTCGGCCGACCGGTTCGGCGCGTCGGCGTCGAATGCCGGCGCAGCCGCTCCCTCTAAAAGCTCGTCGATACCGACGGCTTTGCGCTTGAAGGGTTCCAGCTCCTCTTGCGAGAACGGAGGCTCCAAACCGATTTTATCGGGCGGCGCCATGGGTTGGTGTTCGAAAATGTTTCCGCGAAACAGGCGAATCCATTTGGAATGGACGGGAAAATCCTTGAGGCCGTACGAACGGACGAAGATCAAGGGCGAATATCGGGAGAACTTTTTGACGTCCGCCCTGTCGAAGTGCCTGCGCGCGGACTCGAATCTGGAATTCAAAAGGCACGCGTCGTAAAGGAGCGAAAGCGCGAACAGGTCCCCGGCGTACTTGCTGGCCGCCGCTTTTTTCAGCCGGCCGGGCGACCATTCGCCGATCAGGCTTATAAGATGCCTTCGCATGAATTCGTCGTTTGGAGCTTCGCGAAGATACGACAGGCACTGCTCGAAGGTCCATTCCTCTTTCGGACGGTTGACGAAAAATCCGGTCGCCTTTTCCGTCTCCTTCAGTTCGAGCAAATACTCCAAGGGTTTTGTTTCGGGGCCGTTCGCCCGTTCGTCGTTCATGTTGCCACAGTTCCTCGTTTATTTTTGCAAGGTAACCAGAGCTTCTATCTCTGGTCCGAAACGCGCGGGTCGAACCTTGTCGCAAATCCCGTAGCGCGAGACCAGGATGGTCTGGTTACCCTCGAGGGACCGCGCTTGCAACGCAAACCCGCATTGAAACCAAATAAATGTCCGCCTGTGCGATCAGCGGTCAGTCGGGGGGCGCCGGATCTCTCGCGAGAAGGGATTCCAGAGATCGTCCAAGCAGTCTCTCCAGTTTGCGCTTCACGGCCAGAGCGGTCTTCTCTCTATGCTCGATGGCCCTTCTCGCCTCCAAGTCCTTTCCGAAGCGCTCCATCGCGGTCCGGAACCTTTGTTCCAGAGCGACGAACCGGTCGTTCGCCACCAGCTTGTCGGCCAGGTACACGATTTCGGATTCGTCGGTTTCCGGCTCTTCGGAAACGATCAAGTCCGTATGGTTCGCCACGACATCCGCGACTCTCCCGAACCCCATGGCGCGCAGAATCTCGGCCCCCTTTTCCGCGTGATTCTCGCGGCCTTTGGCGATGTCGTGAAGAAAAGCCGCGGCGCTTGCCAGACTCGGGTCCAGGTTTTTTCCCTTTTCGATCAGCGCCATGCAAATGGCGGAAGTCGCTTTCTCCACCGCTCTCCCGTGTCGGAGGATTTTCTCCGAAACGGGACTTGCGCATGCCAACAAGACCTCGCATTCCTCGCGAGTCGGAATGTCGAGGTTCTCGGCCCGCTTTACGGCTTCTTCGTAGTTTTCAGGACGGTTCATGTCGAACAGGATGTTTCGGTCCGGGACCGGCAAATCCAAGGCCAAGTGTTCGTATTCTTCGAGAACGGCCCGCAATCCCCCGTTTTTGCGGCTATTCAACACGGCGGACTTCAACTCCGCCGGTATCAGCGGCGGGTGGCCCCGGTCGAAGGCGAACGCGGGATAGACGATCTTTCCCGGGTTCTCCAAATAAGCGGAGGAGACGAGCCGCACGGTCAGAGGCCTCACCAAGGGCATATCCGTCGGCATCAGAAAAAAAGCGCGGCTTTCGGGGTCGATGCTATTCAACCCTGCCTTGACCGAGGAAAACATGCCGTCGCGGTAGTCCGAGTTTTCGACCGCTCGCGCCCCGGCGGACTCGGCCACGGACCGAACCTCGTCGCCCCGGTGCCCCGTCACCACGACCACGTCTCCAACGCCGCTCTCCCGAAAAATCGAGATCGCGCGCTCCAAAACCGTCTTTCCGCCGATGGGCAGCAACGGCTTGAGCTTTCCCATGCGGGACGAAAACCCTGCGGACAAAACGACTGCGGACAAAGCAATATCGCTCGTTTCCCCGCTCGAAACCCTTTCCAAACAAACGCCCACTGCCTATTCTTCAGTCTCTATGGTTTTGGAAACCTTTCGCCTCAATTTCTCGATTTCCTTGATAAGGATCTCGTCGCCGAGCAATTTCGTGGACAGATGGTTCGGGTCGATGTCCCGGAGGGCGAGATAATAATAGAGCGCCCTCGCCATGTTGTTCGCACGGGCAAAGTACGCCCCGACCACGTAGAAGAACCCTCTGACTTCGCTTATATGAAAGATTTTCCTGTCGGGATAAAGGCGCCGAAGCTCGAATTCTCCTCCGAAAAGATCCTTTATCTTCCGATGCTCTTGATGCTTCAAATAGTATTCCGCCAATGCCGTTTTTCCGAATATGTAATCGGGAAATTTCCTGATCGTTTCCTCGATAATCTCGAGAAACTTTCGTTCGTCCTTGGCGAGAGAGTATCCGACGGCGATATAATTGTAGATAGCGCGGATCTTGGGGTGTTTTTTGCGCAGTCGCAAGAGTTCGGGCACAACGTTTTCCGACCTCGCCTGCCGGTCTCGCAAATGCCACAGATGTTCCTTGTCCGAAGGAGCCATTTTGGCCAGGTATTCCTCCTCCATCTGCTCGTCCGTAAACGCGACCGCTTCGGGAAGACCGTCCTTGGATCGCTTCAAGGCGCTTTCGACCCTGTCGCGCTTGGCGTCGGCAAGCATCGATTTCGAATCGATCTTTTTTTTCTCCGCCAATGCTCGGAACAGCCGAAATTCGTTGATATAGCTCATTTTTCCCCCTTTCGGGTCGTTGGTCCATCTTTCCGGTTCGCGTAAAATCCAACCTGCCGATGATAAACGGCACTTCTTGCGGGGTCAAGCGGGAATGGCGTCGAACGGGCAAAAAAACGCCAAAGCACGCACGGATTTGAACTTGGTTTTTGCGGCGTCGTATATGCCCACCAATTGAGCGTAACCATTGGGACATGCGTCAACAATCTGGAGTCGATTGCCAAAGCGGGGGTTGGCGGACATGGAAAACCGCGTGGAATATTTGCCGCTTTAGCGAACGGTTCCGTTTTCCTCCGGCGTTCGGGGCGCAACCCGCCTTGTATGCATTTGCCCTATGTTTTATTTTAAACCCCTATGGAACAACCTGGTTTGGTTTAATTTCCAGTAAGCCCGTTTTCAGCGGTTGCAACCTCTCGGGACCCAGCGGCTATAGCCGGTACTGCAAACGCGCGAAACTCGGGATGCCGATGTTGAATCCAAGCCCATCAATATTTTCCGGGGGATTTATGGACGAACAAACGAAAACGCACGACGCCGCCTGCAAGATCGATTCCGAGTCGCTTGCCGCCTACAGGGACAAGCTGCCGGACATCGCGCGGAAGATCATCGAAAACTGCAACGACGACAACTGCTACAATCACGTGGACTACGAACCGATCCCGTCCAAGGACGCCGTCGTCAAAATCATCGACAAATTCATGAAAATCGTTTTTCCCGGATATTTCAGCCGGGAAAAGCTCGATCCCGTCAACTTCGACTACAACATCGGCCAGTGCGTCACGCAATTGTATTCTATGCTCTCGGAACAGATCGTAAGCGCGATCCGGCACGACTGTTTCAGGTACGACCTGCCCTGCAGCGAGTGCCAGGAGCGGGGAAACGAGATCGCGTTGAAAATCCTCGAGGAAATCCCCGGGATACGAAAAGTCCTGGCCACCGACGTCCGCGCCGCCTACGACGGCGACCCGGCGGCCAAGAGCTACGACGAGATCATTTTCAGCTATCCGGGCATCTTCGCCATTACCGTGCAGAGAGTCGCCCACGTCATGTACCACCTCGACATTCCCCTGCTGCCCCGGATCATGACGGAATACGCCCACAGCCTCACCGGAATCGACATCCATCCCGGCGCCCACATCGAGGAGAGCTTCGTCATCGACCACGGCACCGGCGTGGTGATAGGCGAAACCACGGAGATCGGCAAAAACGTCAGAATCTACCAGGGCGTCACCCTGGGAGCGCTTTCCCTTCCCAAGGACGCGGGGGAATTGTTGAGGGGCAAGAAACGGCATCCGACCATCGAGGACGAGGTGATCATTTATTCCGGAGCGACGATTCTGGGCGGAGACACCGTCATCGGAAAAAGGTCCGTCATCGGCGGAAACGTCTGGATCACGGAATCCGTTCCGCCCGACACGAAAGTCGTCATGGAAAAGCCCAGGCTGGTTTATCTGTAAACGCTTGCATGGCGCGCGGCCCTTCGACCTCGCGACCGATAATAAAAGGAGTCCGAAATGAGAATATTTTCCAATGTCAAAGCCACCGTCGGCGTCACCCCCATGGTCAAGCTCAACCGCATCGCCGACGGCCTCAAGGCGGAGATTCTAGCAAAACTGGAATTTTTCAACCCGCTGGGAAGCGTCAAGGACCGAATCGCCGCGGCCATGATCGACGCGGCCGAAGCCGAGGGCATAATCGGCGAAAAGACGCTCGTCGTGGAGCCCACCAGCGGCAACACGGGAATCGCGCTCGCTTTCGTTTGCGCGGCGAAACAATATCGGCTCCTTTTGACCATGCCCGAAACCATGAGCGAGGAACGCAAGAAATTGTTGAAGCATTTGGGCGCGGAACTCGTCCTGACTCCGGGGACGGCCGGCATGAAAGGCGCGATCGCGAAAGCCATGGAAATCGTCGCTTCGGAGAAAAACGCCTACATGCCCGACCAGTTCAAGAACCCGGCCAACCCCAAAATCCATCGGGAAACCACGGCCGAGGAAATCTGGAACGACACGGGCGGACAAATCGACGCCATCGTCTCCGGAGTCGGCACGGGCGGCACGATCACCGGGGTCTCGCAGATCATCAAAGTCCGCAATCCCGCGTTCAAAAGCATCGCGGTCGAGCCGGCCGATTCCCCCGTGCTTTCCGGGGGACAGCCCGGTCCCCACAAAATCCAGGGAATCGGGGCGGGTTTTATCCCCGACGTATTGGACCGCGCCTTGATAGACGAAGTCGTGCAGGTTGCAAACGACGACGCGTTCGAGACCGCCCGAGCGCTCGCCAAGGAGGAGGGAATCCTCTGCGGCATTTCCTCCGGGGCCGCAGTATGGGCCGCCCTTCAAGTCGCCAAACGCGACGAGTTCGCCGGGAAACGGATCGCGACCATCATTCCAAGCACCGGAGAAAGATATATCAGCACGAACCTTTTTCTGTAGGAAATATCTACCGACCTTTTCGGGGTTCCCGTCGAAGCGGTCGCCGAACGAAGTCTTTGGACGAACCGCTTCGATTGCCCGATTTCCCTTCAAATCCATGCGTTCGCAGTCTTGCTCCTTCTCCGAGGGGAGAATAGTGCCGGTAATAAACAAAACTGAATTCAGGGAGCTGTTGTTCGGCAATTATCGTATAGTTTACAAGATTGAAAAGAACCGAATTTCGATTCTTACCGTTCGCCACGGGATGCAAATACTGCCCGTAAACGAATTGGAGACTTAGCGTAGTTACTGCCGGCAATAAACCGATTGGTCGGCGAAGCGGAGGCGTGCCGGGAGTGTTTCGACACGGCGTCACGATTGTTGTTTCGTCTTTTTTGGAATCGCGATGGAAATGGCGTCGGACAAGTTTTCCACAACGTGGAAGCGGAGTTTGCCGAAAGTTCCGGGCGGCGCGGCGTCGATTTCGCCTTTGTTGGCTTTGGGCAGTAAGACCGTTTTCATTCCGGCGTGCTTCGCGGCCAGGGCTTTTTCATAGATCCGGGGAACGGGAAGCACCCGGCCGCGAAGCGTTATTTCTCCGGCGGCGGCTAGGTCTCTAGGCAGGGGAGTTCCCGCGACGAGGGAAACCAGCGCGATAACGACCGACAGGCCGGTGGAGGGACCTTCCTTTATATTTCTCCCTTCGCGGATATGAACGTGAACATCGCGGTTTTCGAAGAAATTCTCGTCCAAATGCAACGAAACCGCGTTCGAGCGCACGAAACTCAACGCCGCCAGCACGGTTTCCCCGAGGATGTCCCCGCAGCCGCCGGTAATCGCCACGCCGAGCCCTCTGGGCATCGCTGCCGTTTCCACCTCGACGACTTCGCCGCCTGCCGCCGTCGAAACGATCCCAAGAGCAGTCCCGGGCCTCGTCCCTTTCCATTTCGAAGGGCCGGGAAACCTCGGCCGTCCCAGGTACGAAGGCAGGTCCGCGATTTCGACCGATCCTTTTACGGCCTCGCCTCTCGCCATCCTGCTCGCCGCCGCCCGGCATATGGTCGCGATTTCCCTTTCGAGTCCCCTGACCCCGGCTTCCCGCGTATATTCCGCAACGATTTTTCGAATGGCGGAAGGCGAAAATCTTAGAAAACTCCTGTCGATTCCATGGGCATCCAACTGCCTTGGAACCAGATGTATTTTCGCGATTTTCTCCTTTTCGGCTTGTGAATATCCGTCGAACTCCAATTCTTCCATGCGGTCTCTCAACACGGGCGGAATCCGTTCCGGCGCGTTCGCGGTGGCTATGAATACAATCTTGGACAGGTCGAACGGGACGCCAATGTAACGATCGACGAAAGAACGGTTTTGTTCGGGATCGAGGACTTCCAGGAGCGCCGACGAGGGGTCGCCCCTGAAATCCCGGCTTGGTTTGTCGATCTCGTCGAGCAGGAATACCGGGTTGTCCGCCCCCGCGCGTCGCATCCCCTGGACGATTCTTCCAGGCAGCGCGCCTGCGTAGGTCCTGCGGTGGCCTCTGATTTCGGCTTCGTCCCGGACCCCGCCCAAGGACATCTTCGCGAATTTCCGGCCCATCGCCCTTGCGACGGATTGGGCGAAGGACGTCTTCCCCGTGCCGGGCGGGCCGACAAGGCAAAGGATCGGGCTGCGGGAGTCGGGATTCAGCTTGCGCACGGCCAGGAATTCCACTATCCGAAGCTTGGGCTTTTCCAGCCCGAAATGCTCCCTTTGCAGAATTCTTCTCGCCCGCATAACATCCGTGTTTTCCGTCGAGGATTCGTTCCACGGAAGGGTTGTCAGCCAGTCGAGATAGGAGAGGGCGACATGATAGTCGGCCGACGACGGGTTCATGCGCGCAAGGCGCTTCAGTTCCCTTTCCGCCTCGGCCCTTGCCTCGGCGGAAAGTTTCTTTTCCTCGACCTTCGCCTCGTACTCGGCAAGATTCGACTTCGGCGCTTCTTTCTCCCCGAGTTCGGCCTCGATGGCGCTCAGCTGCCGGCGAAGATAATATTCCCGCTCCTGCCTTTCCATGTCTCTTTTGGCGCGGCTTCGGATTCTCCTCCCCGTCTCCAGAAATTCCAATTGCCGGATTGCGAGAACAAGGACCTCCTCGAGACGATCGTTGATCTCGATGGTTTCCAGTATTCTCTGGGTTTCCCGGGGAGACGCCCCGACGATGGAAACCGTCAAGTCGGCGAGCAGTTCGGGGTCTTCGAGGGCTGCGGCGGCATTGTAAATTCGAAAGGGAAGCGAAGGATGAAGCAGCGCGATCTGCTCGAGTACCCCGAGGAGGGTATGTGTCAAGACGCCTGTTTCCCTGTCCTTGTTTTCCTTTGGCCGAAGATGTTTGACGCGGGCCCTGAGATACGGTTTTCCCCCTTCAAAGGAAACGATTTCGAACCGGCTTAGTCCTTGCGCGAGGATGTGCGCCTTGCCGTCCTCGGTCTTGACCAGTTTGACGATCAGAGCGCCGGTCCCTACCGAATAAAGGTCCTGGTAGGTGAACCCGTCCTTTTTGTCCGCGTTTTTCACGGCGAGCAGACCGACAATCCGGTCGCCTGCTGCGGCGTCTTCGACAAGGCGAATCGATTCCTCCCGGTCGATTTCGAGAGGAAGCGCCATTTTCGGCAAAAGGACGGTGTCCAACACCGGCAAGATCGGTATGAACTCGGGGATGTTTTCCACGTGCGAATCTTCGACGGTCCTTTTTTCCATCTGAATCTCCAATTCCCTTCCCTCGATCCATGATCGTTTCCGCAAGATTTTTCGACCCGTGGGGTCGGTCTCGTCGCCAATGCGAAAAACTCGACGGCCCGGTAGCGCCGCCTTCCACGGCGGCGCTACCGGCCTATCCGGATTTGGTCCCTGATCGAGACCGAAATCCGCGCAGATCGAGATTTTTTTGGAACATATATACTTCATGAGGCCGAAATTCGAGCATTTTTTTAATTTTGAAAACAGGTTTCAAAAAAGGTGCCAAAATCGTTTTTTTATCGCGATGTTCCTTAATATTTGAAAAGAATTATTTCCAACCGAAAGGGAGCTTTATGATTTCAATAGCACAAAAACTGGATGAAAAAATGAAAAACTGGGATCCCCAAAAGGCGTCTTCCGTCGAGAAAATCGTTAACGAGATAATCGATCTTGCAGACGAAGACTGTCTGGATCTGCT
>CAZNTU010000243.1:0-8407 GCA_964575975.1 uncultured Desulfobacteraceae bacterium
AATCGAGACGTTGAACATTTCGTCGAAGACGGCTTTAAAATTTTAGGAATATTTACCTGGCTTGTGTTTTTTGCCTCGAGTTCCTATGAAAGCTTGTTTAGTGTCGATAGGGAAAAGGCGCTTAAAGCGGTTTCAAGGCCGCACAACAGAACGACGATTAATTGACCCGCGTGAAATCCGGCATACTCCCTTCATTGACGATCCTACTGGGAGCGTTCGTTTTGCTGTACAGTAGTACGATCGCCAAACTGATCGGAGACTGGTCGAAGGATCCGAATTATTCCCATGGATTTTTGATCCCTTTCATATCCGGCTACATTGTATGGAGCAGGCGCGAAGAACTGTCTTCGATGCCGATAAAGCCGTCCAACTGCGGCTTGATCGTAATTGGATTCGGAATGCTTTTGCATATCGTCGGAAATGTCGGCGCGGAACTTTTCACGATGCGGTTTTCCATGATCGCGACTCTCCTTGGATTGTCGATGTATTTGCTTGGGACGACAATCAGCCGCAAGCTGTTATTTCCCGTTTTGTTCATGGTATTCATGATTCCCGTTCCCTCCATCGTCTGGAACGAGCTTGCGTTTCCTCTCCAGGTTTTCGCCGCGAGACTTTCGGCCGCGGTCGTCCAGTCGATTGGCATTCCGGTGCTCAGGGAAGGCAACGTCTTGCACTTGGCAAGCACGTCGCTCGAGGTCGTCGATGCCTGTTCGGGGCTTCGATCCCTGACATCCTTGCTGGCTCTGAGCGGGGCGTTCGCCTATATGAGTCCGCTTCGGACCGGATCGAAGTGTCTTCTTTTCTTGTCCGCCATACCAGTCGCAGTGGCGGTAAACATCGTCCGTCTCTCCGTAACCGCCGTAATGGCGCACCATATCGGAAAAAGCGCCACGGAAGGTCTTGTCCACGATTTGTCGGGATTGTCCGTTTTTGTTCTAGCGTTTCCAATGCTCTATTGCGTCTACAAACTGCTTTTGCGAATAGAGAAAAAAAGGGTCCGCGAAAAATCGGATGGTCAAAACAGCGACGAACAAAGCGCCGAATCGTGATGCGACTTTCCAGCCCGGTCGTAAACGCTTTGACCATAGACGTCGAAGACTATTTTCAAATAAACGCCTTTTCCCGGATCATCCGGGAAGACCACTGGCGAAACCTGGAATCCAGGGTGGAGGGAAATACCGGGCGGATTCTGGATCTCCTCGAAGGAGAGAACGGAAAGCGGGTTTACGCCACCTTTTTCGTCGTCGGTTGGATAGCGGAACGTTTCCCGAACATGGTGAGAGAAATAAGCGAGAGAGGTCACGAGGTCGCCTGCCATAGCTATTCGCACCGACTTGTATTCAAGCAGTCGAAAAAAGAGTTCAAGGAAGACGTCGAAAAGGCCAAGAACCTTCTCGAGGACATCACTGGCAAAGAAGTCGTCGGATACCGCGCTCCGACGTACTCCATTACAAGGAAGACCCTTTGGGCGCTGGAGGTGCTTCTGGAACTGGATTTTCTCTACGATTCCAGTATCTTTCCAATAGCTCACGACGTCTACGGATGCCCGGACGCGCCGCGTTTCCCTTTCCGAATTCTGTTCCGTGAAAACGGTATGCCGGTATTTCAAACGGAGAAGCCCGTCTCGGACGGACGCGAGACTTTGGATGGATGCGATCCGGGCAATAATCGTTCTAAAACCATCGTGGAATTTCCGATAGCGACGTTCCGGCTGCGGAACATGAACATTCCGATCGGCGGGGGCGGATATTTCAGGCTTTTCCCGTACTCGATCACCAGATCCCTTTTGAAAAGGATAAACAACGAGGAAAACAAACCGTTCGTCTTCTACGTCCATCCGTGGGAACTGGACCCGGGCATCCCGAAGATTTCGGGGGCCGGGTTCCGATCGACATTCCGGACGTACGTCAACATTGCCAGGACGGAGCCGCGATTCAAAAAGCTACTGTCGGATTTTTCCATGGCGCCGTTGCGCAGTTTTCTATGAAACAATCCGGAAGAGCCATGGCTAAGGAAAAGAAAAAAAATGAATATCAGATTCTATAAAGAATCGGACAAGCCCGCGTGGGACCGATACGTCAACGGCCACCCGGACGGAACTTTCTTTCATTTGACGGGTTGGAAGAAGCTTGTGGAAAAGGCCTTCGGGCACAAATCCCGTTACCTTATCGCGGAATCGGAATCCATCGCCGGCAATGGAGGAAAACCGGCGGCCGCCCCCCGAATCGCCGGCGTTTTTCCGCTTTTTCCCGTCAAAAGCGTTTTGTTCGGAAAAAGCATGGTTTCCTTGCCGTTCGCGACATACGGAGGGATACTCTCCGACAACGAACAAGCCAGGGACGCGCTTTTCAGAAAAGCCGCGGAATTGACGGCTTCCGACGACATGGACTACTTGGAGATCAGAAGCCAAAACGCCGAATTGCCCGGTCTGCCGGTAAAAAATTTGTATTGCGCCTTCAAAAGGGAAATATCCTCCGACCGCGACGTAAATTTGACGTCCATACCTCGCAAGACGAGAAGGATGGTGCGCCAGGGAATGAAAAACGGCCTCCAGTTCGCATTCGGCGGCTTGGAACTGCTGGATCGGTTCTACGAGCTTTTTTCCTTGAGCTATCACGCGTTCGGGACCCCCGTTTTTTCCAGGAAATATATAAAAAGAATCTTGGAAGTGTTCAAGGAAAGCAGTTCGGTTCTGATCGTTTCCAAAAACGGAACCCCGCTTTCCGGAGTGTTGAGTTTTTATTACAAGGATCAAATAATCCCCTATTATTCCGGTTCGCGTCCGTCATCCCGAGAATACGCGGCCAACGATTACCTTTATTGGGTTTTGATGTGCGACGCGGCCGAAAAAGGATGCGCGGTCTTCGACTTCGGACGAAGCAAGAAAGACACCGGCCCCTACCACTTCAAAAGGCATTGGGGTTTCGAACCCAAACCTCTCGGATATCAGTATTTTCTGCACGGGACCGACGAAATACCGAACATCAGCCCTTCGAACCCGAAATACCAGAAAAGTATAGTCCTATGGAAAAAGTTGCCGCTTTGGGCTACAAAGCTTATCGGTCCTCGGATAGTGAAATATATCCCTTAACCAATATGTCGGATTCGGAAAAATGCAGGCCAGGCAAGTTGAAATTGGCCATAGCCGCGCTTTATTCGTCCGCAATGGCGGCGATTTCATTGATTCCAATGGAACAGGCCGCAGGCGCGTCGGGCATTTTTTTCGACATCGATCCGACGACTCAAAATCTTCTCCATATTCCCGCTTTTTTTGTTTTGACTATCGTATGGCTTCAGATCGCGACGAACTACGGGTTTGGAAACGGAAAAAAGTTCGCTTTCGTTTTCCTGACGACGCTTGCGTTCGGAGCATTCATCGAAGCCGCGCAGTGGTTCATACCCGGCCGTTATCCAGATATCGCGGACGTCGGGTTCAATATCGTCGGTATCCTGGCGGCCATGGCTGTGTTTCTGTTCGCCGAAAAACGCAAGCCCGGCCTCGTAAAAAAGGTGGTCTGCGGATAGGCAACCAAAATGAAAATTCTCTATCTTTCCCATCGAATTCCATTTCCTCCCAACAAAGGGGACAAAATTCGATCTTTCAACCAGATCAAACACTTGTCGAAGAACAACGAAATACACCTCGCCTGCCGGGCCGACAATCCGGACGATTTGCGCCACGAAGAGAAGCTTCGCGAATTCTGCCCGAAAGTTTCGGTCGTGCCACTGGATACTTCCACAGCCAAGTTTTGCGCTCTGAAGGCCTTGTTTTCCGGAGATTCCCTTTCCGTACGCTATTTCTACTCGAAACTGCTTCAAAAAAGAATCGACGACCATTTGTCCTCGGAATCCTACGAAGCAATCTTGGTTTTTTCCTCGTCCATGGCCGAATATTTGTTTCGTTCCTCTCGGGCGAAGGATCTTTTCCGATCGAACGGACGCAAAACGAAACTTGTGATGGACTTTTGCGACGTCGATTCGGACAAATGGCTGCAATATTCCGTAAAAACCGCGTTTCCGCTCGGTTGGATCTATAGAACCGAAAACCGGCGGCTGCTCGAATACGAAAGAAAAATCAACCGCGCTTTCGATTGTTCCGTCTTCTCGACAAGTCGGGAGTCGGACCTGTTTCGAAAGGTTTGCCCCGACGCAGTCCATTTGCATTCCATTCCCAACGGCGTGGATTACGATTTTTTTTCCCCCTCGGCGACGTCGTGTTCGGATTTCAAGGTTATGTCCAAGCCGTTCCTGTTGTTCACCGGAGCTATGGACTATTATGCGAACGCGGACGCGGTCCTTTGGTTTTCCGAACGCGTGTTCCCCTCGATCAGAAAGAAGTATCCGGAGATCGAATTTCATATAGTCGGATCGAATCCCGGAGCGAAAGTCGTCAACCTGCAAAAACAGGACGGCATCAAGGTAACCGGCTTTGTGGAGGACATAAGGCCTTGCTACGAGGCCGCGAGCGTCTGTGTCGTGCCTCTTGGGATCGCCCGCGGAATCCAAAACAAGGTCCTGGAAGCCATGGCCATGGAAAAGCCGATAGTGGCGACAAGCAAGGCTTCGGGCGGGATCGGCGCCGAACTCGGCAAATGTTTGCTGGTGAAGGACTCTCCGGAAGAATTCGCGGAAGCCGTCATCGAACTTTTGAACAACAAAGGGCTGGCCGAGCGGCTGGGAAAAAACGCGCGCGAGTTCGTGACTGAAAATTTCGATTGGGCGACGAATATGAAAAAAATGGAAGAAATTTTGATCCCCCAGCGACCGAAAGGCGAAGGAGGGCGCGTCGCAAACTATGGACGGTCGCTCGATCCCTCGCCCATGACCCGATAAGGATCGGAAAGAAAGAATCGCATGAGAATCCTGTACCATCACCGTACCAGAGGAGAAGACGCACAGGCCATACATATCAGGGAAATGGCGTCCGCTTTCCGCAAGCAAGGATGCCAAGTGGACGAGGTCGGTTTCGTCAAAGCGGGGGAAAACGGAAATTCACGTTCGGGAGCGTCGTTCGTCAGCGACTTGACGGGGAAATTCCCGCACTGGTTGTACGAGTGCGCCGAGTTGGCCTACAACGCGTACGGGCTGATTCTCCTTTCCGCCTCGATATTGAAAAGGAAGCCGGATTTGATCTACGAACGCTATGCGCTTTTCACGTTCGCCGGGGTCGTCGCCTCCAAGATTTTCCGCCTTCCCATCATCGTCGAAGTGAATTCGCCATTGTCGCTGGAGAAGAAAAATTACGGAGACCTCTTCTTTCAGAGACTTGCGAAAAGATGCGAAAGGTGGATTTGCTCGAGTTCATTCAAAACGATCGCCGTGACCGGGGAGTTGAAGAAAATACTGGCGAACCGGATTGGAGTTCCGCCGGAAAAAATCGTGGTCATGCAGAACGGAATCGATTCCGGTCTTTTCAGGCCTGACATAGACGGTCGCCGAATTCGGGCCGAATACGGCTTGGAGTCCAAGACGGTGCTAGGGTTCGTCGGGTGGTTCAGGAAATGGCACGGTCTCGAGCGCCTTATCCGAGCATACGCGGACTGCCGTATGGACGAAAAAGGCGCTGTCCTGATGCTGGTCGGCGACGGGCCCGCCATGGAAGACCTTCTCGCCGTCCGCAGAGACAAGAATCTGTCCGACAAAGAGGTGATGTTCACGGGACCGGTTCCGCGAAACAGAATACCCGAATACATCGCGGCTTTCGACTTGTGCCTCCAACCCGATGTGACGCCGTATGCCTCCCCGATAAAAATTTTCGAATACATGGCGATGGGAAAGGCGATCATGGCGCCGGCCAGGGAAAATATCGTCGAAATATTGGGCGGAAACTACCCCGGCCTTTTCAAGGCTGACGATTTCGACGATATGGCCCGCAAAATCTCGAATCTGATCGAAACGAAAAACGAGACGAAGAAACTTTCCGTTCTCGTAAGGAACATAATGAAAAACAAAAGGTACTCCTGGGACGAGAACGCGAAAAACACTCTCCGATTGGTGGCTTCTTGAAATACGGCGGTTCCCGGAAGGCGGTATATCGGTCGGTCAAAAGAAGGCTGAAGAACCTGGCGGTCGGGTCGGGTCTGTATAAATTGAACCGGTTCCTTCCTTCGTATCACGTGTTGGGATACCACATGGTGGCCGACAAACCGCATCCTTTCTATCCCCAGATATCCACGGAACGCTTCCGCCGAGAGATCGAGCATTTGTCCAAAAACTACAGGGTCCTGCCCCTCGGTGAAATCGTCGGTCGAGTTCGCGCCGGAAAACCCGTAAACGGGTGCGTCGCGGTCACGTTCGACGACGGATTCCTGGACAATTTCCTGGTAGCGTATCCGATACTGAAGCGTTACAAGGCGCCGGCGACCATTTTTTTGATAACCGACTGCATCGACACTGGAGAGGCGCCCTGGTTTATCCGGTTCAGGTTCGCTTTCGCGAACTGCCAAAAAAAGCGATTGCGGTTGAAACTTGGGGAAACCTTTCTGGACGAGCGGCTGAACGAAGCCCGGGAAAGGTGGGAAGCGTCCGAAAAGGCAATGCGCTACCTGCAAAGTTGTCCCGAAAGGGAAAGGCGGGAAAAACTGGAGGAGATTTACGAATCGTTGGGCGCGAACAATTTCGACGAACTTCGGGGGATGATGCTGGATTGGACGGAGGTCCGCGAGATGAGCCGGAACGGAATCTCGTTCGGCGCGCATACCGCAAGCCATCCGGTTCTGTTCAATCTGCCCTTGACCGAGGCGGAGAACGAACTGAGGACGTCCAAGTCGATAATCGAGGAAAATGTCGAAAGCCCCGTCGTCGGGTTCGCGTTTCCGTTCGGAAAGAAATATCGGCACTATTCGTCGGAAGTGGTCGATTTGCTCCCTAAGTGCGGCTTCGAATGGTCGGTGACGACCAATCGAAAAGCGAACGACAAAAACACTTCGTTGTTCGAAATCAACCGGGCCGCTCCTTGGGAGTTGAACCGAGGATGACGGAAGAAATCGCCAGAAAAACCTCGACTTGCGCCGTAATCGAAGCCGATCTCCAAAGGGACCGGGAAACCATCGAAAGAATATTTGCCGACAATCGCGACTGCAAGGTTCCCCGTTCTCGTTACGATTGGCTCTACTTGAACAATCCCTTCGGCCCGGCGCGCGCGTGGCTTGTACAGGATGTTTCCACCGGTCGGTTTTTCGGAGCTTCGGCGGCGATTCCCAGGCAAATCCGGATAAACGGGAAAATCGCATCGGGTTATGTATTGTCCGATTTTTCTATCGACCAAAACTACAGGTCGTTGGGGCCGGCCATAAAATTGGACAAGGCGACTATTTCTTCGATCGACCGGGAAGACTTCCGATTGGCCTGGGATTTTCCCAGCGAGAGCATGGCCAAGGTTCACCAATGGCTGAAGTTCAGCCCTTTCGGAAACCTTGCCAGGTTCGTTCGCCCGATAAGGAGCTGCGGCCTTTTGGAGGCAGGGCAGGGGAGACGCCTCGGTTTAAAGAGCCTGTGCGGTTGCATCGACGCGGCATTCAGACTCGCGCGTCCCCGTTTGGACCGAGGGTACGGATTTGATATCCATCGCGCAAGCCCGACCGTCTTCGACGAATCTTTTTCGGAACTGGACCTTCGCGTCGGACCTTGTTTCCCGGTCTGCGGAACGAGAAGCCCCGAATACTTGGGATGGAGATACGGGGAAAATCCCCTTCGCGATTTCCATGTGCTCTCTTTGAAGCACGAAGGCCGATTGGCCGGGTTCTCCGTCTACGCCATCGACGAAAGAAATGCAATGCGTATTTACGACCTGTTCGCCGAAGACGAACCGAAAGCGAAAAAGAATCTCCTTGCGGCGGTCGTTGGCGCGGCCGAAGAATCGACGGTCGGTTCCGTGGAGGTATCGCTTCTGGAAGGCGGCCCTTGGGACGAATGCTTGAAACGATGCCTGTTTTTCTCCCGGGAATCCGCACATCGGGTCTTCGTTTTCCCGAGCAGGAAACGCCCCTTGGGCTCGTCGGCCGATTCGCCCGAAAAATGGCTTATCACGGACGGCGACAGGGACGTATAGAATTTCAACCATGGAAGGAGTATTCGCATGGAGGATGTAATGTCGGAAGTCAAGCAGTATATCGTATCCAACTTTCCGGTCGCGAAAAGAAAAAAGGTGCAATACGACGATGTCCTTTTGGAGTCCGGAATCATCGATTCGCTTGGCGTGATGGAGATTGTACACTATCTCGTGGATCGCTTTGAAATCGAGATCGACGAAGACGATCTGGTTCCGGAAAACTTCAGGACGGTCCGCTCGATTTCCGAACTTGTAAACATAAAGCGGCATGGCAACGGAAGCGCTTTGAACTAAAACAAATTGAGCTGTGCGGTTGGGCGGCGGTGCAATTCCCCCCTTGAGGGGGGTTAGGGGGGT
>CAZNTU010000244.1:0-8390 GCA_964575975.1 uncultured Desulfobacteraceae bacterium
ACTCCTTAATCTCTAAACTCGCTCCAATGCGCGATTTCCAGGTCGGTCATCTTTCCATGGGGGGATCTGCGGGAATCCTCGAAACCCCATTGTTCGATGTCGATCCGGTATTGGGCCTTGGAAAGAAGGGTGCCTTTGCAGACGGGAGGTCCCGCCGTTTCGGAAGGCCCTTCCCGCTTTAAAAGCTCGTCCATCCTTTTCATGACCCGGTCGGGAACGAGAGCGCGCTTGGACGGGTAAACGAACCCGAAAAGAATGAGATAGCTGTACAGCACTCGCCAGTGGTCGCCGAACCGGTCCATCAGGCGCGACCAGTCCATTCGGTTTCCTTGGCAAATCAGCAGGTGCATGATATCGGCGCCGTCGTAGCGTTCCCGTTCCATCACGAACGCCTTGGACCATATCATTTCCTCGGCCGGCACGAACTTCGCCGGATATCCGAGGAACGGTCCGTCGGAGGCGTGCCGGAACCATTCTTCGTCCACTCTTCCGATAGCGTTTCCCGAACTGAAGATGATGTCGATGTGCTCTTCGCCGTTGATGGCCTTTCCGAGCCAGTGGGGCGACGAAAGCACCGTTTTGAATCCGGCCGACTCGAGAGCTTTCAAGCCTTCCGAATGATCCTCCGGAAGCACGAAGAGATCGAGGTCTTTCGTGATGCGTTTTACGCCGGTGTAGAAATGCAGCGCGTAGGCCCCTCCAACGAGAAACCGCACCTTTTTCTCGGTCAGCCTCTCGAAAGCCTTGCGATAAAAATCGTGATCAAAGTCGTCTTTAAGATCTTTTTTCGGATTCCCCATTTTCGCTCCTCGATCGTTTTCTGCTCTGTCGAGCCGAACATCTGTCTCGTTAAGACATGTTCCGTCGCAGCGGACAGGAAGCAATCGAAGGATAAGACCCGCTCCGCATCGGGAGGTATGGAGCCAATCCTGTATTTTACCGGAGGTGCAATCGTATTGTTCCTGTGGGAGTCGATCAATTTGATCGAATGCGGCATCCAAGCGGTTTCCGAAGACGGCAAAGCCCGTGCGACCGGGACGGAATCCGAAAACCGCTCCTCCCTTTTGTTTTCGACATTGTTGTGTCGCATAAAAATCCTTGATTTTAGGAAATTATTGTATTAATTGGTTCGGGTTAATCGACAGCATGGTCGTTCGGAGCATTCGCATCCCGAATGCAAGCGAGTTTCCTGGAAAATTCGGCGGGATTTTGCTGCGACGCAGCAACGTTTCCGCCCGTTCTTTGATTAACAAATTCGGATTTTTTTAGGAGTCACTATGGAGAAAAAGCAGTGGGTGTTTTCATTCGACGAAGTTGACAAAGCCGAGGAGTACGTCGGGGGCGACTGGAACGATGTCCGCGCGCTTCTGGGCGGAAAAGGGGCCAATCTTGCCGAAATGACGCGCATAGGCGTGCCGGTGCCGCCGGGGTTCACGGTCACCACGGAGGCGTGCAACGGATATCTTAGTACCGGCGGCGGCTTTCCCGAAGGCATGTGGGAGGAGGAGCTTGCCGCTCTTCGCAAGGTCGAGGACGCAACGGGAAAGAAATTCGGCGACGCGAGAAACCCTCTGCTGGTCTCCTGCCGTTCCGGGGCCAAGTTTTCCATGCCCGGCATGATGGACACGGTCCTGAACATCGGCCTCAACGAAGATACCTTGCAGGGCATGGTCGCGCTGACGGGCGACGAGCGGTTCGTCTTCGATTCCTACCGACGGTTGATCCAGATGTTCGGTTCGGTGGTCATGGGAATCGCCGACGAGGAGTTCGAGGACGTCATCACGGCCGCCAGGGAGAGCGCCGGGGTCGAGACCGACGCGGAGCTTTCCGCGGAAGACTGGAAAAAAATGGTGGAGAAATTCAAGGGCATATACCGCCATATGACCGGCCACGCCTTTCCCGAAAACCCCTACGACCAGCTGAAAATGGCGACGGAGGCGGTGTTCAAGAGCTGGAACGGAAAACGGGCGATCGATTACCGCAACGCGGCCAACATCCCCCACGACATGGGAACGGCGGTCAACATCGTCACCATGGTGTTCGGGAACATGGGAAACGACAGCGCCACAGGCGTCGCCATGACCCGCGACGGCTCCACGGGAGAAAACGTGATCGAGGGGGACTACCTCACCAACGCGCAGGGCGAGGACGTGGTCGCCGGCATTCGCATAACGAAGGACATCAACGACCTCAAAAAGGAGATGCCCGAGGCTCACGCGGAGTTCGAAAGGATCGCCAGGCTGCTCGAGAAGCATTACAGGGAAATGCAGGACGTGGAGTTCACTATCGAGAAGGGCAAGCTGTGGATGCTTCAGACCAGAGACGGCAAGCGGACGGCCAGGGCCGCGGTTCGAATCGCCGTGGAGATGCACGAGGAAGGCCTTATCGGCAAGGAAGAGGCCTTGATGCGCGTGACGCCCGAGCAGGTCGATTTCTTTCTCCACCCGCAGTTCGACCCCGAGGCGGTCAAGAAAGCCAAGGCGGAAGGCAGGCTCATTGCCTCGGGTCTCAACGTTTCGCCGGGAGCGGCTTACGGCAAGGTCGCTCTGGACGCCGATTTGGCGGAAGCCTGGGGCAAGGAGGGCAAGGACGTCATCATGGTTCGTCCCGAGACCAAACCCGACGACGTTCACGGCATGCTGGCGGCCAACGGAATCCTGACCAGCCGGGGCGGGCGCACGAGCCATGCGGCGCTGGTTGCCAGGCAATTCGGAAAGCCGGCCGTCGTAGGAGTCTCCGCCCTGACCATCGACATGGGCAAGCGTCGCATGGCGGTAAACGGAGAGACGATCAACGAGGGCGACTACATATCCATCTCCGGAAACGTCGGGGACGTTTACATGGGCAAACTCGAGACGGTCGTGCCCGAATTCAACGATCCTTGGTTGATGAAGCTCCTTTCGTGGGCCGACGAAGTCCGCAGGCTGGGCGTATGGACCAACGCCGACTATCCCAAGGACGCCAGGCGCGCCCGCGAATACGGGGCCGAGGGAATCGGGCTGTGCCGCACCGAGCACATGTTCATGGAGACCGAGAGGCTTCCTTTCGTCAGAAAAATGATCATGACCGATTTGCCCATCGAACGTCGCGAGGCCTTGGACGAGCTTCTTCCCTTCCAAAAGGACGATTTCATCGGACTTTTCAGGGCGATGGACGGTCTTCCGGTCATCATCAGGCTCATCGATCCCCCATTGCACGAATTCCTGCCGAACCATATCCAACTGTTGCGGGAACTTTCCGACTATAAAATCCAGCTCAAGCACGCGCCCAACCTTCAGGAGATAGACGACCTTCTGCAAAAGATCCGGATCAACGAAAGTCTTTTGAAGCGGGTGGAAAGCCTCCGGGAGGAAAACCCCATGCTGGGGCTTCGCGGCGTGCGTTTGGGAATTCTTATACCCGAATTGACCGTCATGCAGGTGCGGGCCATTTTCGAGGCCGCTTGCAAGGTGAGCAAGGAAGGAGTCGACGTCCACCCCAAGATCATGATTCCGTTGACCAGCCATGTCAACGAACTCAAGCGCCAGAGAAAGGTCCTGGAGGACGAAGCCAAGATCGTCATGGAGGAGCAGGGAAAGGAGATCGACTACAAGTTCGGCACCATGATCGAAATTCCCAGGGCCGCGCTCACGGCCGACGAAATCGCCGAGTACGCCGCCTTCATCTCTTTCGGCACCAACGACCTGACCCAGACCACTTTCGGCATCTCCAGGGACGACGCCGAAGCGGGATTTCTTATCGAGTACATGGAGTCCGGGATTTTGCCCGAGAATCCGTTCGCGGTTATCGACGAGAACGGAGTGGGCCAACTGATGCGCATCACCGTCGAAAAGGGAAGAAAGGTAAGACCGACCTTGGAGGCCGGAATTTGCGGCGAACACGGGGGCAATCCCAAGTCGATAGACTTCTGCCACCGGTTGGGGCTCAATTACGTCTCATGCTCGCCGTTCCGAGTGCCTGTCGCACGATTGGCCGCGGCACAGGCCGCCTTGAGGCATCCGGAAAAATAACTGCCCCGCATCGATATTCCTAAAGATGCCGCCGGGGTGCCTTGCGGGCCGACCGGCGGTTTCTTTTTTGGGCCGCCACGATTTTTAAAAAATATTGCGTTTTTTCCGAGAATGTTTTAGCATTCGGTTCGTGTTCGAACTTCAAAACGCTCTTGACGCTCTACTCGGAGGAACGATTTTCATGGTTGACAAATCGGTATTCCCTTCCATGAGGACTGCGTGCCCCCTCCGGCCGGGACGAGGAACTGGAAATCATGAGACGTTTCCGCGAAACCTTGACCGACCCCCTTGTTTCAGAAGCGTTGAAGGATGCCATCGAAGGCGAAAACGCGGTTCGGGTTTTCATGGACGTGCTTTTCAAATTCGGATTGGGCTGCAAGTGGTTTCTTTACAAATCGATTACGCAAGGTTTTGGAAACAATGGCGAATGATCAACTCTCCCGGTGCGGCAGAACGAAACGGAGAGCCGAGGAAAGGATCAAAGAGCACGAACGCAGGAAAGAGCGGGAAAAAATCGTCGATTTTTTTCTGAATCTCTATAACGTGCAAATGAGGGGGGCGAGCGACTCCCCCAGAAACTTCAGGGAAACATTTCACCGCCCTGGCATGGGAAGCACCTACGAACTTAGGGTCCAACATTTCGGGAAATGGATTTCCAGGCCCATGGGAATCGACCCGATCGGCGAGGAAGGCGGGGCGAAAAGCAAGTGTTTCAAGGTTATCTACGACGACGTACTGGTCGTGAAGGTTCCAACCCGCCCTATCGTCGATTTCGAAGAGTACATAGAGGGCATTCGAAACGAGAGGAGAATAGCCAACCAGCTTGACCCGAACATCAAATGCATTGCCCCTGCGGTATCGCCGATTTTGAAGAAGGTTCCCGCCTTTTTCAACGACATGTGCTGGGTTCCCGAGGAGGTCGAAGAAAAAAGCATAGCCAGGCTCAAGCATTTTCCGCAGTTCCAGGAACACCTTAAAATCGGCCAGGGTTTCGCCTTTTTCATGGACATCTCGAGATATTCTTTTCTTCTCCAAGTATTGGAATCCATCTTGGAGTCGAACGACAAAATCCAAGAAGAGATAATCAAGCAACCCGAGCTTCTATCGAAATTCCATAGATTCGAAGAAAGATACGGAATCGAAAACGCGTCGGTGTGGCTGAACATGAACCGAATTTACCAGGAATACCGGGAGCGGATCGATTCGCTCATGTCGAAATTCGGCTTGGTTGAAGTGGTTCACGAATTCAAGATAAGAGAATGGTTTTTGATACACTTGGCGGAAAAGGAGATTTCTTCCGGCAATCCGAAGATTTTCAAGGATTTTTTTCCCGAACTCAATAAAATCCTTGCTGATCTATCGACCCTCTACGCCTCCGATTTTCTGAATTATAGAAAAACGGTTGAGGCTTCCGTTCAAAAGGAATCCTTCGGAAAGAGCAAAATTAAAATTTCCGGCCTTATGACCAGCATCCTGAGATTGCTTGCCGAACTCAGGGAAAAGAAGGTTGCTATACGAGACCTGAAGCCGGAAAACATATTCGTCACGGGAGATTCTTCTAAAATAGCCACTGCCCTGGCTCATAGACAGGATGTATTTCTTGGTTTGATAGATTTCGAAACCGCCATTTCCACGGATTGCTCCAAGTTCAAGAAAATAGAGCAACCGCTTCTCGGCGGAACCCCTTCCTACGCCACGCCGTCCAACTTCATCCCCAACGCACTGATCGACGAATTGTTCGGAGACGTTGCCCGCGTCTTGCATCTTCAGGATTGGCAGGCATGCCTCTGCATGATCTATTCCTCCGTCACGGGGGAAACGCTTTTTAAAAGGTCCAGAAACGCGTTGTTCTATCTAATCGACGAAATGAAGAAAGAATCTGCGGCGGGCAAACCTTTGCCGGTCGCTTTCAAAAGAAACAGCTATCTGTTTTGGAACTCCGCTTCCGAGGAATTCAAGAAAAGGACCGGAGCTAACAAAAGGCTATTGAACGATATCGAGGTTCCGCTCCCTTACAAGGCGAAAAAGATGTTTGTCGAGGAAGCGACTCGTTCGAAAGGTTTTTTGGAATCTGCCATCAAAGGAACGGTCGAAAAGCAGACGCACTTTAGAAATCCGAAAAGCACCGAGTCGCTCTTGAATTCGACGCCGGAGGCCATCCGAAGTTTCCGTCTCAAATGGCAGAGCATCGCGAAGTCTCCCCAAGCGCCGCCCGAAATTCGCCAAACCATCGTCGCCTTTTTGAAAGAGCTTGAAATCTTGAAGGAAAGCGCGAGGACCCATGACCGGTTAATCGAGAAGCTCGAAGAACATTCGGCGAGCATTAACGCCTACGACCTCCTGCATTTCATGTTCGGCGTGGTGACCCAAACGCTTTTTAAAAAGCAATGGCGACCTTCGGCTGTCCAAAATCTCGCGGTTCGCGCCCTGAAACGCGAACAAACCTCCATTTTGAAAAACCGATAAAACCGCTGAAAAGGGCGCAGCCTATGGACGACAAGTTCTACAGCTTCTCTTCGACGACTCGGTGTTTGAAATTTCGCTCCGCCAATGATAAAAGGAATTGGAGGCGGTTAGGTTTTAAAACGCGCGAATCGAAAAACGAGGAGGAGAAAGATGAACGACCGACCTGTCGTAATCGTAACCGGGGGATCGCGGGGAATGGGGGCTTGGATCGTCAGATGGCTCGCCAAGGCCCGAGCGGCGGTCGTATTTACGGCCCGGACTCGGACCGATCTCGCGAAAATAGAGGAGGAGATCGCGGCGAAGGGCGGAGAATGCATGCCTGTCGCCTCCGACGCGTCCGACCCGCAGGCGTGTTCGCTGGTCGTGGAAAAGACCCTCGAAAAGTACGGCGCCGTAGACGCTCTGGTCAACAACGCGGGGATGCTCCCGCCCATTGCGCGGGTCGCCGATTGCGACGTCGAACGGTTCAAGCGAAATATCATGGTCAACCTGCTGGGGCCTTTTTATTTTATGCATGCGGCTGTCCATTCCCTGCGCAAATCCGGCGGACGGGTCGTCAACGTCAGCAGCGGAGCAGCAGTCAACCCCATGGCGACCTGGAGCGCCTATTGCGCCGCCAAAGCGGGTCTGACCCATTTCACGAGAGTCTTCGCGGCCGAAGAGCCAGAGATCACATCGGTGTCCGTGCGTCCGGGCGTGGTCGACACGGACATGCAGGCGCTGATTCGCCGAGAGGGCGCGAAGACCATGCCATCCAAAATGGCCGATTATTTTCTGAATTTGAAGAAACAAGGGGCGCTGGAACATCCCCGGGTACCGGCCCGCTCCATTGCGTGGCTCGCTTTGAAAGCCCCTTCGGAACTGAGCGGAAAATTCGTGGAATACGACGATCCCCGGATCGCGGGACCCGCAAACTCTCTTTTCGGCCATAATCTTTAGTTGCCCCTGTTCGAACACGGCTTGAAAATCTTCTTCGAAATAAAATGGAAAGGAATTTTTTTTGACGTTCGAGGTAATTTTGTTGCTTGCGATTGTAGGCGCGGCTTTCGTTTTGTTTATCGGCGGCTGGCTGCGCGTGGACTTGGTAGGGCTTATGGTGCTTTCGGCGCTGGCTCTTACGAACTTGGTAACACCGAGCGAGGCTTTGTCGGGCTTCAGCAGTCCCGCCGTAGTCACTGTTTGGGCATTGTTCATCCTTTCCGCGGGACTGACGCGGACCGGCATCGCCCATCAGCTCGGAAAGCCCTTGCAAATATTCGCGAAAGGCGGCGAGGTCAAGCTCATGGTCGCCTTGATGGTCGCCGCCAGCCTGCTGTCGGCGCTCATCAACACCGTCACGGTCGCGGCCATCCTTTTGCCGTCCACAATGGAATTGGCGAGGCGCAGCGGACGTTCGCCCTCGAGGCTCCTTCTGCCGCTCGCGCTGGGATGCCTCTTGGGCGGTCCGTTCACGGGCATTTCAACCCCGCCCAACATCCTGGCGACCGACGCTCTGCGCAACGCGGGCCTCAGTCCTTTTGCCATTTTCGACTTCACCCCGATCACCGGGGCCATCGTGGCAGCGAACATAGCATTCATGGTTTTGATAGGACGACGTCTTCTCCCGCGACGCTCCGCGATTCAGACCGCCGATGCCGGCGAGGCGCTCAATTCCTCCTACCAGCTCGAAACGCACATTTTCACCACCCGCATCCCGAACGGATCGCCCCTCGACGGCCGCACGCTCGCGGAAAGCAGGCTTGGGTCGGCTCTCTATTTGACAGTGCTGGCGCTCCAGAGAAAGGGCATGCTGATTCTGGCGCCCCGTCCGAACGAGGTTTTACGTTCGGGAGACACCCTGATTGCGCACGGCAGTCCCGGCCACTTGCAGCGTTACCATGCCAGCCAGCACATCCAAACGGAGTCGCCCGACCT
>CAZNTU010000245.1:0-8330 GCA_964575975.1 uncultured Desulfobacteraceae bacterium
TTCAGAACGCATGTAAAGCGCCTGAACCGCAGGACCATCTGTTTTTCAAAGAGCGAGAAAATCCACGACAACGTCGTCGGAACGTACATCGGCCGTTTCTATTTCAAGACCGGCCGGTATTCGGAAGCAGCCTGATCAACCGATTCGACCCACTGCCAAAAAAACGAGCCGGCAAAAATACCGGCTCGTTTAATATTATAATATATATGGATCTTATTGACTGCGAGTAATCTTACCTGGGTGTGATTTCAACCCGGCGATTGAGGGCACGGCCTTCGTCGGTTTGGTTGGTCGCTCTCGGCTGCGATTCTCCGTAACCGGCAGTGCTTATTTGGCTTGCGGGAATTCCCTTGTTCAGCATGTACTGCATTACGGCGTTGGCTCGTCGTTCTGAAAGCTTTTGGTTGTAACGGTCAGTACCGATACTGTCTGTGTGTCCCTCGAAAGTCACGTTCAAGCCGGGATTCTGTCTCAGAATGTCGACAACTTCGTTCAAGAGCGGGTAGGCTTCCGGTTTGATGACTGCTTTGTCGAAATCGAAAAGAACGTTGCCGAGGACCCAGCATCCGAACTGATCGACTCTTACGCCCTTGGGCGTTCCAGGGCAGCGATCAACGTCGTCGCACACGCCGTCGTTGTCGCTGTCGGGGCACGGTCCGGGTGCGGCCACGGGCGGAGGAGGCGTCGGTGCGGGCTTTTCTGCCAGAAAGATTGCTTTGACAAAATCGGCCATTCCATCAGTGGTGGAAATTTCGTCGGCTGTCGTTGCGAAACCGCATTGATCAATATCGGCGATACTTTTCATCAAAGCTTGGCCTCCTTTGTTGTCGCCGACATGGACCGGGTAAAAACAGGCGTTAGGATTGGCGAGTTTGAAGTTCCTGACTGCGGACTCCGGGTTTTGGATGGGATCTTGGCCGTCGGAAAAGATTATCACGGCAGTTCTCTCGGAACCCATCGTATTTTCCATGTCCTTCAGTGAAAAATCGATAGCTCGTGCGATCGGGGAATTGCCTGCGGGACCTGTCAGACCAGCTGCGGCTTTTCCGAATGCCTCGGTGGAGTAGACTTCGGGTCCATAAAACAAAGTCGTCTCTTTGTTTTTGCCGTCATCGGGTCCGAAGCCTCTCAGGTAGGCGGTGTATCCAAGCTCTGGAATAGACTGGTTCAATGCTTGTACTAAGTTCTTAGCGATAGTGAATTCGCTCTTTCCCTGGTATCTCGTCGTCATTGAAGACGACCCGTCGAACAATACCACAAAATTTTCCACTTTCGGGTTATAGGCCGCCGGATCGAACCGCGGTGCCGAAAATGGAGCCCGGGTTGGTTCCACTTGCGGGCCGCCGCATCCAAATACGAACATCAACGCGCCGACCAGGACGATAGCCGAAATCCGGAATAAATGGTTCTTCATTACGCTCCTCTCCTCTCTTCTGTTTTTTTATGGGGGGTTAAGACGTTTCTTTCAACCAGAAAATTCTTGCTCGAGATTGGGAACTCGAACTTTTCAATCGACGTCTTTTTAAGTGGTCGTAAAACCGTGCCAATCAACGGGTATACGGCCGTGATGTTTCCGACAAGACAAAGGCTTGTTTAATTTCACGCACCTCCTTCGACGAAGTACAAATAATCGTTAAAAAAGAATTCCGATCGCCCAAGGTTCAATTCGACTACGCGCTCGGCCAATGCTATATTCTCTTGATCGAGAAACAACTTGGCTTGGCCAAGTTGGTCGAGCAGTGCAAGCGTTCTTTGGGCACATTCCCGAAACAAAGTGAAAACATGTGAAATATATATGTACTATGATGAAAAATGCAAGAATCACTTAAACAACGACGTTTTTTTTGAATCGTAATGGAGAACATATGAAAATTCCTATGGCTAACAGAAATTGCCGCGGACCATGCTGTTATGGCAATGCCCCCCTCAGAAAAGCGGAAGCCCGAATCGACGGCGCGACTTTACCCGAGATTCTGTCTCAATTCATTTAAAAGGTCAAGGCAATTTCGAGATCCAAATGTCCCGTTTGTGGTCATGCCTTGCCGTTTCGTTGACAAAAGGCAAGTCTCTGGTTAGGTTGACTATGATTGTGCCAGAAAAACGAATACATACAGATACTGTGGAATAAAAGGTGAAAGTTCGCAAAGGACGTCCTGAAATTTCGAATTTGTCCGTTACGCTCGGACAAATGGCCAGATATGCCGGCGGAAGCAAGTATGTTATGGATGAAAAAATGAAAGAGCTTGCGAGGCCGGTTTTAGAAAAGGCGAAGAAGTTGATTGCGCCTGTTTTTTCGTACGCGATTTACGACAGATCCGAATTGGACGAGGAAACGAGATTCCTTTTAATGGGGCCGGTACTTGAAAAATTCGAAAAGGAAAACGATTCGCCGAGCGTATGCGTTTGCCTATGCACGTTGGGACATGAACTTGAAAACGCGGTCGGAGAAATGACGAAAAGCGGAAAAGCCTTGGAGGCCGTTTTTTTGGATGCCGCCGGGGTGGGGTTTTTAGAATCGTTGGGAAATTCCTCTTTTTCGAGTATCCGGGAGGAAGCCGAAAAATCGGGGCTGTTTCCTGGCTGCCGGTTCGAACCAGGGTGCGGTGGAATATCCTTGGGCGTGCAAAAACTGATTTTTTCGCTGCTGAATTCAAGCCTCGTCGGCGTATCGCTTTCCGATTCGTGCGTCATGTCGCCAATGAAATCCTTGTCCTTTTGGATGTTTTTTCACGAGACGTCCCAAGCCGATGCCGGCCTTTACAAATGCGGAGTGTGCGGATTGATGGATTGCCCTTACCGAGTTATGGAATCAATGCGTCATACATAGGACGCGACAGAGAACATCGAAAGCGTCGGAAACGCGGTTGGGGAGGGCGCGATTTTCTCCCTTTTCGATCCTCGAAGAATTGGAATGGCTCGGGCCGCGCCCCGATTCTTTCCAATTCTTCGAACAGATATGAACGAGTTTTTTTCCGCCATAGTCGTTATTGGTATTCTCCGCACAGCAATTGCTTGATTCTTTCGCTCAGGAACATGATCGATTCTATGTCGAGATGGTCCACGATGGTCTTGTCGAACAAAAGCTTGACTTCGGCGCCGTAGTCTTCCCCCTGTTCCTCGTCCCAGAACAAAAGCATGACCGGTACGCGGGGGAGGGGATTGAACAGCATGGCGACATTGGCTTCGATTCCGCCGTCGTTGACGACTTTTGCCCCGGCCGCCTCGCCAGCCTTCAGCAATTCGGCCGCCTTTCCGGCGAATCGTTCGATCAGGGGAGCTTCAACGTGCTTCTTCATGGATTTGACCTTGGAAACCGTGTTGGGCAGTTCCACCAGGCCTTTCCATTGGCCGGTGGGAAGGCTGTCTCCTCCCTGGGCGAGGTGGTTGAAAATGAACACCTGTTCCCAGCGGGTAAGTTCGTTTCCGGAGGTCTTCCGCAATTTTCCCGGTTCGATTAGGATGGTTTCGTTAAAATAAGGCAGTTCGAGCGCTTTTTGGCCGTCGTTTTCGACGATCGTCCCTCCGATGCGTTTTTGAAGGTCGGCGATTTCCATGGATGCCGCGCGTTCTTTTGACCATTTCAAGGCGTCCTCGGCCATGTCGCGCTTGGTCCATTTGCCGGCGGCGTACTGCTGTTGAAGTTCCTCCTGGGCGTGCTCGAGCTTGCTTGGCTCGATGTGCGGGCATTTTTTCAACGGAAGCTGTTCGGAAACCACCATGCTGGCGAACGCGAGACAAGTGGAATAGCCGCAGTCCTTGCAGTTGGTCTTGGGCAGAATATTCTTGTAAATATCGACTACGGAAAGGGACATTTGTTTTTCCTTTAGTTGAATCTATTGTTCGTTTGGACGTTAACTGCACGGTTATATATAAGGTTCGTCCCTGCCGTTTCGCAAGGTCGGTCGCTTTCTCGAAAGCATTTTTCGGGGGTGGGATTCGGCGGCGACCGGAACAAGACCAAACCCGCTGTCCATCGGCCCGTTGCCTTCGCCGCCGTCATTTCTTCCCGATGCCGTACCGTTTCATTTGGTTCCACACGCTGGTGCGCGAAATTCCCAGCATTCTCGCGGCTGCCGAACGATTGCCTCCAGTCGCGTTCAAGGCTTTTGCCAGTCTCTGCTTTTTAATTTCGTCCAGACCATCGACCGCCTCTTCTCGTTCCGAAAAGTCTCGCCGGTTTTCGACAATGCCAGGCGGCAAGTGCTCCGGCTCGATCATACCGCCCCGGCAAGACACGAAGGCAAATTCGAAGGCGCTCTTCAACTCTCTTACGTTTCCCGGCCAGTGATAGCCCATGAGCTTTTCCAGCGCCCGTTTGGAAACGCCTTCGATCTCCTTCCCGCTCTTGAGTTTGATTCGATTGAAAAAAGAGTCGGCCAGCAACGGTATGTCCTCTGTCCGCTCCCGCAACGGAGGTACCCGGATCGGTATGACGTTGATTCGGTAATAGAAATCCTCCCGAAAAACTCCCTTGGCGATAAGGTTCGGCAAATCGCGGTTAGTGGCCGAAATGATCCGCACATCGACTTTTATGGGGCTGTGGTCTCCCACGCGTTCAACCACCTTTTCCTCCAGCACCCTCAAAAGCTTGATCTGCGTCGACAGGGGAAGATCGCCGATTTCGTCCAGAAAAATGTCGCCCCCGTCCGCAGCCTCGAAACGTCCTTTCCGGTCGCGGTGCGCCCCCGTGAACGAGCCCTTGATGTGGCCGAAAAGTTCGCTTTCCAAAAGCGATTCGTTCAAGGCCGCGCAATTTACCTTTATGAAAGATTTTCCGGCGCGAAGTCCTTCCTCGTGAATGGCCTTGGCCACCAGCTCCTTGCCAGTGCCGCTTTCGCCGTGAATTATGATGGGGGCGTCAGACCGCGCCGCGTTTCTGATAGTTTCGAAAAGGTTCTGGATAGACGCGCAGGCGCCGATCATGCCGCGGAAACGGTTTTCGTCGCCTAATTCCCTTTTGTAGGTCTCTATCTGTATTTCCTTGTCGATCAAGTCGGTAACGTCGGTCATGGTTTCCACGGCCCCGGTGACTACGCCGTTCTCGTCCTTGAGCACGGACGCGTTCTTCAACACATACACGACGCGGCCGTCCTTGCGCGACAGCAGGCACCGCTGCTTTTTCAGCTTTCCCTTCTTGAACATCACGCACCAGTGGCATCCCTTTTCGTTCCGGACGATCTCGCAGGAGGTGCAGTTCAATATGGTGCAGGGCTTCCCCACAGCATCGTCGCGCCGGTATCCGGTGATTTCCTCGAACCCGCGGTTGACCGAGACGATGATCCCTTCCGTGTTGACGATCATGACTCCGTCCTGGATGGTATCCACGACTGTTTTCCAATACTGGTCGAAATTTTTCCCGTTCATGCGACTCCGATAACGAACTTTCCCGGCATGTTCAAAATCTTTACTATCGATTACGAAATTTATAGACACATGAACAGCCGCGCCGCAAGAATAATTTTTCTCGGAGACCGGTATCTAAGACAGATCTGAAGCGGGAAATTCTTCGTTCGGTGCTTCGCGTCGCAACGTCCTCCAAACTTGCCTGTCGAAAATGTTCAGTTTGTTTGCGGTTTGCAGTTCAAAATGTTGACTTGTCGACGGCCGAACGACTGGAATCGCTCGGCTTTTTTATTTTCCAAACAGAACCTCAGGAATTTTCATGGGCGCAAGCCCTTGATTTTAAAATGTAATATTTATTTTTTGAAAAATCGCCTCCGGTTCCGGACGATTCGGCGCCCGGTTTGCTCAAGCAGGTGTTGATCGCAAGAAACGTCAATAGAACGAATTACCGAAGAATGGAGGTAAATACATTGCACGCTACCATACAAAAACCGATACAGGAAATAATCGGCTATATTAGGCCGGAGGAAAAGGTGTTCGTCGTCGGGTGCAACAATTGCGCCTGGAAATGCCGCTCGGGGGGCGAGGAGGAGGCGAAGAACATGGCCGATCGCCTGGCGAGAAGGGGAGTAAACGTCGTCGGGTACGCCGTGCCGGGCCCGCAAGGCATGTCCCTTTGCAAGCTGGACCACACGCGCAAGGTCCTCAATGGAGAATACGCCGATCAGATTGCCGAGGCCGACAGTTGTCTGGTCCTCGGATGCGGCCAAGGGGTGCATACGGTTATCGACGCCACCGACGGTGGCATGGTGCATCCGGGTTGCGACACGATTTTCGGCGGGGAAACCGTATCGGAATCGGAAATCAACGAATATTGCTCCTTATGCGGAGAATGCGTCATCGAGTTCACCGGAGGCCTGTGTCCGATGACCCTGTGCGCGAAAAGCCTGTTGAACGGTCCTTGCGGAGGCGCGGAAAACGGCAAGTGCGAGGTGGATGGCGAAAGGGACTGCGGGTGGGTCACGATTTACGAGAGACTAAAGAAACACGGTCGTCTCGATTTGCTCGAGCCGTATCAAAATCCCAAGAACCACGCTAGGTGGAGCCGTCCCCGCAAATTGAAGGTCAGCCCCCACGAGGCCGTGTTCTGTTCCATGAACGGCATGGCCGCAGTAAGCAACATCGATTGACCCGACGGGTTCGGCGGAAAGCGAGGCCGGCGGAAAATCGGACTTTCATACAAGCTATATATAAAAGGAGTACGACCGATGAAATTAGGCGAATTGTTCGACAAGGGCGAATTTGTGATATCCGGTGAAGTCGGGCCGGTAAAGGGGGCGATTCCCAGGGACCGGGATTTCGTGCCCCCTTGCGAGAAGGAGGCTGTAAACTTGAACGGGGCCGTTCACGCGATCAACGTGACCGACAACCAGAGTGCGGTAATGAGGCTGGGCTCCCTCGCCGCTTGCGTAAGGCTGAAATCCAAAGGCTACGAGCCCATCTATCAAATCACGTGCCGGGACCGGAACCGCATCGCGCTGCAATCAGAAATTCTGACCGCCTATTCCCTGGGTGTGGACAACATGCTGCTGTTGACAGGCGACCACACGAACCTCGGCGATCACAAGCAGGCGAAGCCCGTCTTCGACCTCGATTCCGTGCAGCTGATCAAAATCGCGACCAGCTTGCAGGAGGGAAAGGACATGGTGGGAAACGATCTTCTTTTCAAGCCCGACATGTTCATCGGAGCGGCGGTGAATCCCAATTTCCAGCCCCTGGACCTGCAACTGCTCAAAATGCGCAAGAAAGCCGACGCCGGCGCGCAATTCTTCCAGACCCAGGCGGTATACGACGACCGCGTGGTGGACGAGTTCGTCGAAAAGACGGAAAAAATGAACCTGCCGGTGCAATTGGGCGTCGTGGTACTCAAATCCCCTCAGATGGGCGCCTACATGAACAAAAACGTTTCGGGAATCACCGTGCCGAAAGAGTGGATCGACGGGATCGGCTCGGTGGACAAGGCGGACCGAAAGAAAAAAGCCGCCGAAATGACGGGCCGGTTTATCAGGAAACACAAATCGAATTTCCAGGGCGTCCACATCATGCCGCTGGGCTGGACCGACATCGTTCCCGACATTCTGAAGCACGCGGAAATAGAAAACTGATCTTCAATCAAGCGTAGCATAGCCCTTTGCGGGCGTTTTGCGAAAATGAAACAAAAATCCAGTCATGGAAAACATCTTTCCTCAAAACGCTCGCAAAGGGCTATGCTACGGTTCTTTCGGGGCGGAGGATTTAAAAATTCGTTCCTTGCGAAAGGGAGACTCGCTTTCTCGAAATTTACGATTTGCATGGAATCGTCCTTCATTGCCATGCCGAAGATCCGGTTTCGCGAAAGGGATTTTGCGATTTCCTCGGGTATGGCAAAGGAGGAAAAAATGGGAATGAGCTTTCTATCTCTGTATTCGGGGAAACAATCGTATTAGTCGGCTTGCTCTTTAATGCACAGCGGCACCTTGGCAGCTCGCAGGCTTAACGGCTCTTTGACGGTCCAGAGCGACGGTCCGGAGCTGGGCGCGACGTTTACCCTTGAACTTCCATTTCGCCAGGAACGAAAGAATTAAACGTAGACGCAACACGTATCGAATTCTGATGATCGACGAAAATCCCCGGCCGAACTGCTCAAGGTCATATACGGAAACGTTCAGGGGGATCGTACGTGAAATCGCCGACTTCTCGTACTCTTTTTTGAACATCGGGGAATCGCGCATTAAGCCCGATGAGATAAAGATCCCTCTAAACTTCCGTGCGCCTTTTCATCTCTTCCGCTCTGAGTTCCTTTCTCAATATTTTGCCCACGTTCGTTTTGGGAAGCTCGTCCCGGAATTCCACCTCGGTGGGAAGTTTGTATTTCGCCAGATGTTTGGCGCAGTATTCCAGAATCTCCTCTTGAGTCACCGTCTGACCTTGTTTCAAGACGACGAACG
>CAZNTU010000246.1:0-8303 GCA_964575975.1 uncultured Desulfobacteraceae bacterium
GCCGCCCTGGAATCCCTGCTGGCCCTGCTGCCCCTCGAATCCGGGCTGCTGGCCGTAATAGCCTCTTTGCTGCTGGCCTTGCTGGCCCTGGAAATCCTGTTGGCCCTGCTGCTGGCCGCCCTGGAATCCCTGCCGGCCCTGCGGCACGGTCAAATCGACATTGTTTTGCCCCAGTAAAATGCTAACCGTGCTTAACGTCAATGTTCCGGTCGGCTCCAGTCCCTGGGCCTGCTGGAAATTGCGAACCGCTTGCCGGGTCTGGTTGTCCCATTTTCCTTCGAAGTTGCCGCTGTTGTAACCGTACTGGTCCAAAGCCTGCTGAATCTGCCTTACGGCCGCCGGGCTGACGTGCAGAGGCGCTCCGGTTCCGGTGGCGCTTTCTTGGCTCCACCGCGCGCGCTCCAAGTCTTGAGGTCCGAAGTATCCTCTTGACTGCTGACCCTGCTGACCCTGCCGACCTTGCTGGCCCTGCTGGCCCTGGGAGCCCTGCTGGTCTTGCGAGCCTTGGAACCCCTGCTGGCCGCCCTGGAATCCCTGCTGGCCCTGCTGCCCCTCGAATCCGGGCTGCTGGCCGGCTCCTCCGGTCTGGACCGAAGTTTGCGCGAAGGAATAAGATACTCCCACAACGAGAAGCATGCAAAAGAATATTGCGGTCAATTGTCTGATTTTCATGATTGTTTCTCCCGATACTTACCGCCGGTTTCCCATCCAATCCGATCGGAAAAAACGGCCAAAAATTGCCTGACCGTCTTTTGCCCCTAACGGAATGGGTACACCGAACACATTCATCCCTTATGCGGATTTTTTGGTTACTGTTGCTGTCGAGAACCCTACTCGGTTCCGCTCTCCTGCTGCTCCCCAGAACTCTGGAATCCCTGCTGGCCCTGGGAGCCCTGCTGGTCTTGCGAGCCTTGGAACCCCTGCTGGCCGCCCTGGAATCCCTGCTGGCCCTGCTGCCCCTCGAATCCGGGCTGCTGGCCGTAATAGCCTCTTTGCTGCTGGCCTTGCTGGCCCTGGAAATCGTGTTGACCCTGCTGTCCTTGACTCGCAAATCCCTGCTGCGCCATCCGAATGTCGCCTTGGCCGGTTCCAAAGATTCCGGCTACCAATCGACCCAGTCCGAGAGAGCTGATCAGACGCAGATTGACGTTCCCGGTCGGCTCGAGACCGTTGGCCTCTTCGTAGTTTCGTATCGCGTTAGAGGTCCCTTCTCCCCAGTGGCCGTCGACCTGGCCCGGATCGAAGCCGATCCGGTTCAACTGCTGCTGGATAATTCGCACGGTGGCCGGGCTGACAAACAAGGGAGCGCCCTCTCCCGCCGCTCTTTGCTGGCTGGACCGTTGCGAACTCGGGTCCTGGTATTCCGCGCCGGCAAGCACCTGAGGCAATCCCAGCGCTTGGATCGTGACCAAGTTCAAGTTTCCGGTGGGTTCCATTCCCTGCATTCTCTGAAACGACTCCAACGCTTGCCGGGTCTGGTCTCCCCACAGGCCGTCCACGTTGCCCGAAGCGTATCCTATTCTGTTAAGCTGCTGTTGAACCAATCGCAGACCGGCGGTACTGACGTAAAGCCTTGCGCCGCTTTCCGCCGCACTTTCCTGCGTGTCTCTTTGGCTGCTTTGCACGTACTGCCCCTGCGCGGCAACGTTCCATGCTCCCATCGCCAGAACGACGAACAGTGCGCATGCAATCTTGAAGTATTTTTTTGTATTCATGATAAATCTCCTGTTGTTTTAGCTATTTATTGCCTTCCAATCGGCTCTGTTGGTTTCTATGGAATTCCTTGAACTTCCCTTGGACTTTTTTGAACTTCCTCTTAAGCGAAGAACTATAGATTGTTTGTTTTGTTGTTCTTGCCTAATTCCCGACGGGTCACCTCCTTCCATTCGTTCGATTGTCTTGGAAGCAAAGTCGCGTTTGTCGAGCCTGCACGAACCGTTCCGGCGTCTTTTCCGACATCGCGGCCGTTATCGCCTATCGCCGTTTCAAGGGGCGAATGTTTACTAAAAACAAAGGCCCTTTTACGGCACGACAGGAAAGTAACCCCTTCGGCAGCCCCCTGCCATGGGGGAAATCTTTTATTAGCGCGTTGTTCGTTCATGCATATCCTTGTTCGAGATCGTTGGTCGGGTATAGGTGTTTTTCCCGGGGTCGCGGGCGATTCGGGCTATTTCAGGCGGGAATCCGCCAAGGAGGCAAGTCGAATTGCTCCCGGAACCGGAAAAACGGTGGGCTTTTCGGTCGTTTCGTCGCGAAGATTTGGGAAAAGCGGATTTTCTCCAATATGCAATTCTGTTCATTCGGAATGCGAAAACGTGCTGGTCGCTGAAGCGTTTCGGAGGGGCAATCGGTTCGTTTGGGTGGAACGGTCGGGGACGGTTCCGAATTAACGGTCGGTTTCCTCCCTTGACCGGCGCCGATCCAGGTAAATATAAATCGCCAATGCGACAACGCTCAGGAGGCTGACAACGATCAAACCTTTTTCGAAATCGCGCTCTCCGCCGCCGTAGTATGCGACCAGCCCGACGAGCGGCCCAATGCCGCCCACGGTGGCGGCGATGAACTTCCAGTACTTCAATTTGACCAGTCCTCCTACGAAGCTGATCGCGTCGCTCGAAAGAAGCGGCGACATGCGCGTGACGAGAACGACCCACAACCCGTACCGATCGACGAACCGCTCGAGTTTTTCTCTTTTTTCGGCCCCGACAAGCTTTTCGACCGTCATCGGACTCAAAAACCTCCCGATGACGTATCCCACGGTGGATGCGACAAAAACGCTCGCCAGAATCAGCAACAGCCCCCGAAAAGGTCCGTACGTCAACACCGCAATAACGATCAGCAGAAAAGAAGGAACCACGATCAGAAACATCTGTGCCGTCATTGTCAAAACGATCGCGAAAGGCCCCCAGGGGCCGAGCCGGCCCATCCAATCCTGCAGGACCGCTCGGTCGCCCGAAATCATCGCATGAAAGCCCGTATCGACCGCGTCCCTGAACTCGGGGTACTTGAAGTAGGAAATCACCGCGATCGAAACGAAAAACCATGTCCAGTAGAGCGACCATCCGTAGCGCTTTAATTTTTCGCTTTCCATTCTCTTTTTCCTTAATTTGTCGGTAAAGGGAGCGTCCCGCGCGCTCCTGTCGCCAATTGGGAAATCCGACATAAAGCCAACAGTGCGCGCGGGACGCAAGGCGCCCCCCGACCGCATACCTCCATGCTGGGCGCGAACGAGGGCGCACAACGTCACCCCGACCTCCTCACCGTGAAATCCGAATCGGTCGCAGGCGTATGACTTTCTCTTTTCCGATTTTTTTTACCTCACTTTAATCGACTCGCCTTAGAACCGGAATAGGGTTTGAAATGTATTTGCCGGACGATTCCGTTGTACTCAAGCTCGAAGCTGAAAGGTGAAAGGTGAAAGGTGAAAGGTGAAAGGGGGAAGAAGCCGGTTTGAAATGTATTTGCCGGACGATTCCGTTGTGCTCCCTTGTTGGCGGTGGAATTCTATTCCGCCCCCGACGGCTGAAATCGCGACTGCAAACGCGCGGACCCGAAATGGCCGATGTTGAAACCAAGTCCGATAAATTCGATCGCGAAAACCGTTTTCTCCCGGCGGGAAATCTAAAGCGGAAAACGGCAGGGATTAAGGAATCGACCTTATTAACTTGGGTTTTCCCACCGTCGTATAATCGCCGCAAACAAGGACTAAATCGAGGGCTTTTCCGACCGTTGTTCCAAGGAAAAATCATGGTGAAAAATGGTGAAAAGATTCAAGCTTTCCATTATAGCGGGCATTGTCGCAAGATGGGAAATCATCGCCATGTCGGCGCTGCTCTGGTGTTTCCATGCCGGCAACGCGAACGCCGAGAGGGAGTCCATGCTCTATTCCGCGGGACCCGTCGCCGAACGAATAGAGGGCTTGTGGTGGGAAATGCTGCTGGTATACGGGATTGTTTTCTTCGTGACGCTGCTGCTGCTGCTCGTGGCATTGTCGATCCATCGGCTCGAAAAGCCGATGCTGGGGCCGTTTTTCGTTTTTTCCGCAGGAATCGCCATACCCGTCGTTATTCTCGTTTTCATGCTGATCTCCACCATCGAGGCCACCGTGGAATTGGGCAAAACCCCGTCCGAGTTTCGCATCGACGTCACCAGCCATCACTGGTGGTTCGAGGTTCGCTATCCCGAACACGGGATCGTGGACGCCAACGAGATTCATATTCCGGTCGGAAAGGTGGTGCAATTCGAACTGCTTTCCAAGGGCGTGGTCCATAGCTTCTGGGTGCCGCGACTCGGGGGAAAGCGCGACATGCTTCCGGACCACCCGATCGAGTTGCGACTGTCCGCCGACCGGCCCGGAGTCTACCGGGGGACCTGCACGGAATACTGCGCCGGCCCTCACGCGCTCATGGCGTTTCGCGTAGTCGCGCACGAACCGGAGGATTTCGAGAAATGGCTTCTCGATCACAGCAGACCGCCGCCTCCCCCGACCGATCCGTTGCTCTTGAAAGGAAGAGACGTTTTTCTCGAGCAAGGCTGCGCCGCGTGCCATTCCATCGGAGGACTGTCGGAGAGCGACACCGGCCCCGATCTTACTCTATTGGGTTCCCGCAGGACGCTGGGCGCCGGAACGGTCCCGAACACGAAAGGCGCTCTGTACGGCTGGATCGCCGACCCGCAGTCGATCAAACCGCGCAACCTGATGCCTCCATCCTACCTGCCGCCGGAGGAGCTGCACGCTTTGACGGCATATCTGAGGAGTCTGAAATGACGGGCAATTCCGCTGAAGCGGAAAAACTCTTCGCCGATCTCTGGCGGTCGCCCGCAGGCTTGGCCGGTTGGTTCGCCACCGTAAACAATCGACCGTTGGGAAAGCGGTACATGATCACGTCGCTAACGTTCTTCCTGGCGGCGGTGGTTCTCGCCATGGGCATGCGGACCCAACTCGCCGTCCCGAACAACGATTTCATGGGACCGGACTTCTACAACCAAGTGTTCACCATGCACGGCTCCACGATGCTCTACCTGTTCGCCGTGCCCTTTATCGAGGGGCTCGGGCTCTATTTCGTGCCGCTGATGATCGGGGCTAGGGACGTGGCTTTTCCCAGGCTCACCAATTTCGGGTACTGGCTGTATCTTTTCGGAGGCCTGACCATGTACTCCAGCTTCCTTTTCGGTCAAGTGCCGGATGCCGGATGGACCGCGTACACGCCATTGTCCGGCCCCAAGTTCTCCGGCATAGGGCTCGATTTCTGGCTCCTGGGGCTGAGCATGGTCGAGATCGCCGGGATCAGCGCCGCCGTGGAAATCGTGGTCACCATTCTCAAGTTCCGCGCGCCCGGCATGGCGATCCAGCACATGCCCCTGTTCGTTTGGTCCTACCTGGTCGTCGGCGTCATGATCGTCTTCGCCTTTACGCCCCTGCTCTTCGCAACTCTTCTTCTTGAGATGGACCGTTCGCTGGGAACCCGGTTTTTCGACCCGGAACTGGGGGGAAATTCGCTGCTTTGGCAGCACCTCTTCTGGTTTTTCGGCCATCCGGAAGTCTATATCATTTTTCTCCCCGCCACCGGCGTGGTCTCGACGATAATACCCGCGTTCGCCCGCCGTCGGATCGTCGCCTACTCCCTGATCGTCGCGGCCGTCGTCATCATGGGGTTCGTCAGTTTCGGGCTCTGGACCCACCATATGTTCACGGTCGGTCTTCCCGACCTGCCGATGCTGTTCTTCACCGCCGCCAGCTTCATGATCGCGCTCGCCTCCGGAGTGCAGATATTCGCATGGATCGCCACTCTATGGGGAAGCCGTCCCCGATACGGCGTTCCCATGCTTTATATTCTGGGATTTTTCTTCGTCTTCGTGAACGGCGGACTGACGGGCGTGATGGTGGCGACGCTTCCTTTCGACTGGCAGGTACACGACACGAATTTCGTGGTGGCCCACTTCCATCACGTTCTGATCGGCGGAGCGGTCTTCCCTTTCCTGGCCGGACTGTACTATTGGCTGCCCAAGATGACCGGCCGCATGTTCGGCAAAATCGAGGGCTGGATCGGGTTCGGACTGATATTCGTCGGGTTCAACCTGACGTTTCTGCCGATGTACGTCATCGGGCTCCTGGGAATGCGGCGACGGGTGTACACCTATCCCGAAGAACTGGACGTCGGCGCGCTCAATTTCGCGTCGACCGCCGGCTCGTATTTGTTGGGCCTCGGATTCGCGGTCGCGCTGGCGGGACTCCTTTGGAGCGCTTGGCGGGGACGGGCCGCCGGTGGCGATCCCTGGGGCGGCGGAACGTTGGAATGGTCGATCGACTCGCCGCCAGCCCCGTACGGGTTCCCCAGCCCGCCGGTAGTCGGGGATCGCTATCCAAGATGGAACCCGATTTCGCCCGAATCGAAAAGCGAGTTGGTTTCGACGGCCGAGATCCTCAAATTCAGACCGGTAGGATGGCGCGCCACCTTGCTTACGGACATTACGAACGCACGCCCCCAGGCCTTGCAGTATATTCCCGGACCGACCCTGCAACCGTTTGTCGTCTCCGTTTCGATCCTGTTGGCCGCGATTTGCTTTCTGGCCAAAAGTTACATCCCGGCGGGCGTGGCGGCGGTCTTCGCCATGGCCATGATCGGGCGTTGGTTGTACCGCGAGCCGACGCTTCCGCAGGACGAAGCCGATATGCTCGCATCCCGACTGAAACTCCCGCTGTTCGCGTCCGGAACTCGCGCCACGGGTTGGTGGGGCATGATAGGAATGATCTCCGTTCTTTTCACGGTGTTCGGGTCGTTGATATTCTGCTACTTCTATCTTCGCCTTTATTCCATCCAATGGCCCCAGGGAGGACTTCCTTCGCCTGGGTTGACCGAACCGGCCATCGCCGTCGCGGCGCTTGCGGCGGGAGGACTTCTGCAAGCGGCCAATTCGTGGGCCTGGCGGGGCAAGCGCAGACGGATGCTCCTTTGGGGGACGGGCGGGACCATTGTTATGGGATTGTTCTTTGTGGGCGCGATGTCGTGGATCATGGCGACCACTCCCTTTCGACCTACAGCCAATGCCTACGCGTCGATTTTGTTCGCGCTCGAGGGATTCGCCTTGCTGATTGTTTTCGTCGGCGCCGCTATCCTGGCGGGGACTCTGAACCGGTTGCTGCGACTTTCGGAACCGCTCGAAACTCCGCGGTTGCGGCTCTGGCTTCAAAACAGCGAAATGTTCTGGTTTTTCGCAGTGGCGACAGGCTTGATCGCCTTTGCGGTCACCCGTGTCGCGCCGCGTTTTTTATAGGGGGACGCCATGAATGTCAAAGCCGCGTACGCACCTCGGCCGCATGCATGGAGACGTTGGTTCGCCTTTCTGGGCGGCGGCGTCTCGTGGACGTTTCATTTGCTGACAATCTATGCGATCGGGGAATTCGGTTGCGTCAGCGGTTTCGACCAAAAGACGTACTGGGGAATAAGCGCCGTCGCCTGGTTGCTCATCGTGGTCAGCGCAATGTCGATCGTGCCGGCCATCGCGGCGACGATCGTCGGCTACCTGGACGCGCGACGCGACGGTAAAACGGCGGAAGGAAGCGAAACAGACGAGGGGGGCCGATACTTGTCGAGTTTCGGATGGCCTCTCAACGCTCTTTTCGCAATGATCATATTCGTCGAGAGTCTGCCTGTTTTCGCGTATCTCGGCGGATGTTGAGCCTCGCGGGCGTCGAGTCGAACCGTAGCGGCTCGGCAATGGCATCGGAGCCGAAACAAGGCACCGAACACAAAAAGGGAGAACAGGAACAATGAGACATGCGAACGAAAATTCCGGTCGCGACATGGAACGCCTGTTGGTGGGAGTCGTCGGCGGAATCGTCGGCACGTGGGGCATGACGCTGGCGATGAAAGCGCTCTTCCGCCGGTTGCCGGAATCGGAACGCTATCCGCTGCCCCCTCGCGAAATCACGGAAAAGGTTACGAAACCGCTTTCGCGGAAATCCTCCGACCGGGTCCTGGCGGTCCGTTCCCTGGCCTCCCATTTCGCGTACGGCGCCGCCACCGGGGCAGCCTTCACGATGACAGGGCTGCACGAACACCGGCCGATGCTCAGAGGAATGGCTTGGGGAACGGCGGTTTGGGCCGCAAGCTATCTCGGATGGCTGCCGGCCGCTCGCGTACTGGAGCCCGCTGCCCGGCACCCGGCCCGACGAAACGCCTTGATGATCGCAGCCCATCTCGTGTGGGGAGGAACCCTCGGACTGGTGGCCGATACGCTCAATTCAAGCCTCGTTCCCTTTCAAGCGGATACACGGCCGAATCGGCCGGTTTTGAAAGACG
>CAZNTU010000247.1:0-2775 GCA_964575975.1 uncultured Desulfobacteraceae bacterium
TTCCGTGCCGCGTTCGTTGATGTACAGGTGCTTGCGAAGCTCCAGGTCGTATATGCAGACTAAGTTTATGGAGGAATCGACCACCCTGGACGCGAAATCGTCGAGGCCGGGGAGGAGCCTTTATATTGAATAGCGCCCTGATTCAATGTCCCCTGAAGTTTCTTATAAACGGGGTATATGTTCATTTGCCGTCATTGCCCGTTCTTCTTTCGGTGTTTTTTCATCCAGGATTTCACGGATGATTCTGGTCAGTTCGCTCAAGACTACGGGTTTTAGCACCAGCCTTGATATCCCGGCGGCTTTCAGTCTTTCCGGCGTCAGCATTCCGCTGAAACCGGTGCATAGGATCATCGGAAATCCAGGGCGGATCCGGCCTATTTCCTTTGCCAGTTCGAGCCCGCCCATTTGCGGCATGGTCATGTCGGTGATCAGCAGGTCGAACCGGTCTGGATTCGTCCGAAAAGCTTCCAGCGCCTCCAGGCTTGATGTTCTGGCGGTAACCCGGTATCCGAGAGTCTCCAGGTAATCGAAGCTGACGTTGGCGATGCTGATTTCGTCATCGACAAGGAGAAGGCTTTCCTGTCCGCCGAGAGGCGCGGTTGAAGATCTCGGTCCGTAAAGTGCCGGCCCCGGGGCATCGCTTTGAAACCTGGGGAGAAAAACATGAAAAGTGGTTCCTTTGCCGGGTTCGCTGTAGACGGTGATCATGCCGCCATGGCTTTTCACGATGCCATGGACAACGGCAAGCCCGAGGCCGGTCCCTTCACCGGGAGTCTTTGTCGTAAAATAGGGATCGAAGATCCGCTCCAGAGTGGGGGCATCCATGCCGTGACCCGTATCCCCCACACTTATCTTGACATAATCTCCAGGATACTCCAGAGGATGGCGCGCGACAAAATCCCCGTCAAGACGGACATCCAGTACGCCAATCTCCAAAATACCGCCTTTTTCGCGCATGGCATGGGCCGCATTCGTGCAAAGATTCATGACAATCTGGCCGATCTGGGTCGAGTCCGCCAAAACCCTGCTTTCCGAAGTTGTTTTTTGCCGTATCTCAATGGATGAGGGCAGGGATGCCCGCAACAGTTTCAAGGCTTCTCCTGCAATAGGAGCGATTTGGACGGGGTGGCGCTGGAGTTCTTGCTGACGACTGAAAGCCAGAATCTGAGCCACCAGTTCCTTTCCACGCATGGTCGTCTTGTGGATATTCTCCAAGTATCCTCTGGCCTTCTCCCCCATGGCGGCATCCATGAGGAGCATGTCCGTGAAGCCGAAGAGGATGGAAAGGATGTTGTTGAAGTCATGGGAGATTCCGCCGGCAAGGGTCCCAAGGGCTTCCATTTTCTGCGCCTGCCGTAGCTGTTTCTCAAGCTTGGCCTCGTTGGTCGCATCCCGCTCGATGACGACGCAATTAACGATGGCGCCTTCCTCGTTGTATATGGGAGAGATGGAGACTTCTATTTCTACAGTGCGTTCTTTCCCCTTTTTCCCTGCGAGCCGCCCTTGCCACAGCTTTCCCGTACCCAGGCAGGTCCGGATTCCGTTATGAAAGGATGCATCGTGACAATCGCATTCGCGACAATCCAAAGATTGCCCCAAAAGTTCGGTCAGATGGGAATTGTTAATATAATCGAAAGCAGGATTGACATAGCGGATTTTTTCATCCTTGTCGATGATCAGAATCCCTTCCGCAGCCTGTTCAATGGCCGAAACGAGCTGTGCCCGTTCCTCTTCGGCCTGTTTCAGGTCCGTTATGTCAATCCCCATCTCCAGGATCAGTTTGGAACCATCGGCCTCTGTGTGGCAGTATTGATGCATTTTGTACGTGCGTCCGTCAGGTCGGCTCCACTCGAATTCCAAGGGATGTTCGTTTTTAAAGACGGCTGTGGAACGACATCTTCTGCAAGGAACTTCGCTGTTATGAAAGATAACATGGCAAGGCCTGCCGTCCGGTTCGCCGAATGTTTCCCGAAAACGCCTGTTGGCATAGACGATGGAATGATCCGGCGTGCGCAGATCAATGAATGCGGGAACTTCGTCGAGAAGAGAGAAGAATTTCTGCCGCTCGCTTTCAAGCAGTTCAATGAGCCTGTTATGCTCCGAAACATCGCGGATAATGCATTGATAGCCAACAACCGTACCGCTTTCGGCATACAGGACTGCCGAGGTTAGGAGGCAGTCCATTGCCGTACCGCCTTTCTTCAGAAAAACCTGGGGATAATCCTTTACCGCCTTCCGTTTTTCGATGTCTTCCTGAAATCTGGCTCTGTTTCCGGGATATGCATATATTTCAAGCACGTCCATCCCGATCATCTCTTCTCTGGAATATCCGAAAAGATCCAGTGTGGCCTGATTCACGTCAAGGAACCGGCCTTCTTTTGTGGAAAGAAAGATGGCGTCTTTGCAGCTTTCGAAGAGGGTTCGGTATTTTTTTTCGCTTTCCATCAGCGCCGAGGCCGACTGCTTGATGGAATGGAAAAGGGGTTTGATGCGGACTATGCCCAATAACATGAACAACGAAGTGATGAATGCGATCCATTCGGCTGATATTTCAAGGGAATGATAATTGTCGCCCGCTATATGGGTGAAAGTGACCAAACGGCGCAATGCCATGAAAAACAGCCCGGCTGAAATCAGCACCCATGCCGATCGCCGCCCGGTGACCGGTATAAGCCTCAGTGCCAGAACGGCCGCCGCAAATTGAAGCAATATCGAACCGGCTGCCATGAACAAAGTGAACATATAATCCGCTTCCGTTGAAAACAGGTTCCATTC
>CAZNTU010000247.1:2875-8248 GCA_964575975.1 uncultured Desulfobacteraceae bacterium
TGCCCTCCGCAAGCAACCCGAGAATTTCATATTCGCGGGAACTTAAACGTTCCAAGGGACTTTTCCCGGAAGAAATTTCCTGCAACTGGATATACTCCTGAACCATGGTTTCGGTGATCGAATGGCTGAAGTAGTGCAAACCCGAATAAACCGCATGTACGGCTTTCACCACTTCTTCGCCTGCCGACTCTTTCAGAAGATAGCCTTTGGCTCCCGAGCGAAGAGCCCGAAAAATATGCTCCGAAGTCGAGTGTACGGAAAGGATGACAACCTCGGTTTTAGGGCAGCTCCGGCGGATGCGCTGTGTCGCCTTGATGCCGTCGAGCTTTGGCATGGCAATATCCATGACCACTACGTCCGGCAACAGACGGACGACGTGCCGGATTGCCTGAAGCCCGTCGGCCGCATGGCCGACAATCTTGATATTTCCTCCTGCCTCCAACAGCATCCGGAGACCGTCCCGGACAACCGCATGATCGTCCGCCAAAAATACGTTTATGCTCATGACGCCACCTGCCTTAGTTCAACGACAATCTTTGTCCCTTTTCCCGGAGCCGATTCCACCCGGAATTCTCCACCCACGGCTTCGGCCCTCTCCCTCATGGTAATCAAACCGAATTTTCCACCATCCGTCAACGAGTGCTGACTGTCCGCGTCAAAACCCACTCCGTCATCGACAATACATAGGATCAGTCTGTTTTCGGTGGCTTCGAGATCGACCGTTACTTCGCGTGCTTTTGAATGCCTGATCGAATTGGTGAGGGCCTCTTGGGCGATACGGAAAAGGGCTATTTCATGTTCCCGATTCGGGAGATCGCCGGTTTCCGTCGATTTCATGGACACTTTTAAGCCGGTCCTTCTGAAGAGTTGATCGCAGTGATGCTTGAGGGCGACCGAGAGTCCGTATTCGGCGAGTCCCGGCGGATGGAGTTCAGCCATGATATTCCGGATGCATCCCATGGTATTGCCCACAAGTCCCGAACAGTCGGCAAGCCTGGAACGGACCTTTTCCAGGCATTCGGGAAGCAGCAGGCTTCGTATGATACCAAGATTTATACTGATTCCCGTAAGATTTTGCCCCACTCGATCATGGAGTTCCTGGGCGATCTTTTTTCGTTCGGCCTCCTGCACCTTCTGGAGCTTTGCGGTAAGTGCCCTGAGTTCTCCCTGTTGGCTTTTAATGCATTCGAAAAGTTCGGCGCTTTTAATGGCAATTGCCCCCTGATCCGCTACCCTTCCGAGAGCCCTTTGCATCCTCTCCCGATTGTGTCTTTCGTCATTCCAGCCTGCCAGGATGATCCCCACTGTTTCGCCTTTGACCTGCATCGGAAGGCAAATATAGCCTGATCTTCCGGTAATCTTTTGAATCGCGCGCGCTTTGGCCGAGGGAATCCATTGAGAAATGAAAGACGCCAGAGAATCGCTGGTTACGGTTTCACCCTTGAAGACCCGGTCCAAGATGGGATTTTGTCCGTTTTCGTATTTCAGCTTTTTTTTCCATAGGTTTTTTCGGAGATTTCCAAGCAAGTATTTATTCATGAGAATCTCCAGATCGGCAGGAAAGAGGGCAAAGCCAGTGAGTATCCGTTTTTTTTCCAGATAGCGGCTCGCCAGAACCATGTCGTATCCTATGTTCATGACGACTCCCTCTACAATGGCATTCATAGCCGATGACAGTTCTTCCTTTTGCAGGAGTTTCCGGGTGATGCATTGAAGATTGTTCAGCTCCGCCACAGACTGTTCAAGATCTTCTTCTATTTGTTTCCCCTTTGTAATATCAAGCATAATCCCATGCAGGAAGATAGGTTTGCCGGATAGATCGTTTACGGCTCTGGCTTCGTCTCGAAACCATTTTACCGTACCGTCGCGGTCGATTATCCGGTATTCGGAGGAAAAAGGCTCGCCATCCAGACGGAGTTTCTTCAGTTGGCACAGAACACGCTCCCGATCGTCCGGGTGAAGCGTCTTCGATCTGAATTTGCAGTCGATATTCGATTTCTCGGTAAAGCCGAGCATGGATTCTATTTGCGGACTTACATATGTTGTAGTACACTGATCTCCTACCGCTACGATGTACGTGATTGCCGGGATCTGTTCGACAAGCGTACGATATTTCGCCTCCGATTCGCGCAATCGGCTTTCGATTTTTTTTCGTTCTTCGATTTCGCGAGAGAGTTGTTCGATTGCCGTTGCAAGTTCGGATGTCCGTTCATTTACCAGGTCTTCAAGATGTTTCTGGTATCTGTTCAGTTCTTCCTGAGCTGTTTTCCGTTCGGTGATATCCTGCAAGACGCAGGCGGCCCGGTTGGCCCCCGAGGGCTCTTTGATGGGAAGAAAACTTACGGACAATTGCCTTTCGCCGATTATGGGATTTTGGTATTTCATCTCGTATTTGACGATACGACCTTGAAAGCACTTATCCAGTTCCCCTTTGATCGCTCTTTCAAACACCTCTTTCCCCAATACCTCCGAAACCAGACATCCCACCACTTGGCTTTTTTCGGCCCTTCGATAGTTTAAAAACGCGGAATTGGCGATGAGATAGCGGTAATCGCGATCGACAACCGCGATCATTTCTTCCAACCCTTCCACTACTTTTTCATACTCTTTCAGTCTTTTTTCAGCTTTTTCACGCTCAATATGCTTCTTCTGGATCAGCGATGCCATATTATCAAACGACCCGGCCAATCGCCCCAGTTCGTCGGAGGTATGATCCAGGCCCGTCCGTACGCCGAAATCGCCTGTGCCAAGGCGCTGTGTGGCGACGACCAGTCGATTGACGGGTTTTACGAAAGCAAAATGTATGAAAAACCACGCCGACAACATCCCAATAAGGCATAACAGGCCCATGACAGAAAGGCTGAAAAACATTACCATGTTTGCTTTTTGAAGGATGGGATCTTTATGGAAGCCTACGGAGATGTACAGGTAGGGTGGAGCATTGTCTCCGAGACGCAGTCGCTTGAATGCATAAATACGGTTGACACCATCTTGCCCCGTCCTTTCAATGATCCCTTGATCTAACTTGTCCATCATCTGTTTCAAGGCGTAATCCGGAAGAATGTCGCCGGGAGGAAAGGCGTTGCTTGCAGGGTAACGGTGCAAGCGTACGCCCGAATGATCCGCAATGGTAATTGCGGAGTTCTCGGGCAGGTCCAGTTTTTCCACGAAACGGCCGTACTCGTCCAACTTGAAGTCCGCCATAACAATTACAACAAGTCGCTTGTCCATGTCCAGAACCGGATAGGCGTAATGGAGGGACCGAACCCTGCTGACACTGTCAACGAGATATCCCCCGGCTGAAAATTCAAGTGTCTTTATAGCATCCTTAACGTGCTTTTGATCCGACAAATTGACGCCGCCGGAGCGGAAAGGGACAGAGGCGGCAAACATCTCTCCATCCGGGGTAGTCGCCGCTATGCAGGAATAAAACGGGTATTGCTCGTTCAAATCCCGGAAGAGTTTGTTGCACGCCTCTGCATTCAGGCGTCTTACTTCGGGTAACTGGGCCAGGGTGCTGAGCATCTGCATAGTTCCACTGACAATTTGCTCTTGTTGGGCCGCCAGGCTTTGGACCAATAGCGATATGCTCTCTTTTGCCACTGATATCTCGTGTCTGCGATGTACCGAACTCGATGAAACAATTATCCCGGACGCGGGAAGAAAGATAATCAGCAATAGTAGCAACAACTTCAGACGAGTACTGTATGAAGTCGGAAGTTTCGGGAATAAAAACATAACGTTCTTCCCTTCTGTCGAAATGATGTTTTTTCCGGTCGAGTCTCTTTTTCATCCAGCGCCAGCCCCACGATTTCTTTCCCCCCTTCCTCTTCTTCAATGGCCGTTTTTCAAAACTTCCCTGACGGTTGTCGCCAACTGGTGCCTTAATATCGGCTTGAAAAGAAGAGCGCGTATTCCTTGTTTTCTTATTGTCTCCTCGTCGATCTTCTCGCTGAATCCCGTGCAAAGGATTACTGGAATATCTTCGCGCAAACGCATAGCCTCCGAAGCCAATTTGTCGCCCGTCATGTTAGGCATTGTCTGGTCGGTAACAATGACGGCGAAGTTTTCGGGGTTCGCGGCGAAAGCATCCAAGGCCTCCAAGCTACTGGTTTTCACGGTAGTGCTATACCCCAGCTGCTCGAGCATCTGTTTCCACATGAAAACGATCTGGGCTTCGTCGTCTACTAGAAGAACATGCTCGTTTCCGCCCGGCAACGATTTCAAGGGAATAGAATCGACGGATGCGGTTTCGGACTTTACGACCGGAAATAAAATTTCGAACATGGAACCTTTGCCGACCTCGCTTCGGACAAGAATCCCGCCTCCGCAATGTCTGACGATACCGTGAACCACAGCCAGTCCCATTCCGGTTCCCTCCCCCGACGGCTTTGTGGTGAAATAGGGATCGAATATCTTCTGCATCGTTTCGTTGTCCATGCCTGACCCGGTATCTTTCATGACGAGCTTGACGTATTCGCCCGGGGGCAGAGCCAGGGAGGATATGCGGGGATCGCCGTCAAGGAGGTGGTCTTCCTGTAGCATGATTACGAGACTTCCGTCGCAGTCTTTAACGGCATAGTAGGCGTTGGCTCCCAGGTTCATGACGATTCTGTGGATGTCGGTCGGATCGGCGAGGACGAAACCGCAGTCCGCGTCTATCCTTTGGACTATTGGGATATTGGCAGGTATCGAAGCTCTCAGGAGTTTCAGAGTCTCCTTGAGGACGGGCTGGATTTTAAGAACAAACGTTTGAGCATTGCTTTGGCGACTGAACGCCAGGATCTGCTTGACCAAGTCGCGTGCCCGGCCGGCGGCAATGTAGATTTCTTCTATGTTAAGGCGGATCCCGTCGTTCTTGGACAAATCGTCGAGCAACATTTCCGAATACCCAAGTATAGGGGTAAGAATATTGTTGAAATCGTGCGCGATTCCTCCGGCGAACGTTCCCAAGGCCTCGAGTTTTTGAGCCTGTCTCAGCCGCGTTTCCAATTGGAAGTTTTCGGCCTTCTTTTTTTTAAGAGACGTGGACATTTCGTTGAACGCGCCGGCCAGTCTGCCGATTTCGTCCTTCGAATCGATCCGGATCGGTTCGGCCGCTCCGTCGGCTCCGATGGCCTTTATGCCTTCCGCCAGCCGATTCAGCGGCGAGGTGATACCCTTGATGAAGAAAAAAATCAAGAGAGCCCCGGCCGCCGTCGCGCTCGTCGATATTAGAAGCGCTTTGTACAAAAAACCGTAGATTTGGTTTTTAAGACTCTCTTTCGTGATCGCCACCCTGATGAATCCGATCGCCTTGGGCGCCGTTCGAATTTCGTTTTCCTTGAAAAACAGGGAATCCGTGCTTTCGTATCCGGGCGTGGAAAAGACGGC
>CAZNTU010000248.1:0-3155 GCA_964575975.1 uncultured Desulfobacteraceae bacterium
TTGAACTCCGGGATGATTCCATGTGTGCTGAAGCTATGCGCAGGCGCCTTTTTGGTAAAGCCGTCCCAATGTTCAGGCAATCCTTCGAAAGTATCAAAACCATAGAACCTCGAGCCTGGGTTCTTGTTGAGTTCCAACCATTTTTTCAATGTACCCCCATACCATACGCCGAATTCCAAGTAGTCTATTTTCTTGCCTTTGATGAACATGGAGTTCAGATATCGGTACATTTCGTATTTCGATCCTATATATTTTGCCTCGGGGGTTCGACTGCTCCACCATTCGCGGAACAATGGCAGATAGGACAAGTATCTGAATTGAAACCGGTTAGGCAAGACCGTGGCCAATATTTTCTTGGACAATATCCTAATGGTCGTCATGGAATTACCGAATCGCCTCTTGCCTGTTGCGCCTGGTCTCGAGGACAAAATCTATTGCTTTCGTTGCGCCATCGACCGCGTTCGCAACGGAATAGCGTGCTAAAACCAGCCTCTGGGCATTTTTTCCCATATTTTTCATCTTCCTGCAATCCTTCGCCATAAGGACTATCCTCTCGGCGAGAGCATCCACGTCTCCGCATGGAAACACAAATCCCGTCAAACCGTTTATTACCAAGTCGGGTCCGCACCCGACCCTGTCGCTGACGATCGCCGGCCTTCCGCACGCCATGGCCTCGTTGACCACCAAACCCCATGTTTCTCCATAATCCGACGGAAGGCATAGACAGTCGGCGGCCACATATGCGCGTACGATCTTCGTTTGATTCAGAAAGCCTGCGAAGGCGACCGGAAGTCTTTTTTCCTCGACCGTCGCTTTAACGTCCCCGAGTAGTTCGCCGCTCCCGACGACAAGCAAAAAGATCGGACGTTCGAAGTTTCTCGACAATTCCATGGCTCCGATCAAATCCCCTATTCTTTTTTTTTCGATCAGCTTGCCTGCGTAGAGAAAACAAACGGCCTTGTCTGGAATTTCCCATTCCGCCCTGATCTTTCGCCTTTGGTTCGCTAACATTTCCGCATGGTTTTTGAATCGTTCGTTGTCGATGAAATGGAGGCATTTAAAAATTTTCTTGGAATCGACCCCGTATTTCATGTAGAAATCCCGATTGGCCCTTCCGACGGCAAGATAGGCGTCAAATCGCGACACCAGTATCCTATGCATCAATCGGACTGTCCACGGACGTTTGTTAAACAGGTTGGAATCGCCCCTGACCAAGCAGGGTATCTTCAATCGGTTGCACGCCACCAACGACTGCAAAAGAGAAAAAGACTGCCACCCTGTAATAATCGCCGCATCCGGCCTCTGGCGCTTGAGGACCATCGCAATCTCCGGAGTATTGCAGGAAAAAAAATCGCCCAAACCCGACCTTTTGGCCGTATTTTTCAGCAATTCCCATTTATATCCGTCCAGCATGGGGATGTCCCATTGAAATGGAACATCGAACCCGATTCCCTGCTGGTTTTCGTCGGGAATCATTGCGTAGAAAACGGTCAGCTCAATATTCGATCGAGAGGCAAGTTGGCGGTACCATGGAACCTGGTACTGAATCGGATGAGTTGCGACGATCGCTATTTTCATCTGACGAATCTGATCTTTTCAGGCAAGGCCGAGGTCAAGTCCATGCATGCCAACATAGTGCTAACGGTCCCGAAGAGAATCCCGCCGAACAATCCGGGGCCCTTTTCGAAAGAGTTTCGAGGCCCTGCAAAGCCCCCTGATTTCTCCCAGAAGTTTGACCGGCGCAATCCAAGGGTGGCGGAAATGGAATCGAGTGCCAATGGAACTTGCCAATCGACGAATTGCATACGCCGCAGTCGCGGCGCCCTCCCGTTCGCAAAATGCGAAATAGTAGTCTCCAACCGAATGTGCCGGACTGGCGCTTGCCAGATGCATGCCATGAACCCGCGTGCCTCCTCTTGCAGCCTGCAGGTGCCTGATGGAGGCCGAGGAATCGAATACCACTCTGCCGCCCAACCGAATTAGCCGCCGGCAGAACTCGGTCTCGAACCGATAGGAAACCCCCTCGAAATTTTCATCGAACCCGCCAGCCGCTATAGCCCTGTCGCGCCTCACCGAGAGGTTGCCGGCCATGCAGTTGTGTACTTCGCAACGGCCGCTGCCGTTGAAAGGAAAATCCAAATCCCTCCATATCCCCTTGCCGCGCGATTCGACCCTTTTCCGAGATGCTTCCTGGCCGGGCTGAAGAATTTGCCCCGTGACGGCACAGATGGATTCGTCCAAGTAATTGCGGGCATGCGCTCCGACCAGGCCATCGGCCGGGACAATGTCGTCATCCAAAAAGAGTACCACCGGAAATCGGGCTTCCATCAAAGCCCGGTTCATGGCACGGGGGATGGATGGCTCGAACAGGCGCAGCCACCTGACCACGCCGTCATCGTTCCATCTTTGAAGTTGACGTGCAACGGTCGGGGAATGACGCGCTGTCTGGTCGGAAAGTATGATCTCGGCGGCTGGCGGCGTTTGTTCGAGGAGCATCCGAACCGTATCGATCAGGACTTCGCCGCGCTGGTAGGTTGGGATGGCGATGGATGTTTTCAATGTTCCTCTGTTCCTTGTTTTTCGTTATCTTCGAAAGGTTACAATCCGAGTTTTCGTTGCAAGTCCGCCCCCTCGAAGGTAAACAGACCATCCTAGTCTGGCGTGCAGAGTTTTGCCGTAGTGTTTTCTATCATAATGATATCTACGCGGCGTCGGACCAGAGCTTGAAGCTCTGGCTACCATCCATGGGCTTTCTGCACTTGATCCGTAAATCCATAATCATGGGAGAACCTCTGTTTGTTCGCGGCTTCGTTTACGATTCGAGTCAACTCCCGAGCATCTTGCCATACCTCTATGTCCTCAAATCGCACACTATCCCACGCTCCTGCACCTCCAAGCACCTACACCCAATAAAACAAGAAACAATACCACGACAACCAAAAAGGCATCTCATCCTGCATTGTTCATCTCGTGTTTTTCCTGCAACTCGGGCGCTGCCAGGACAAAGCCGACAAACCAACCAAGGACGAGCAGGACGAACGGGTCGCCGTATGCCTGCGTGGCTATCAGGAAGGTCGCGACATTTGCGATCAGCAGCGCCACAAGCCCAAACGTCAGGAGAACCTGCCCGGAATCCCCTCCCGAAACTTCCCGAA
>CAZNTU010000248.1:3255-8215 GCA_964575975.1 uncultured Desulfobacteraceae bacterium
GCCAGAACGGCCACCTTTCGCGAGCCCTGGCGGAATAATGCGAGCAGGAACCAATATGCGGCGAGGAAAATCACAATCTCCACAAGCATCTTCCTGCGCGCCGTCAACACCCCTGCAAAAACCATCGCGAGGATGCCCATCGCGATCGGGATTTTCGCCTTGAGGCCGGGAGAACGTATAGCCAGGATGACCAGGAGGCACACGGTGGTAGCCGCATGCCATGCAGCGATTTCCGACGTGCGCATGAATCCGGAATATGCATTAAGGACGGTGCCTAAATCGTATATTTTAAAACCGCCGGCTATCTCTCCGAGAACAGGCCACTCGACTCCAAGGTACTCCAAGAACACGCCTACTGTCAGGATGGTGCTCAGCACCGCATACCATTGCAAGAACTGCCACATTCTGTTTGGACCGCTCAATGCAAACCGATATCCGACCAGCAACGCCGGGACGGGCGCCAGGTAGGCAATGAATCCGATACCGGCGAGGACCGGGTTTCCATAGCGCGCCAAGCCGTGAAGCGCCTGCAACCCCACGAGTATAATATACAAAGCAAACGGCGTGCTCAAATACCTCTCCCAGCCGTAAATAGCCGAAGGGCGCAGCCGGACCCCGCGAATGAGCGCCGACAGACAGACCATGGCAAAATATACGCCTACCAGTAAAACGAAATAGACCGGCTGACCGGGAACAATTTTGCGCAGCGGATCCTGCATGAACCCAACGACAACGCAGACAAAAAGCCCCCCGCGCCAATCAGCAGCGCAGATGTGAAGACCTGCCAATAGGAGGCACCCTACTAACAATTCAATCATCGAACTCTTCTCGAAGAAGTCGCCCCTGTACTCGGTCCAAAATTTTTCCCCATAGGAGTTTAATCCAGCCCTTGAATTGAAGCGGGTTCTGCTTCACAGATTCAAGAAAATAATACATCGCCCGCGGATCGTTGCGGGCCGCGAGGCAACTGCCGACGAAATAGGCCGCGCGGCTTTCCGTTGATTTTGCCGAACGATTCCCGGACGGTCGAATGTTGGCCGCCTTCGCTAGCACAATGGACTCATCCCTGCCTTGCATCCGGGCTCGCGATGCTTCGGCGATCAGACTTTTTATTTGGACTTGCTCTTGATGATAGCGCCACGAAATGCCGCCGTTAGAAAATTCGACGAGGCAAAGTTTTTTCGACAATTGGAAAAATTTTCCGATTTCAGCCATCCGGGTCCACAGATCCAGATCCTGGCCAATGTAAAATTCAGGCCGATACCCTCCCGCCTTTTCATAAGCCGTCTTACGATACATGACCGCCGCGTGGCACGGTCCCCTGAGTCTTTCCGGATCGCCTGATATAAGAGCCAGCCCCATGTCTTCAGTTTTTTCATCCGTCATGCAATTCTCAAAGAGAACCTCGCCATTCGGACCTATCAAATCGTATGCACCACCAACTACTACAACGTCTGGGTCCCTGTCGAGCACCGATTTTTGCATAGCCAATCGACCAGGCAAAGAAATATCCCCTGCATCCTGCCTGGCAATATATTCGCCACAGGCAACCGAGCAGCCTCGGATAAGCGCCATGGTGAGTCCCGCTTTTTCCTGACGGATATGGCGAACTCGTTTGTCCGTCTCTGCATAATGTTTCAGAACCACCCCGGTCGTGTCCGTGGAACCGTCATCTACACAGATCAGTTCTATGCAAACGTTTTCCTGGCTCAAAATGCTTTCTATCGCCCTGAAAACGCCATTGCCCCCATTATAAACACCCATAACTACGCTTATTAAAGGGCCATATGATTCATTCCATTTCATTTTACAATATTTTCGCTCCGCCTTGGCAAAGATTCCTCACCTTATCTAAACCATGCGCCAGTCGCGCGATTTTTTTCCACCCGAGCACCCTCGCAGCGGCGGAGTAAAGCAGAAAATCAAAACCGTTTGCTCTTTCAGGTATCGAGGCCGCACGGGCCAGATCGAACAAGCGTTTCGATTCCGTTGCCAATCCTGCCACACCACACTGTCTAGCCAAAAGGAACAACTCGCGTGCAAAGTGTTGCATTTCCGGCTGGTTTGCGGCGATTCCTGCCGCAAGTGCATGGGTCAGAATTAGTTCGTGAGCTATAGCGCGATCATGCAACTTGCGAGCATTAATAGAACCATCTTTGTGCAACCGATCAAAACCGTGCCATCGGGTAACCGAAACAAACTTTTGGCAGTATAATAAACGCACCCCGAACCCTGCGACCCTGGCGTCATACTCCCAGTCCTCCTCGTTGAAAAGCGACAACCAAGGCCCGACGAGGTCTGTCACCTCACGGCGATAAAGCGGCGTCGATGTGGACCACCAGCGCGACAATAAAAGAGCAGGAAAAAGATACTCGAACTTTTCTCCGGTACGCTTAAAAGGTACCGGCAATAGCGGGTGACCGACCCCGCAATGATGTGTCATACCGTATGCGATGCCGCATTCGGAATGCTTCTTCAACGCTCCGATCTGTATTCGGAATTTATCCGGAAGAAGCAGATCGTCGCTGTCCAAATATTGAATGAATTCACCGGACGCAATTTTTCGACCAGTCTCGCGCGCTGCTCCGGGACCGGCGTTGTCACGGCGGACCGACTTTACTACGCATGGATGCGCACGCTCGATCTCGGCAATGGCAGTCATCGTATCATCCGTAGAGCCGTCGTCAACAATCACAATTTCGATCGGTCGATAGGTCTGCGCAATTACACTTGCCACCGCCTCTCGAAGCATCCCGGCGCGATTATAAACCGGGATGATGGTACTGACCACACCAGCCTTAAGCGTCATCGAACGAAGCCTGAACCATATTCGCCATCTTCCCTCTTGAATGCCAAGGCTACAGTCAGAGATTCTGTAGCCCGGTCAACCTCTTCGGCCGATTCCCAAGTGTTGGCGTTTCTACTCATGAACCACTTTCTCGCCAACCGCCGTCGCAGGCGTCGGTGCGCAATGCACCAACGCTGTTCGGGTGGCAGATACATCGGTTGAGTGTAACCTTTTTTCGTGAACTACAGTCGAGCAGCTTTTTGAATGCTATAGTCGTCGGCATGCTTCTCCAAATCCAAAACGATGCCGTAAAGTCTTTCACATTCCAACCGCCTGAACATGCGCCAATAATCGTCCCAGTCCCCGCTGGTGTATACGGATCTCAAAAGCAGCATCGATTCGGCGCCGTCCAACGATCATCTGCGACTCGTGCCTTCCATCCTGTTCTTGACAGTGTGCCCGCACGTTGACTCTACGACGCCGCTGCCAATTGGATAGCCGGCCTTCAAATACTCGTCGTATTTCATCCATTGCCTGTGATTTTCAAAATATTACCCGATTCAACTTTATGATTGCATTCCTATGCCGCAGCATACCGGACCGATTCGCCTTCGAAGAAGCACTTGACTATCCGCGGCGTCCTCTGCCGGGAACGGAGTCGTCTTCGCAAGGCGGAAACGAGATCGGCCAGGTTTTCGGGCCTCTTCGAATCCATGGAGTGGCTCCTCGCGTCCTGGTTCAAGAGTTCCACCGGGTTCGGTTCCGGGCCGTGCGAGGGAAGAAAGCGGAGTTCCACGCGGGCCGAGCAGGCCGAGATCCACTCCGAGACAACATTTGCCCGATGCGCCGGGTGACGGTCGAGAACAAGGAGAATCTTCCTCTCCGCGTCGCGGACCATGCGCTCGGGGAAATCCGGAAACGTTTCCTTCCGGAAGTTTTCCTCGAAGACCATGAACTTCAGGTTCCCGTCCGGGGACATGGCGAAAACAGCGTTCGCGCCGAACCGCTTTCCCGTCGTCGGAACGTCGGGGTCAGGCCGCGAAGACCGTAGGATCTTCCGGGAAGGCGGTCGGAGCGAAGTCCGATTTGGTCGAGGAAGAAGACCTCCGCGTCGTCCCTTTCGGCTGCGTCGCGAATGGCCGTGTACTCGGTCTCGACCCATTTTTTCACTTCACGGGAATCTTGTTCGCGCGCTTTTTTTTCGGACGCCGGGGGGTGAATCCCCACTTTTTCAAATACCGTCACGCCGTCGTGCGGGAGCGGGGGACTCCGGTGGTCTTGCGTACGAGGGCGGCCGCGGCCCTCCGGGTCCACAGGGAGAACGGAAGCCCCTCCTCGTCCGGGGTACTGTCGGGGATCGCGTCGATCGCCTGTTCCCTTTGCTCGGGCGAAAAGGGCTCCCCCCCCTTCGCGGCCCCTTTTCCGGGACCTCGGGGCGCCGGCCCCGTCTTCGCGGCACTCCCCGACCCACTTGCCCGCGGACTGGCGGGCGACGCCGAAAAGATCGGCGACTTCGCCGATCCTCCAGCCGCTTTCGACCGCAAGCACGACTTTCTTGCGCAGCCCCTCCCGCTCCCGCGGAGAAAGGGAGCGAGCGTCTGCGATTGTTATTCGATCTTTCATAGCTTGAAAGGCAGGGGCCGTATCGGCTTTGTAAATCAAAAACATCTCATCTGGTCTGAAATAATGCCGGTTAAGCGTTCCGTCAACTGCTCGGTTACAATATTCCATGAAAAGCGTTTCTTTGCTTCATTCATAGCGGCATAACTCATACCTTGCAATAGCATTCGGTCAGTCGAAATGCGTTCAAACATATCCGCAAGCGATACAGGATTTTCACGAGGAACCACCATGCCAGTCTTCCCATTACGAACCATGTATGGTATCCCGCCTGTGTCAGCCCCAACGACGGCCACACCAGCGGCCATTGCCTCGAGCACAACGGTTGGCAGCGGATCGCTTCGCGAGGGCACGCAAACCAGATCCGCCGAGCGATAAAGAGCACCGAGCCGCAATCTCGGTACCTGGCCAAGAAACTCAACAACATCGTCAAGTTTTGACCGAGCAACTGTAGATCTGAGATTTTGCTTTTCCGGTCCGTCGCCAGCAACTCGAAGATTTAAATTGCTTTTCTATCGAAAGCATTTCCGGCTCGATCGTAGAATCCGCTAC
>CAZNTU010000249.1:0-8154 GCA_964575975.1 uncultured Desulfobacteraceae bacterium
TGCCGTCGGCTTCGAAACCCGTGTCGTACTTGCAGGATCGCGCGGAAAGCGGGATGGGTTCCGAGCCGTCGAGGGTGGCGAAGTCGAAGATGGTTTCTCCCGTAAGAAAGAGGCGCTCGAATGCCGGGTCGGCGGCGCTTTTTCCCTTCGTTTCCAAATACCGGTTGGCGAAAATTCCCCGGATCGAGTTTCCGGGTATGAAATCCAACGTTTCCATGAGGTTATGGGCTTGGGGGCCGGAGGACACCAGCGCCGGAGACAGGGTTGCGATTTCCAGTTCGACAGTTTCAATATTCATGAAGGCACCTCCTTGATTCCAATGCCGCCTTCCAAAGCGCCTCTTCCGACGGCTTTGCGGCCTCCGATTCGATCCACCAGCCGCGCCGAGACCTTGAGAAATTTCTTTTCCTCCGAAGAAAGCTGCCTTTTGAAGATTATTTTTCCGGCGAAGGAAACGTAAGGCGCGGTCTCGTCGAAAAAAAGGTGGTCGGGCAAGGCGACTCGCTTGGAGCGGTCCAGGGCGATTCCCGGATGGACTTGGCAGTCCGGCCGGCACACCGGGTTTTTGTTCGTTTTCGACAATTGTTTCAGAACTTCTTTGAGTTCGTCGTCGATCTCGGGTTCGGCCTGTCCCACCCAGATGGCCGAGGGGATGGAGGCGTTGCCGAAAAGGTTGCACAGAGTGCAGCAGTTGTCCGCGTCCTTGCAGATCGGCCCGTCGAGGGAGTGCGCGTGGAATTGGGACGCCGCGCCGTGCGTGTACAGAAGCCGTTCGGCGAAATAGCGCCATCGTCCCTTGACTGAGGACCCCGGAATAAAGGGGAGTCCTTCGCGGTTCCTGACGATCATCCGGTCGAGAAGTCCCGCGACCGCCAAGCCGCTGAACACGCTCGCCGGCGATTTGAATTTCAGGGTGTAAGTCCATTCATGCATGGGAAGCCTCCGTTTCCGGCGCGACATTTTCCGGCGCCTGGTTTGCCTTGTCGGCCGGTCGAATGAAATCGTACAGCTCGACAATCTCCGTGATAGGGCTCGTCCAAACGGCCTTTTCCCCTTCCCTTGCCTGTTCGCGGAACGGAAAATGCGAAAACGAATTCGCGAATTCGCCTAGAGGTTTTTCCGGCTCAAGGAATCCGGCGGTTTTCAAACGATGCAGGATTCGCAGGGAATCGAACCTTGCCTGCAACGAAGATCGAAACACGGCCGGATAGAGCGCCTTGATTTTGGTTCTCGGAACTCTGGATCGCTTGAAAGCCCGGATCGTATCGACAAGCCGGGACGCGTCGGAGGCGGTATAGGGGCGTTCGGTGCGCCGGATTTCCGGTTCGTCTCCCATAGACTGCGAAAAATACTCCGTATTTCTCCGGTATTTTGCGCGTTCCGAGTTCGACTCCGAGAGGATCATGAAATCCACCGTGCCGGTTTGAACGTCGGACTTGACCGCTTTTTTCTTGGCTATTTTCATCAAGTCCCCGGCCATAGTCATCAAGTCGGAGACGGGGTAGTGGGCGTGGGCTATGACGACGCCCGCAGAAGTGGTCAAGCCGTCGGGGGCGAAGGGTTCCGATAGGGCTTGTTTATCAACCCTTTCTTTTTGCAGGGACTTGGTTTTTTCCTGGTACATCTTCATGAAATCGATGGCCGTTTCCAGGGCGTTGTGCGCGGGAACGGCAAGTACCAAGTCGTCGCCGCCGGCCATGATGAATTCTGCAGGAACGTACTTGGCTTTTCCTTCGTGGGAGTCCGTGTCTTGACAATCGAGGTTTTTCAGGACGGCCTCTACGGCGGCCTCGCGAGTCGCCTGGTCCACGATTTCGGAAAAAGCCGCGTAGGCTTGCTTGATTTTATCCTCCTCCTGGTACTGTTTTGCCATTTTCTTTACCGTCTCACCCATGCGGTTGCCGTCGGCGTAGATCAGCCCCATGTAATTGGCGGGTTTGGACCGATCTCCGATACTATTAAAGGTTTGCGGCAGGACGGTCTCCATGCCCTTCTTGTTTTTAATGCTCTCCCCGAGAGTGACGAAAACGAATTCTTTCGTATAACGCATTGTCAGTATTTGGGGGGACTTCAGACATCGGGGTTTATAGGATTCGCCTTCCTTTATTTTCACGTAAAGATGCTTGTCGATTTCTTCCCTTTTCAGCATGCAGGAACGGCAAAGGCGGTGTTCTCCGAAATGGGAAAGCAAGTGTTCCGCAGGCTCGGTCCCGCATGAAGTGCATGGCATGATCCATCGGCCTGCAAGAACAGGTACGCCTTCGATTCGTCCAAGTTTGTTGCGCTGGCTTTGCGCGACGCCCCTGCGCATCCAGTCGGCGAAGTTTTCGCCGTCCAGGCGCCGGAGCACCTCGACCGATACGCGGGCGTTGACGGTTTCTTTGCGGTAGAGTTCGACCACCTTGTCCTTGAATTCGAGGGCTTTGGGTTCGTTTCGGAAAAGTATCCGCCCCGATCCGCCTCCGAGGTAGATTTTTTCGAATTCGCCGGCATACTGTTTTTCGAGCAGTTCCATGATCATTTTCCTGTTGAGCCAATCCATCCTGGCGCTCGCCCCCCGGGTTTCCCGCATTATGGGCGAGGCGAACAGGTAGGATTTGACCTTCTGGGTCTCGACGACCACGAGAAAAGGCATTGTGGGTTTTTCCGCCATCGATCCTCCTTTCCGTTGTTGCGTTTGAATAAACGAGAATCTGCCAAAATCAGGTTATCGGGATTCGGCGGTCGAGGACCGCCGGGATCGCTTTGGTTTCGGCGGCTCGGCTTGAAACCGAAGGCCATGCGCGCCGATTCCGTAAATTTGGAGTTGGAGCCGATCCGGTTTTCGAATTCGGAAAACTCCGCATAGCTCCGCTTTGTCGGTTACATTTCTTGTTTTATTTCGATTTGTGGTCATTGAAAATGCTGCCCCTCGAAGGTAACCAGACCATCTTGGTCTGGTACTCCGAGATTCGCGACCGACGGCGGACGACTCAATGTCCGAGCCGTCCGCCGTCGGACCAGAGCTGGAAGCTCTGGTTACCTTCGATGGCTTAGGCCGTCACAGGCTGTCCCAGATCGCCTCCTCGTCCGTGTCCTCCATGTAGCCTTCCTCGGCGCGGGTCGAGCGGGCGCTGATGCTCCCCACCCGGTTGAAATCGTCGTCCGACAGTTTATGCTCCTTTTTCAGCCGTTCCTTGTATCGGTTGTATTCGTCCAGCCTGTATTGGTCCTCCAAGTTTCGGGCGCGGCGAATCATCTCCTCCAAAATGGACAGCGCCCGGACCCAGTCGCCTCGGCGTTGTTCCTGGAATTTTTCGTCCAATTTGGCCAGTTCGACCTCCTGGAAGCCGTCGTCGATGGAGGTGTCGTACTCCGTTGCTTTCGCGTCGTCGCTGAAATTGACGTAAACGTTGAGGTTTTCCTGCTGCTTGCACAGTCCTGCGGGCGGCAGGTCGAAGTCGAGCTTGGCGTTGGCGAAGAGGCCGATGAAATCGTTTTCCGGAGGGTCCATCCGGGCCTTCAGGAAAAAAATGTTTCGCCTGTCCTGGCGAATGGTCTGCACGTTGATTTCCGTCCGGATTTTTCCCGAAGGATCGGGAGCGGTTATGCCGTAATAGCGCATTTCGGGATGCCACTGGTAGATTTCCGCGTCCCTCAGGCCCGGCGGGAAAAGGATTGTCAGGAACACGTTGGACGCCACGACTTTCTGGGCGCTCTCGAGCAGTTCTTCGAAACGGGCGTCCGCTTCTTTCGGGGACTCCAGGAGAAATGTCCTTCCGTTGGAAGCTGCGGACAATTTTCTCATGTAATGGAAATCGAAATCGTTTCCGACGCCGAGGCAATCGACCACCACTCCGTCGCGGCTCAGTTCCCCGACGATTCTTTCGACGGATTTCTCGTCGCCCGAACTGGCTTGCCCGTCGGTAAGAAACACGATTCTCTTGCTGGCGTTTTTTCCGTCGGCCATTACACCCTGCGCGGTTTTGAGCGCGGCCTCGAAGTCGGTAGCCCCGCTGAAATTTTCAAGGCTGTCGATTTTATTCCGGATTTCGTCCTTTAGAGCGCCGGGGACGAGGTTCGCTATCCTGTACGCCCTGCTGTCGTAGAAAACCAAGGAGAGGGTGTCTTCGGCGTCGAGGTGGGAAACGACCTCCTTTGCCGCCGCCATGGTAGCCTGTCTTTTGGTTACGGTCGTCTCGCCGGAAAAGGGCTCGTCCATGGAGCCGCTTGCGTCCAAAACCAGACACAGGTCGCAATGGACGGATTTATGCTCCGCGCGGTACGCTTTCGACGGCTCGATATCGAGTCTGCAAACGATTCTGCAATCGTCGTTTCCTTTATACAAATGGTCATGGTTCAGTCCGTAGCGCAATACGATTTCTTCCGCCATGCGTTTCTCCTTTCAGGTTCGGTGGTGTTCGGAATATTCGCTTTTGTATTCTATTCTTTCTCCCTGTTTTTGGTTGTTTGAGCGCTCCTTAGAGAAAAGCCGCCGGCGCGGCTGCGTATGGGGATGCGTTTAATATTCCGGGGCAAGATCCTCGACCGCAGCTCCGCCGTTGGCCAGCGCGTAGCTTCCCAACCCGAAGCTGGTCCCTTTTCCGATATTGAGCCAGGACCCCGCGACCAGGAGGGGCAGGAAGTCGGCCAGATCGCCCCGGTAGGTGGCGCGTCCCACGATGCCGCCCATTTTCATGCGGCTTTTCTGGCGGAGCGAAAAACGGTCCCAGTCGAACCATCCGGTGGCGTTTTCTACGGTGGCGACCGATTCGGCCTGTTGGATCAATTCCTTGAACGGCAGATCGACCTTTTGGCCGCAGTGGAAATAGAGCAGGTTGGAGAGGCGTCTGAGCAGGACCCGGACCAGGACGTGGAATTCGGGGGTGTCGGTCAGGCGGCCGTCGTATTTCATTCGAAGCGGAGTTTTGAAATGGATCGTGATTTTTTCCGGATCGTACCGGCGGGAGAGTTCTTGGGCCTTCGTAAAATCCAGGACGGTCCGGGGAGAAGATAGCGTGTCGTTCTCGTACAGTTTTTCGGCCTTTTCCCCCGTTTCGTCGAGGGCGTGGATTCGCAGGACGACAAACCGCCCCCGTCCTTTTCCGATTCCGTTCTTGCCCATCAGGACGAACGCGTACACGAAGTAGGGAAGGTAGTCTATCGCGCGTCCGACGAGGGTCATGCCGAATTGGAGCTTGTTTCCGGGGAGATGTTTTCCTTCGCCCTCGGTCATTGGATTGAGGACGAAGGGGTGGGGCGCGTAGGGATAGAGTCGCATCACTTCCGCGTCCGACGGCGGCGGGGTTTCGAAGGCGTACGAGTAGACGCATTTTTCCCTGAGCAGGCAGTTGGAGCAATCCCGATTCTTGAAGGCGCACGAGGTGTTTTTCAGGGCGAAGCCCAGCGCGCCGCGCAAAACTCCTCCCTGGTAGGCCGGGAGCATTATGTTGTCTTCTGCTTGGGTCAGTATCGACAAACGGAGACATTTCAGATTGTCCATGGAAGTTCGTCCTTTCTTGTGGAAACGCGTGTTTTTGACTTTCGGGGGGGAATGTTTCGACTGGCGGAAGAATCGGACGGGCGAGGCCGCTTGGCGGCCGACCCGCCGGACTTGGCATTTCCGCTTTTCGAAAATTGTTTTTCCGACTTCACTCTTCGGCATTCTCCGAGGCGTTGCATGATCGTTTCAGGGAAGCGCAATTCGCTCCTAATTTATTGTATCGATGGCAATGTCGAGCAAGAACAAAGTTCGGGCGGTGTTCGGCGCTTTTTGCCTTTGCGCGCAATTTTCGAGGCAAATGGAAAATTGACGAAAACATCGGCTTCTTTGTTTCGACAAGCAGCCCGGCGAAAAGCCGTTCGGGCAAAACAAGGAAACAAACAAGTGCAAATCGACTTGTCCGGCTGCAAAAGGCAAATTCTATTCCTGTCGCCGAAAACCGGAGGGGACGATACGACAATATAGCTAATCTGTCAATAAATTTCCTCGTCGATAGCTCGCTCGGGTTCCCCTTTTCTAGTTTCTGCACAGTCCTTGTTTCCACGCTCCAACGCTTCTCGTCCGATCCTCGCTCTCCGCTCGCGCATTCGAATTGCTGTTGCCTTTTCCGACTCTGCGATTTCGAGGATGCTGGAAAGTGCGACAGCGAGTCGCTTTGAAAGTCCACTGAAAATCCGGTGCAAAGATCACTCCCCCAAATCCGCTACAACCGGAAATTTTAATTGACAAAACTAACGCTTTTATCCTAAGTAGCTTTTGCATTCTACAGCAAGTTCGAGTTTCGAGTTTGGGTCGCAAATGGACTTTCGGAAAAAACCGGTAACGATGCAGGGGCCGAATATTTCCGCATACCGAAAAGATTCGGAGAAAACGGCGATTCCTGTTTCGTAGGAAAAATTGATTCGTCTTTTTTTTGTTTCGGCGAAAACAAAGCCGATTCGACTGAACTTTGGCGCGGATACAACGGAGCGATGGCGGAACCTCTGACAACGACGATTTTGCTTTTTCTTTTCGTTTCCTTGGCCGAATCCTCGGACCGCCGTTTTTTTCCCGTCCCGCCCGGCCGTCTTCAAAACCATTCCATTAAAAATATAGAGAGCCGCTCGCATGCAACGGGGAAGTTCGATTTCCCTGCAATGCTCCCCGGAAAATTTTGTAAAAAAAATTTGAAAAAGTCGGAGAACGACGCCGTCATAATTGCTGAAGTGCATTTTGCGAACTGCCATGCGCACAAATTCGAAAAGGAAAAAGGAGGTTTGCAGATGGCTGTGGAAAGAAAGTCGCCGGTCTTGTCTATGAACTGCGATATGAAACTCGCGATGAAATCAATGGAAGGAATGGACGAAGGAGAAACGGAGTACGGAGTATGGTTTCGGTTTCTTCGGACCACAAGGAAAGGACGGTAGGGATGCGAGAATTTCTGTTTAGAGATTTCCGATTGCCGGATTGCGTTCGCGAAAAAGGCGAACGCCCGGCCGGTGGGGTTTTGGTAGACGAGGATTTCAAATTCGAGCTGATCACGCCGATGTTCGGCGGCGACAGCGAGAGCTGGGAACTGAACCTGAAAGCTCCGGTGCGGACGCAATCGGTCAAGGGACAGCTTCGTTTCTGGTGGAGGACGATGCAGTCCGAAACGGATCATTTAAATCTTCTTGAAAAGGAAAACCGCATATGGGGCGGAAAGACGAACGAGGGGAGAATACAGTCCCGCGTGAAGATCGCCGTTTTGAACCAGAACGTGGAGGCGACTCATCAAGCGGAACTCAACGAAAAGGGATTTGCCGTCAAGGACGAGGCGATTCCAACCTACGTGGCCTTCCCCGTGACTTCCGCGATAAAAAAGGACAACAAGCAGGTTTTCTACGTGAAGAAGCTGACTTTCACCCTTCGGGTGTCGTATCCCCGCGAGCTTGGAGGCACGGTTCTGAACACCCTGCAGCTTTGGACCTTGTTCGGAGGGGTCGGGGCGAGAACGAGAAGAGGCTGTGGCTCGCTCTATTGCGAGGCTCTAATGAAATCGTTTCCCGACGAAAACTCCGTTTTAACATTTGTCAGGCAATTCGACGATCGCGGAGAAACATTGGCGTATTCCAGAATACAGGGAGCGAAATTGGCCTTCGCCCCCGGCAATAAAGAAACGGCTTCCGCCTGGACGGAATTGATCAATTCCTATTCCAGGTTCAGGCAGGACCGCAGGCCGAACAGACCGACTCCGGGTCGCTCGTATTGGCCCGAACCCGACGCTATTCGGATTCTGACCAGAAGCAGATCGACAATTCACAGACCTGCGCATCCCGACGGGGTATGGTTCCCCAGGGCGGCGTTCGGACTTCCAATCATCACCAAGTTCAACACAAGAGGCAACGGTTTCGACGATCCCGACCCGCAGCTGGAGTTGCAGCCGGACATAGGAACCGGCGAAAGATGGCCGTCTCCCTTGATTTTGAAAACCATACGTCTGCCTAACGGCAATGTCCTGAAAACGGCGCTTGTCCTTAGCCAAGCTTTTCCCGGCAGGCTGGTCTTGAAACAGGGCCGAAGAGAAATCGCCGTTCCCGATTCGGCCCGTCCCTTCGATCCGGTAGCCACCGGCAAGATAATGAAAGACAGGACTGGCGCAAATCTCAAGCCCGACGAAACCATCTACCAGGCCATGTTCAGAGAACTCAATC
>CAZNTU010000250.1:0-8055 GCA_964575975.1 uncultured Desulfobacteraceae bacterium
TTTCCCTGCACTTCGAACAGTTTTCGAGGGTATCGTTTGGTTTTGACCAGGATCTTCTTGCCGTGCAGACGAAGGTCGCGGCCCGTGTAGATGACCCCGAAGCCGCCTGCGGCCAAGAGTTCGTCGAGCTTGTAGCGCTCCTTGAGAAGGGCGGCGACGCGAAATCGCACGCCGTTCATGCTGGCTTCGCCGACCTCGCGTTTCAGCAGGGGGTCCGTTTTCGAAACGAGTTTTTTCGGATTCACTTACACCTCCTTTTCCAGCAACAGGGTCAGGCCTCCGGGAAGTTCGATTTCCTCGCCGGGTTGCCAGAAATGATTCTCCATGGTTTTCAGGGGGACCTCGCCCGGAAGCCCGACGGAGAGTTTTCCCAGGTTTTTCAGAACTATTCGGCCGCGTTTCCAATAGATTTTCGCCTGCTGCCGGGAACAGCGAAGGGCCATTTCGTCGGACGGGAAATGGGGTTTCAAGTCCAGGTCGGGCCGGATGTTTTTAGACCGGGAGAACTTTCCGACCAAAAGGCTCTTGTGGATTTCGACCTCGGTTTTCAGCTGGGGGACGGGGACGCGGTTTCTGTAGACGGACACGAAATATCTGCCCGAGGGGAGGGCAGGGGGAGGTTCCGAAGGATGGCTTGGGTAAAGATTCCGCGCCGGTGTTCGTTCGTCTTCGGGGGCGGCGCGCTCCGCGTTCGATGCCGATCTGTGCGTATCGGATGAGGGTCCGGCGGGCGTTGGATATGGTTTCGCTTTTTCGAGGGTCGGTTCGTCGGCCGGGGCGAGCGGAGGGTCCAGAGTGAGCGTCTCCGCTTCGGGATCGACGGCCTGCTTCGGCGTCGGAGGTTGTAGGTGCCCTTCGCCGGAGGGGAGTATCTTCAGAAAAACGAACCCCTCGACCGGAGGAGACGTCTCGAGCATGTAATGGATTTTTCGAATTCCCGCCGCGTCGTAGGGAATGTCCAAGGATACCGTGAGAGTGTCGGCGGAGACAGCGTATCGGCCCTCCTGGAAGAGGTCCGAACTCCACCGGCACACGGGAGTTCCGGAGGAACAATCGACGGGAAGGCGGTAGTTCCACCTTTCCCCGGCCGTCGCCGATTGCGGGCCGGGAGGTTCTCCGGTTTGCCAAATGAGACGCGCTGAGGGTTCGACGCCATTAACAAAGTTATCAGGCATTTTTCCACCTCGTGGTAATATTTAGGGGGCAGTGGCTTGGTTCAGGATTAAACTTTAGATGATGCTAAGCAACAATTATCGGCTTTGATTATTTCTTAGTTTTTTTTAATCTGCAACGGGATTGTAATCGCCTTTGAGAGGAATACATAAGGTTGTTGGAATGAAGGTTATTCTTTCGCATTTCAAGGATTCGTACACTTTCTGGAACCCGGACAAGTCTTATCCCAATATTTTCAGCTCTATCTTTAGGGTTCGAAAGAGAACGACTATCTGATCGGCAGTTATATGCATGATGTTTAAACGAGCCACCGCGTATGACTCTGAAGGAGTTTCTTGGTTCATCAATCCATGCGCTCCCGTCTAAAGGCGCATCGTCTAATTTTTCATGCCAATCGTCCTCGCACCATTCCAAAACATTTCCGTGCATGTCGTATAAACCCAATGGATTTGGTTCCCTTTGACCTACATCATGAAGCCTTTCTCCCGAATTCCCTGAATACCAGCAGACGCGTTCTAACTTTTCGATTTCATCGCCGATGTAAAAATTCGTGAAAGTTCCCGCCCGGCAAGCATATTCCCATTGAAATTCAGAGGGTAGGCTTGAACCAGCCCACTCGGCGAACCTTTCTGCTTCATACCAGCTTACACCAACTATTGGCTGATATGGCTGATTAAAGTCGCTGTTGTTGCAGTATGCGGGCTCTTGTATGTCCGGGGTTGATTCGAGGAATTTTATGTATTGGCTGTTGGTGACCGGATAACGACTCATATAAAATCCCTTTATTGAAACTCTAAGGACGTTAACGTTTGGTTCCGAAAATTCGTTTCTCCCTTCCACGTCATCGGAGATGTTGATCGAATTATCATTGTTGAGGTGAACAACTAATTCACCTGGAGGGATATAAACGAATTCAAGTTCAATCTTCGGTTTTCCGGTTTTCATTTTATTGGTTGGCGAGTTTATGATCCGTGAACTGATAGCCGAATGTTTAGACAAAGAATCTTGTTGGAAAACGATCGTTTCCGGCAGACCAAAAACACGCAGAATTTTAACGAATCCATTCTGGAACGAAGGATAAAGATGAACCCAGTGTAATTGTTTAAGCCTTTCGTCTTCAATCTCGCACTCTTCGATAAGCGCCGGAATGATAAAAATTTTTTGTCGTGGGAGTTTTGCCAATGTTTCAAATGCAAACTCCACTTCTGTGTGTGTATAACCTATCTTCGTAATTGCACAATTGGAAAGAAGTGCAATGAAATAGTCGCATCCGGCAATGGCTTTCCGAATTTCGTCTTTCCACCTTTGACCAGGCAGAATATCCTCACGATCAAGCCAAGGCTTAATTCCTCTAATTTTCAATTCTGTGTAAATTTGCAAAGCATGTTCATAGTCCTCTTTAGCATAGTTGATGAAAACCTTTTTAACATCCTTTTTTTCCATTTCACAGCTTGCTATTTGCCCATTTTGTGGGACAACCAAATTCATTTGCTTTTCTTCGATATCAAGCGAGTTTAAAATGGATTGAAGAAATTCTATTTCATTATTCTTGTAATGATCCTCATAAAGGACGCAATATGCCTCTAAAAAACGTGCAAGAAGGTCCTTGTTATCTCTTGTTTGATCAACTAAATTACTGACAAAAACATTCGTTGGTGAATCGAGTTGTATTTCATCGATCAAAAGTTGCAAATTGCATTCACGGAGAAAGGTTCTACGGTTATAGGAAGCATTAGAATCTATCAAATAATGGTTGGAAAGAATATCTTTGAGTTTTTTAAGATCGGATAAGTTTTCGAATACCATTTTTGAAAACACCTATGCCCTTTTAATTTTCAACGCACGTTTTTCCATTTTTATACGCAAATTCAGTATAGGGACTGCATAAACACGCGGTGGGATTTTAAGCATCGCCGCAACTACGAGTGAAAAAGGCAATACGTTAAGTTCCCATTCAGAACGACGAAACATGTCAACCCCCTATAGTCTTCAAGCTTTATTAGTGGCAACTCCCACCTTTTCACCTGTTCCGGCTTTAGAAAAGGGGAAGTTGCCCGTATGGTTGAAAAATCGATAGTGGTCGAAATCAAGGGGAAAATATTCCGTTTTTTGGAAGAGGAGCTTGCGAGTTTCTCCTGTCGTGGAACCAGTTATAGTCCGGATAGCATATCCTTTCGCCTTCGTTTCTCGCCAATGCGAAAAGATCGATCATGTCGGAAGAAAATTTCACAGGGTGGGCTTTCTTCGCTTCGTTGATCTGTTCCCTGACATTTGCGTCGTCGGCCCTATCGAAAGATCGGTATCTTTGTGCGCCCTTCGTGATGAAACCGCCCGACACCATTATATATACGCTCCCCAAACCGAGCGGTTTTCCCATTCCGATCTTGTGTCCCATGGACAATGCGATCTTCTGTTGTCCGCCGCTTGTTTTCATGGTCAAATCCAACTCCAAGGCGTGCAGAAGAAGGCTCAGTTCTCTTTGGGTCAGGTCGGAAAATTCCACGGACGAAGTCAATCTTGAACCTGCTTTCAGCCTTTCCAAGATTTTGACGTTGCGCTGGTTGTGGTCTTTTTGATTGATATGGCAGTCCTTTTGGACAGCCGCACCGTGGTGGTAATAGAATTTTCTTCCCTTGGGACCCGAGGACGAGCTTTTTCCGTCCTTGGCGTAGAACGGAACATGCCGCTCGGGTTTCGGAGAGGATAGTTCCTTCAAGATCCATTGGCCTCTTTCGATGAAATCGGGATCGCTTATGGCGTCGGAAAAGGCGACTTTCCCCTGAAGATGGGTTTCCTCTCCCTGTACGAGTCCGAAAACGGCGCAGGCAGGGCATAGTCCCTTTTCCCGGTTGCAGGCTTGCACCTTGTACTCGGGACAGGGATATAGATTGGATGTTCGCCTGTCCTGATATTTCTCGGCGAACAATGCCATGCAACTGTTGCTGATCGCCTCGAACACGGATCGGATCATGCCCTTGACGCTGGTTGATTGAATAAAGGGAATATTTCCGTTGCGATTGAAACGTTTGAAGGTTTTTTTGTTTGCCCGCCTAGGTCCGTTCTTCGTTTGATACTCGAAGGCTTGGATTTCGATGTCTTCCCGGAGAAGGGACGGGACGAATACCGGCGTGACTGCGGTCATGATTATGTCGAGACGCCCGGAAAAATTTTCTTCGGACAAGCGATGGCGCATGAACAAACTGTCCCAGCTTGTTTGGTCGGGCTGGTCTTTCAGCGGTACGAAATTATATGGGTTGACCAGTGGCATTTCGGCCTCCTTTTGAAATCGTTTCGATGGATACGCAACGGATGAATTCTCCGTGGAAGTCTTCCGGTTGGTTTTCTCCTTCGCAAGCCCGATACCGGCGAACGACAAGGGCGGGGTATGTGTTCTGCTCTTGCGCCGAATCCTTGGCAAGCGGGTAGTTTTGCACGCGGGGCAGCTGGGGGGCGTAGAACATAGGCCCCCCGTCGGGGTTGGCTGTCGGGTCGGTTTTCGGATCGATCCATTCACCCCATAGCATCATGGAACCGTCCTTTTCCGATTCCCTTTTCAATTCCGCGATTCCATCGAAACCGGGGGGAAAGATGCCTTCGTCAAGGATTAGGACCGCGTGGATTTTGCCGTCCCGCCCGCGTTGCCATCGGTATTCCCCGCAGTCTCCGAAAATTCGGCCCCAGGGCCACGTTCCGATGTCCTTCCAGTCCGGCGCGCCAGGGCTGTCCTTGCGAATCAGTTCGGCACGCATTGTTCCCTCGAGCCAGGCGAAGGGGAGATCGCCGGACAACTCGGGGTGTTTCGACAGGTTTTCCGCATAGCCGATCTTTGCGTTCATAGCCGGTCCTCCTTTTGTTCGTCCACTTGCACGAGCGTGTCCATGTAGGAGTTGAACGCTGGGGCGACTTTGCGCCAGAAAGCGTCGATATCGGCGACCTGGTATTTTTTGTACAGGGAAATACCGTCGGAGATCGGCTTCAACTCGATTTCGGGAGCTTCATGTTCGGTCAACTTGTAAAAGTCTTGTTCTCTTTCGTCCGCCAATGTTCCCAAATGCTCGACGCAGTTTGTCTCGCGGGGATAGGAAAGCTCGATCCGGGACACTTTCGCCGTCACTTTGCCGAACCCCTTGGTTTTGCCGAAGCCGATGGAAACCATGCCTTCCTCGAAGTCCCTGAAAACGAAGGCCGCGAGGCCCAATTGCCATAGTTCGAAGTTCCTCGATTTGACCTTGGTGGAAAAGCGGGTGTTTTCCAGGACGTGGAAGCGCATGTTGGCTCCCGTGAATACGCCACCGGTGAAGCGATCCACGCCGATCATGTCGCGATAGACGGACTTGTACTCGTTTATATTGGCGTCGGCGAAATCGATGCGGCTTGCGAGCCCGGCGCAGCCGAAGAGTTTGCAGGCGAGACAGGCATAAGGGTACAGACTCTCCTTTCCCGCTTTCTTTTCCAGCCGCTTGGAGCAGTTCGTTTTCGTGTCGAACGGGTCGCAGGCGGTCTTTGTCGGGTCGCCGTTCGTTTCGGGAACCAGGGAGCGGAGAATTTTCTCGCTCAGGGCGCGGAAGGGTCCCCGGATGGACGAGCCAGGCACATAGAAACCCCAACCGTCTCTGGAGGGAGCATCCGGTTGGGCGGAACGAATCCGCTGGACCATCGCTTCGCGGGGGGTTTTATTCAGGAAGAACTTGTCCGGGTACCCGGCCGCGCCCTGCCCGAATTCCCTTGCCTTGTCGTAGCGCCCGTCCGCGATCAACAGCGGTCCCTCGCATTCGAAATCCCATTGGAACGTCGCTTCGCACAGTTTTCGTTTCAGCATATTAGGCCTCCTTCCATTTTTTCGTCAGGTCTCTGTCGATATCTCCGCCTTCCTCGAGGGCTTCCCAAAGTTGCCCGGGGTTTTCGAATCCGCGCACCTTATAATCTTTCAAACGGATCCTGCCCAATCCAGCGGATCTTTTTCCTCCGACGTGGATTCCGTTCTGGAGAAGTCGCAGGACGATTTTGATCAGCTTCTTGTCGATGTCGTCCAAATTTTCGGCGACCATGCCGAACTTGAATTCGGAGGCGTTCTCGACGATCTCGACGACCTCGTAGTCGAACTTGGCGCCTTCCACTGCGGCTCCGTTGTCCCGGTGGATGGCGACGCTGTCGCGCACCTGCGTTTTGACGAGGTTCGGTTCTTTCGGCAGGGCGTCTTCCACCGTCAGGCGGGAGGCGAACATGGTCGAGCCGAATAGCCGGCATACGGGGCAGAGCTTTTCGGCGAGGAATTCTTCGTTTTTATTCTTCTTGTATTCGTCGCTTGCGTTCCGGTCGTCCTCGATTTTCCGGATCATTTCCCTGTACTCGCTGTCGCAGCTTTTCTTTTCGAACAGTACGCATGATGCAAGGCCGTTGTAAGGACCGACAGCCGCCATGGTCCTTTCCAGTTCGGAGCGGATCGCGCCCCTAAGGGAGCTTCCGGGAATGTAGGGCGCTCCGTTGCGCCTGGCGACCGGCGCGTCGGTTTCCTCCGAGGCGACGCCCGTGGAAATCCTCAGGGGGGTTTCCATGTTCAGAGTGCAGGTGAATGTGTATCTGTTATGCAATTCGCGATGAGATGCGGGTTTGGTCATGGCGTTATTCCTCCTTCTTTATTCGCATATCTTCGGGGATCGATTTTTCGAAATTGTATTGATCTTCGACAAAGTTCCAGAACTGGCGAAGGGCCTTGAGCCGATCCGTATGCTCGAACTTTGTTTTTCCCAGGTATTTTTCGTTCTTGATCCAATCGATCAGGATTTCTCCCAAATTTCCTTGTTCGTCTTTGGCGTTTGTCAGCCAAGACGCCGTTTTCCCTTCTTCCCGCTTTTTCCCGAGTTTCTCCAGTTGGCCCGATATGAATTTTATGGCGCTTTCCTTGGCCTGTTCCAGAGAGGCTTGATTTCGGAAACGATCCCCGACCGCTGAAATTTGGGAGGCTGACATTTTTTTCCAATCGAACCCGAAGAAATAGAAACGTTTGGCGTTTTCTATTATCACTTGTTCCGGTTTCTCCGCCTTGAATTCGCAATGGAAAGGATGCCAAAGAACCGCTTTGCCGAATCCTTCCCCGTTGATTTCCCCGATGCGCCCCATTCCGTTTCCCGCCGGAATTTTGGGGACGACTCCGTTTTTTGGTTCGAACATAAAAACGCTTCCCGCAGTCACCGCCAGGCGGGGAATTCGGGGAAGAAGCAACGGAGGGCCGTCGAATCCGAACACCATGCGGGCGGAGGCGAACGCCTTGACCGGTTTGGGGTTCCAGTCGCCGGGATCGATGTCGAGCGGGGCCAAATCGAAGACGTCCGGGGCGGTCTTGTCCCTGAGATACTTGTCCTGGAACACGGCGTCGCTCAGAAGCGTGACCGCCAACATGCCTTTTCGGGCGTGCGCCTTGAACATTAAAAAGCGCGTCGCCGCGTCTGTCGAAGGAGGGCGGGGGATTTGCCTTTCGGCTTTTTCGATTTGCATCCATCCCTGCCCCCGCGAGCGTCCCTTTCCGATTCCCGCCGTGAACGGCTCGGACAGCAGCGACTCCAGAACGTCGAGCAGGTCTTCGGGAACATGGATTTCGCTTTTGAACACCATGCCCTCTTCTATGCATCTTTGGCTGTAGAGCTTCCCTTCGGAGGCCACTCCTCGCTCGGGGTCGATGGCGGTCCTGGCGATCAGTCGCTTTTCGACTCTTCTTTCCATCTTGCAGATCGGGTTCCAGAAACCCTCCATGTAATCGATGGCTCTACCGCAGACGGGGCAGGTCTTTTCGCCTTCCCCAGCCAGCAGCAAATCCAGAACCCCGTGGTTGCCGTCGGCTTCGAAACCCGTGTCGTACTTGCAGGATCGCGCGGAAAGCGGGAT
>CAZNTU010000251.1:0-8007 GCA_964575975.1 uncultured Desulfobacteraceae bacterium
GGCGTCCGCCACCTGCAGGCGGACCTCCATATCCGGATGCCCGGATTCGGCTGCCAGTCGATAAGCTTTGGCGGCATCCGACGGATCTCCGTATTTCAGCAGCGCATCGCCGATATAAGCGAGGCGGCCGCCGCCGACGCGTTGCTGGGCCGCCACCCATTTTTTTTGTCCCAGCAGCCGCCGAAACCTTTTCGCCGCCTCGGAGGGGGATTCTTCGCCAGCCGCCATAGCGCCGAAAAACAAGGCGTCGCGGTTGAGAACGGTGTGATCCAGCTCGTGTCGGAATCGGGAAATTTTTTCGTGCAATATGCTCCGGCGCCAGCTCTGGTGCGGCAAAAGGGTTTCCAGTTCCCGAAGGCTTTGGTACAAGACCCTGGCCTTGATATAAGAAGGAGCCGGATCGGTTAAGTCTTCGGCTGCCAAGGCGGTGGCGGCTTCGGCCCACCGACCGGACCGTTCCAAAAGGGCGATCTCCAGCGCCCTAGCTTGCCGGGACGACTGCTTTCTGCCCTCGGGCCAAAACAACCGGGCAGGCTCCGAGGCGAGGTCCGGCCGCTTGCTTCGTTCCAACAGCGCCTTGGCGGCTTCGTACTGCCCCCACCTGGCCGAAAGGGCGGCGCGGGCGACGAGAAGTTCCCGGGTGGGCGTGCATGTCTCCGCCATATCCAGACTCCGTCCGGGAAACGCTCCGGCCAGGAGTCCCGCCAGAGCGATGCGAAGCGCACCCTGGTTCGGGTTTTCCGATAAAGCCGCTTCCAGATGGGGTTGCGCAGTATCCGGAAACCCCAATGCCAAAAAGGAGAGGCCCGTCAGATAGGAACGCTCCCACGGCGGCAGGCTTTCCCCCCGGGGCAGACTCAGCACCGGAACGGCGTCCAGGCGCAAGGCGATGCAAACCCGGGCCAAGGCGGCAATGCAACGCCGGGCGACATGGGCGTCGAAGGCTGCGGCCACGCCGTCGGCCAGCTCTGCGTCGGTTTCGGAAAGCAACCGCTCCAGACGGTTTCGCAGGAAAACATCGGCTTTTTCGGTCGCCAGCTCCGCCTCCGCCGCCAGAAGCGTCTTCCAGCGCTTGAACGAGACTTCCGGGACAAGACCGTCGTCATGTGGCACTATCCGATCCGTCCATCCCGACCCCAAAGCTTCGATGCGACCCGTTTCCAGCAGAGCGTCGGCCTGGTACACCGTAAGCGGGCCGCTTTCGGGGATCAGGCGTTGGATTCGCGAACGGCGACCCGCATGCGCCCAATCCAGGAAGAGGATAAACTGCATGGGTCCGAAAACCTTGGCGGCGATGTCCATCCAAGCGTCCTCTCGGACGCCGTCGGGTTCGCCGTCGTTTTCGAGAGCCTTTTCGTTTCTCAACCAATGGGCCTCGGGCGGCTCGTTTTCGGCGGGGTTCGAGAAAGCGTCGGAAATCGCCAGGTAGTCCGGTCTTTGCCGCCCGTCCGGGCCGGGGTGCCGAAGCCTGATCCATACGGCCTTGGCGATGTTTCGGAGCGTCGTGCGCTTGGGTTCGTCCAAAGAGCCGTCCGGTTTATCCATTTGGTGGAACGCGATCAATGCGTTCGTTATGAGAGTTGTTTCCTGATCGGTCATTTTGATTTTTCCAAGCATTTCGCATGCGGACGACTGACGGACGAATCTCGGGACAGTCGAACTCCGAAGAAGTTTTTTCGTTCCGATGCCCTTAGCCTTCGCATCGCCTTTGTTCACCCCTCTTTAAAAACGATTTCCCCGGCCTCGACGTCGATAGTCAATTTACGGTCGATACCCGTCAATCCTTTTGCCACCATGCTTGACAAAGGATTGGCGACATATGCTTCCAATGCGCGCCTGAGGGGCCGGACTCCCGACCGGGGGGCGAAGCTTTTATCGACGATGAACCGAACGGCCTTGTCGAGGGCTACGATCCGAACTCCGTGGTTTTCGTGGAGCCTGTCCGAAAAATCAACCAGCATCTGTTTCGCTATGGTAAAAATATCGTCCTTTCCAAGGTGTCGGAACGGAATGATCCGATCGATGCGATCGACGAATTCGCGGGAAAAGAAACATCCGAGGGCTTCGTACGGAGCCGATCCGGAAGAGTCCGAGACGGGGGCGACAAATCCGACGCTTTTCCCGGACGAGGAGCCGACCGGGTCGGTCTCGATGTTGGAGGTCATGACGAACATGGCTTTTTGCGCGTCCACGGTCTTTCCCTTGGCGTCGGCGAGGCGGCCTTCGTCGAACAGATGCAAAAACAGCTGGCTGACATCCGGATGGGCCTTTTCCATTTCGTCCAGCAAAACGACGCAGTGCGGATGGGTTCGGAGTTTTCCCGTGAGAAAGCCTTCCCTGCCGTGGCCGATATAGCCTGCGGGGGCGCCGATCAGCTTGGCGATCTGATGCCTTTCCGCATACTCGGTCATATCGAGTTGAACGAGTTCGCGCCCGCTTTGCTTCGCAAAAGCCTTGGCAAGGGAACTCTTGCCCACTCCCACCGGCCCCGTGAACATCAGTACGTTTTGCGGGCGGCCGGGTTCGCGCATGCGGGTTTCCGCCATGCTCGCGACCCGAACCAAAGCGGAGACGGCATTGGGTTGGCCGACGACCTGCCGGTTAAGGGCCGTTTCCAGGTCAGCCATTTTCGAAGCGCCGGCTCCGGGTTCGCTCGAATCGCATAGAGGAACGGGCACGCCGGTCAAGGCGGCCAACACCTCTCGAACATGCCGCGCCGTCACTTCCGGATATGCTCCGTCCTTGCCGGACCGGTCGCTCGCCATCTGCACGCGGGAGCAGGCGCGGTCCATCAGGTCGATGGCCTTGTCCGGCAGTCGCTTGTGGGGAAGGTTTGCGCCGGACAGCTTTACCGCCTCCCGGATGGTTTCGGGCAGAATGGTCACATTGTGGTGGGCTTCGTAAGAAGGCCGAACGCCCTCCAGAATTTCGACCGCTTCCTCCGGCGTCGGCTCGGCTATCCGCACCGGCGTGAAACGCCGTTCCAACGCGGCGTCCGACTCGATCCAACGGCGGTATTCGTCATGGGTCGTGGCGCCGATGCATTTGAAATCCCCTCTGGCCAAGGCGGGCTTTAGGATGTTGCCGGCATCCATGGCCCCGTCGCGGGCGCCGCCGGCCCCGACGAGGGTATGAATTTCGTCCAGAAACAAAACGACGTCGCCTGCATTCGCGACTTCCCGGACGATCCCCTGCATGCGCTTTTCGAAATCCCCCCGGTATTTGGTCCCGGCCACCAGGTCGCTGACGGCGATCTCCACTACCCGACGGTCGGCCAAAGCGCGGGGAATTCGACCGTCGGCAATTTTTTGCGCGAACGCCTTCACAATGGCCGTCTTGCCGACACCCGCCTCCCCCACCAGCACGGGACAGGCCTTTTCCTTTCGCAACAGGATTTCCGCGATTTCATCGATTTCTGCGGCTTTTCCGATTACGGGGTCCAGCCTGCCTTCCCGAGCCATCCGGGTCAGATCCTTGCCGATCTCGTCTATAAACGGCGTTGCCGACGGGGTATCCTTGGAGTCGGCGGACGATGCCGAAAAAGCGCTTGATCGGAGAGCGTCGAGCATTTCCGCAGGATTGAGTCCAAGATGCTTCAATATCTGAACGGTGATGCTGCCAGGATCTTCGATGCCGTTTTCAAGGATGGCCATGCCAATATGGTTCGCTTCGATTTTTCCGGAAGAAAACTTTTTGGCGGATTCCAGAATTTGGAGAGAACGGCCGGTGATCGCTATGTCTTGCGATAAAAGGGGCGGTCCCGGCTTGACGACGCTTCTCAGGTACCGTTTGAGTCGAGCCGTTTCCACGCCTGCGGCTTGAACGGTTCGGCCAATGCCGTCCCGGTCCGTTTCCAGCACCCCTATAAGCAAGCAAGGCGTAGTCAATCCCGGATGTCCCATGGACCGCGCTTCGTCGACGGCACGATCCAATGCCTTTCGGCCGCTGGTTCCCAGAGCGTTCAATATGTCCTCTCCGCCCGCTTTTCGTTCCGTTTGACGCGCGGAAATGTTCATTGCCGGTTGGTATTCCGCGGAAAAAAGAGGCATATTGACAATGTATTCCCGATCCTGTTTCGGCAGACGAATCCCGAGCCGTCCCAGAAGCATCGCCGTTGTGCCTCCGCCGTCTTCGAAAAAGGCCTGAAGCAAATGTTTCTCTTCCACGCCCCCGGCCTTGCCCGGGTCGAGTTTCGAGTATTCCCTTGCCAGTTTCAGCAGTCGATTCACGCGCGCCGTCAGGCCATTCGAGTCCAAAAGTTTGGTCAGCGCAATGGAAAACTTGCGCAAGTAATCCAAAAGCTTGTCGGGATCTTCGACCTGAAGCTGGAGAAAGGACCGGGTAAATCCGTCTTTTACGGTCGCCATGCCCAGAAACAGATGAATCGTGATCAGCATTTTAAACGACGTGCCGGTTGCTTCCCGCATGGCGTTGAGCAACGCCTTCCTGGCGCTGCCGCCGAGCATGTCGATGGTCAGGGCGTCTTCCTCCGCCGCCTGCCCTTGGACTCCGTCAGGCCCGGATATGCCCGGCCCCTCGCCCGTATCCGTTCCAGCGCTTCCAGCCGTTGTCGTCTCGTCTTCGCTCGCATCTTCGTCCTCCTCGACTTCCTCGACCCCGGCTTCGCCCCCCGATGCGGATTCGATCAACTTGAGACAGGGGTCTCCGTAAAGAACATAGGAGGCCCATGTGACGTCGTCGGGGGAATAAATCCCGTTTCTCGCGACGCGAAGAGCCTCGCCGATGCATTGGCCGTCGAGCAAGGCGCGATAGAAATTCAACGCCATGTCCTTGGACAGGCTGTCGCTGTTTCGAAAAAGGGTTCCGATCAGGGCGCGGGCCCTGCCGTCTTCGTTCCCGATGATGAACACCTGGGCAAGGTCGCGGGAGGCGTCCGACCCTGTCGCGTAGGCGTGCGGCATATCTTCGGGACGCGTTCCGCCGGATTGAATCGTATGGCAGGCGTTCAGGAAAACGATCGGAGAGCCGCGAAACATTATGCTGATTTCGTGCGAGCTTAAACGCCCGTCGGAGAGTTCCAGGGAAGCGAAGGATTTGCCCCCGCCTTTTTCCAAAACGGCATGTCCGGCAAAATGAATGATGTCGTAGACGCCTTGGCCTCCCTGCAAATGAGACATGACATTGAAGCGACTCGCGGATCTTCCCGCAAGCATGTTGACGCGGCATCCCCGGCTTTCCAAAAACTCGCACAACGCGGAGCCTTCCTTGTCCGCTTCCGGCAGGTCCGTATTCGGGTCGTCCCTTCCCGGATTGGCGACAACAAGTACCGACGGCCTCGGATTCCGTTCGGCCGGACGACTTTTCCAACCGATGTCGATCGGGGTCATGAGCATGCGCCCGATAGGTCGGGACAACCCTTGGAAGCCCTCTCCGTCATGAAACAATTCCCAGGGAACGCTCACGTCGTTGGTTTGGATGAGAATCGGGGCTTCAGGGTTCTTCTCGATATATCTTTGAACCCCTTTCGGAAACAGCGAGAAAATCATCTGGCCGGCCGCTTCGAAGGCTCCTTGCGGAACGCTCTGCCTCGTTGCGGCGTTTCGATAGGGTTCGGTAATCGTCTGACGGGTACCGAGGGCGATTTCCGTCTGAAAAGCCGACATGATACCGCCGATGCGACCGGGGCCGGGAATGGCGAACTGGTAAATTTCGCCGTTGAAATTCGTGATGTTCAGAACAATCATTTCGGTCGATTCCTGTTTGTTTGCGGCTCCTCGTCAACTCAGACGCAGGGGCACCTCCCAGGTGTGTCGGGATTCCATTATTTTCGCCCGATAGCCGCCGGGCGCGCAATTCGAAAATTCGGCCAAACCCTTTCTGTCCGACGATTCCGGCGTGACGAGCCGATACAGGTATCGTCCATGGTCGTCCAGCAAAGCAATGGAAACGCCGCCGACAGGCTCCTGGGTTTGAATATCCACGAGCTTGATACTCAGAAAAATGCCTTGGCGGAGATCCGGGCATGTTTCAACGACGATTTGGCGTCCGCGTTCCTCGTCGGCGACGCGAACGATTTGGCGGATGTCGCACGATTTGTCCGCGCTTCGGTGCGTTCCTGCGGCAACCGGGGCCAGCGTGGCATTTGCCAACCACTCGGGGACGAGGCGCAAGGCCTCTTTTCCCTGGGTGACGAGAATGTCCAGTTCCCGGGTCAATTTTCGGGCGTAAGGCGACATAATTTCCCAAACCATCCTCCGATGACTGTCTTTTTGCCGAAGTACCGTCCGGCGAAGAGTCTCGAACGCTTGTTCGTTTTCTTCGGTCAGGCAGGAGCGGGTCGTTTTGTAAATTTCCCGACAGTGTCCGCAAGTTTCAAGATGCAGCCATTGGACAGGGAAATGCCCTGGAACAAGCTCCTTCCTGGTTTCCGCCATCTCCGGAATCCGTTCGGCGACCTCTTCGCACGAGAGCGATTTCGAGAGACGACGGTTTTCTCCGGTAAGTATTTTGAGCAGTACATTCATCTGATTCATACAGGACGCGCAGGAGGACAAGTGTCGCATGACGGTTTCGTCGGGTGTGTCCGTTTCGGTTCCGAACAATTTGTTCACCGTGTATCGGGTCATGATTTCCATGATTTCATCGCAATTCATCGAATGACTCCTGCCGGTTTAGACGATTTGAAATGATAAAATCTTTCATCGATTGGAACTGTATCCGCTTATGCGGACGGCGTCTCTTTGAGAGCCTCTTTCTCGAGCTTTGACGATCTTTTCGCTTTTTTTCCGGATTCGATCCATTCCATTTCCTGCAGGCGCTTTTTGAGGCGAAACATCACCAGATCGACCGTTTGTCTGGTAATGCCGAGTTCTTCGGCCACAGAATCCCCGTTTACGCCTTCGAGCCTCATAAAAAAAATCTTCTTGTCTCTAGGTTCGTTCTTGCTACGCTCGAGAGCCTTGTCGATCAGATCGAAAAGTTGCCTGCCAAGATATATTTGCTCGGGACCCGGCAATTGGCTTACGGTGACGTCGTGTCGGTTTCCGTCGTTGTCTTCCCAACTGACGGGAGAGTCCAGGCTTTCGCCTTCCCGCTCGTCGTGTTTGTTTTCTTTCCGAATCAGTTCGAGGCCCGTTCGAATCAGAATCGTCGTACACCATGTGGAAAATTTGGCTCTGTAGTGGTAGGTATCCAGCTTGCTCAAGATTCTGGCCATGGCCTCCTGTACGATATCCGACGGTTCCAATGAAGGAGGGAGCCGGTCGCAAAGTTTACGGATTGCCATCTTATGGAGATAATCGTTCAGTTGCTCTTGGTAGGATAGTTGGGAACGCAATCGGAAAACAAACGGAAATTCATCTATAAAGTACGGAATGATTTTTTCCTGGATCTCCACTGTGCCAACATCGCAGCAATGCCGCTTCAAGTTTTCGAAAACGGCATGGTCGTCCATTTTAACGCCAGCATCGTTTAGCCGCTTGGCCACGCATTGTCCGACAAATTGCTCTTCGAGAAAAACATCCGGTTCCTGCTTGGAAAGTGTCACGGTTTCCCCCCGATTGGATCGATTCGCCTCGTCGATTCGCGCCATGGTCTCTGCAAAACGAATCCGCATGGTAGCCGAATTGCCGAAAATCAACCTTTGGCTCGGCAAAAAAACATATCCGATTCGGTTGCCGAATTCAACATCAATATATTGAAACGCATGGAATGGGATTGAGAAACGCCTTCCGCTTGAAAAAATTAAAGAGAAAAGGCCCGGAAAACGCGATTTTCCCGGGCCTTTTCTCTTTGTGTCGGTATTAAACGAAGTCAATGGGTTCCATTGAAGGATTCGGCTTCTATTACCGGATTCAGTTCATGTTCTCCACGGCGAACTCGAGTTCCTCCCCTGCGGCTTTCGCGACTACTGTCGAGCCGGAAACGATGATTCCCTTCAATATCTCCAGGGACAGCGGATTTTCCAAATAGCGCTGTATGGCCCTCTTCAACGGCCTTGCGCCGTAAACCGGGTCGTAGCCCCTGTCCGCCAGGAATTTCGCGGCC
>CAZNTU010000252.1:0-8001 GCA_964575975.1 uncultured Desulfobacteraceae bacterium
GGCGTCGTCAACATCATTCTGAAGGAGGGCGACGGAGAACCGACCGGCGCCGTCGGCGCGGGCGGAGGCAGCTTCGGGCGATTCCGGGGTGCGGCGACGTCCGACGGCGAAATCGACAAGTTCAAATTCGACGTCGCGGCGTTCTACGAGGAATCCGACGGCGCCAACGTCGTGAAAAACAATCTAAATCCCAGCATCCGCATGATCGACGAGTGCGACTACGACAAGCGGGGCGCGGGCCTCGACACGAGCTACGAATTCTCCGAATCGTCCAAGGCCCGCTTCTTCTACAACTACTACAATAATCGATACACCCGCGGCAGGCCCCATGTGGGCGGAGACTGGGACTATCACCTCGCGGGCTTCATATACGACCAGAAGATAGGGGACCGGATCGACCTGATGGCCTACGCGGCGTTTCGCTACGACGACTATCTGCATCTCTACGACAGGGGCGGGACCAACTACGCTCCCAGGCAAAAAAGGGACATGGACTACCGGGAAACCCCCGCCGAGATTCGAGGGTCCACGAATATAGGTTGGGGGCACACGCTGACCGCGGGCTTTTTCTACAACGACCAGGAAACGGACCAGATTTACAGGGACTGGATCACCGGCGTCAGGGCGCAGGAAAGCGAGTACAAGGTGCGCACTCTGGCGGGCTATATCCAGGACGTCTGGAAGCCCGTTTCGAACCTGACGATCACCGCCGGCGGGCGCTACGACCATTGGAAGAACTACGACAACAGCTTCAGCTCCTTCAACGCCTCCGAGCTGGAAGACCGGACCGACGACCATTTCAGCCCCAAGGTCGGCCTTCGCTACAACATAACCGACGCGACGTCCCTGTGGTGCAATTACGGCCAGGGCTTCAAGCCGCCCACGTCCGAGCAGCTATACGACGACAGGACCTCGGGAGGAAACCCCCGCCGGCCGAATCCGGACCTCGACCCCGAAACCACCCACTCGTACGAGCTGGGCCTGGAAAAATGGTTCGACAGCCGCCTTCGGATGGATCTGGTCGGCTACTACAACTACACGGACGACAAAATCCTGTCCTGGTTCGACGACTCCAACACCTGGATCAACAAGAACATCGGCAAGAGCGAATCCTTCGGCGCGGAATTCGCCCTGGCGTTCTACCCTGCGGACAATTGGACCGTAACCGCCAACTACACCTACAACAAAGCCACAATAGAAGAAAATCCCGAGGACGAGAGCCTGGAGGGCAACTATCTGCCGTTCAGCCCCAAACACGCGGCGAACCTGGGCGTGGTGTACGGCCGGCTGGACAATTTCACCATAGGCGGGTACGCCAGGTACTTGAGCAAACAGTACACCACCGACGCCAACACCACGCGGAACGCCGCAGGGGAATCTTTGGTGATGCCGGACTCCTTCGTGGTGGACCTGAAGGCCACGAAGCATTTCCCGCTGTCGGAAACCGTCGTGAAGGCGTTGGACCTCTCCGTCGTCGTGGACAATCTCTTCAACGAGGACTACAGGACGTACTACATGTACGAGGACCCCGGAACGAGCGTCTTTTTGGAGGCGAAGGTTGTCTTCTGACAAAGCTCGTTTCAAATGGAAGCCGACGCTTGCGCGAATCAAGTACGAATGGCGGTATCTGTCGGGGCGAACGCCGTGGGAAACCGGCGTCTCCCCCCGGCAGTTGCTGGAATTCGCGGAAACGGCGACCCCAGGCAAGGCCATCGACATAGGGTGCGGCGCCGGGACGAACGCCATGGCTCTAGCCCGGAAAGGCTGGCGAGCGACCGGCGTGGACTTTTCCGCCGCAGCCGTGTGGATCGCCCGCCGAAGGGCCGCTCGGGCGCGGCTCGCCATCGACTTTCGAACCGCCGACATACTGAACCTGGAAATCCCAAGGGAACCGTACGACTTCGCGCTCGATATCGGATGCCTCTTTTCGCTGGCGAGGCGCGACCGGGAAAGGTACGCCGAAACCCTGCGCCGCATCGTCAGGCCGGGAGGGCTTTTCATGCTGTTCGCATGGCTTCCCTCGCCTGGCGGCGGCAAAGGCAGGGGCGTTTCTCCCGAGGAAGCCGAGGGGCTCATGGAGAAGGGTTTTCGCAAGTTGCGGGCGACTGTCGGCGAAGAAAAAGGGCGGCTGGGCGGCTGGTATTGGTTCCGACGCCGCGAAAAGACCGATCAGAGTTTGTGACGATGAAAAAGGCAATAACGATCATATCCTTCTTGGTTTCATTGGCGATTTCGCAATGCGCCCACGCGCAAGCCGAAAAGCCCTATCCGGTGAACAAGCTCGTGGTGGGGACCACCATGACCGTGAAAAGCGTCGGCCTCTCCGACTACTATTTCGGGGTCATGCGCGGAATGCTCACCCATTCCGGCCTGGTGGCCCTGGACGAGAACGGGGAATTCTACGGGGACTTGGCCGAATCTTGGAAGACCGACCACGGCAAGACCTGGACATTTGTTCTCAGAAAGGGAGTTTCGTGGCACGACGGCCGACCCGTTCTCGCGTCGGACGTCCGATTCTCGTTCCAGTACCTGCTGGAAAAGGTTCCGGTGTACAAAAGCCATTTCGGCCTCGTGGAGACGGTCGAGGCCCCGGACGATCATACTGTGATTGTCACGCTCTCCGAACCGTACGCCCGCCTGCCGGTAAATCTGCTGGTGCTTCGAATCATTCCCCGCCACTGCTTCGAGAACGTGGATTCCCCCGAGACCTTCGTCGGCCCCGAGGCCGCAGTCGGCTCCGGACCTTACGTTTTCGACCATTTCGACCGGTCCGCGGGCCGAATCGGCTTCAAGGCGTTTCCCGGCTACTTCCGGGGAGCGCCGAACGTCGAGAGCATCGTTTTCAGAAGCTTCAGAAATCCCGACGTCATGTACATGGCGTTCCGAAAGGGTGAAATAGACATCCCCTATTTCTACGCGGCCGGAACGCCGCCGTTCCAGGTCCCGCTTCTGTCGAGGGACCCGGAAATCGCCATTCACCGGATAGAGAATCCGGGCGTGCCCAACGCCATATTCTTCAATACCCGCCAGCCTCCCCTGGACCGGAGAGAATTCCGGTGCGCACTGTCTTTGGCCATCGACTACGAGGAAATCGTCCGTTTTTTCTCCGGCGGTTTTGGCTCCGTTCCGAACGGCGGTTTCGTTCCGCGCGGCAACCCGGAATTCGTCGAGACCGAACCCTTGAAACACGACCCGGCGAGAGCGTCCGAAATTCTGGAAGGCATGGGCTATACCGATTCAGACAAAGACGGATGCCGGGAACGGGAAGGAAAAAGGCTCGAAGTGGAACTTGTGGCGAGAACGGACGTGCCGGGGGCCTTGCGGTTGACGGAATTGCTGAAGGAATACTTCGGCAAGGTCGGAGTGACATTGACCCTGCGCCCGGTGGATCTGGCCCTTTTCTCTACGATCTGCGACCAAGAGCGATCCCATCGGGCGCTGCTCTCCCGAGCCACTCCCTGGGGCATGACGATGTGGGCCGGGTGCGGCACGGGGTATTTCGACAGCGGAAACATCGGATGGTCCATGGTGGACGACGAACGGTTCTCTGCCATCGTGGCCAGGATGAACACGGCTCTGGACCGGGACGAATATCTCCGCGCGGCTGCGGACGTCCAGCGCTACTACTCCGAAGAGCTTCCGGCCGTGCCGCTTTACTGGGACGTCCTGATCCAGCCGGCGCGAAAGCGTTTCACCGGCTGGAAAACCAGCCCTATGTACGGCTTTCTATGGGAGAAGACTTGGTTCTCGCTGCGGGAGAACGAAAAATGATCGCTCTCGGACCGGGGAAACGGGAAACGTAAAAACCATGCGGTTTTTCAAAAGAATCTTCAGACTCGCGGCGTGCCTCTTTATCGTTCTCAGCCTGAACTTCGTTCTGCCCAGATCCATGCCCGGCGATCCCGTCCTCATGCTCTTGGGTCCCGACGCCGTCGCCCTGAGCAAGAAAGACTACCAACGACTAAGGACGGACTACGGCCTGGACCTTCCCCTGCGGGAGCAATACGCCGACTATTGGTCCAAACTGCTTCGAGGGGAACTCGGGTACTCCTTTCATCACCACCGACCCGTGGCCGCGCTGGTTCGCGAAAATCTGGGAAGAAGCCTGGCCATCCTGGCCCCGGCGGTCCTGATCTCCACACTGGCGGCGGCGATTCTGGGGACTGTCGCCGGTTGGAAGCGCGGTTCGCCCATCGATATCGCGCTCGCCCTTTCCGCCGTAGTTTTTTTCGGCGCGCCTTCCTTTATGGTCGGCATGGCGTTTCTCGAGGTCTTCGGCTTTCGCCTGGGCTGGTTCCCGCTGGGAGGCTTCTCCTCGGGTTTCGGCTCGGATTGCTCCTTCCTGGAGGCAGCCGGGAATTTCTCTCGACACGCGGCATTGCCGGTACTCTCCGTCGTCCTTTCCTCCTCCGCCGCGAAATTCTTGGTCATGCGAAACACGGTGGTATCGGAGAGCCGGAGCGACTATGTCCTGTACGCGAAAGCCAAAGGGGTTTCTCCCTTGAAAATAGCGTTCTCGCATGTTTTCAGGAACGCTTGCCTTCCCCTGCTCAACGTCGCGGCCCTTCACGCCGGCTTCATGGTATCCGGGGCCGTGCTCGTGGAAATCGTATTTTCCATAAACGGCATGGGCGTCCTGATTTTCGACGCCGCGCTGAACCGCGACTACCCCGTCCTTCAGGGTTGTTTCCTGGTTTTGACCCTGGTCGTCGTAGGATTGAACTTTCTTGTGGACATGGCGTCGGGGCTGCTGGACCCGCGCATCGGACACAGGGGGCCGGATGTTCGATAAGGGAGGAACCATCGACGACGCGAAATGGACCCTGTGGTCGGGGATGGCGATATTGCTGTTTTTCGTCCTGGTCTCCGCCGGCGCCGACCTCCTGCCGCTTTGTCCGCTCTCCTTCCGGGACGCGCCGTTTCTTCCGCCCTCCTGGAACCATCCGCTGGGAACCGACGACCTGGGGCAAGACATTCTGACTTCGCTGGTTTACGCCGGGCGCGTTTCGATCGTCGTCGGGACGGCGGCGGCGGTCGCGTCTGTTTTTCTGGGAACCGTCGCAGGTCTTTTCGCCGGATACCTTCGGGGCGCGTGGGGAGAGTTCTTCACGGGAATCATCGACGCCGTGCTTTTAATCCCGGTCCTGCCGCTGCTGGCGGTCCTGGCGGGGTACCTGGGACAAAGCGTCTTCAACATCGTCCTGGCGATCGCCTGCGTCGGATGGTGTCCGACCGCCAGAGCGGTCAGGGCGAGAGTCCTTCAGCTCAGGGAAACCGAGTTCGTGGAAGCTCTGGCCGCACTGGGCTTTTCACCCGGACGGATCGTATTTTTCCATCTTCTTCCGAATGTATCGGAAATCGTGTCCGCCAAGTTCGTTCTAGCGGCTGCGGGCGCGATGGTCTCCGAGGCGTCCCTGAGCTTCCTGGGATTCGGAGATCCCGGATTGCCCAGCTGGGGAAAGATGATTCACTACGCCTTCCAGCGGGGAGGCTTTTCCAACGGACTCTGGAACTGGTACGCGCCTCCCGGAGCATGCATCTCCCTTTGCGCCGCCGGGTTCGCGCTTTTGGGTCTCTACCGGGAAAGAAAGAGCGAATTGGGCTCTCGTACATTGATCGACACTTGAACTAATAAAGGAGAAAAACCAGATGAAAAAACATTTATGCTTCTCATGTTGCTTTTTACGTTTCCGGCGATCGGAAACGCGGAAATGGAAGAAACCGCGCAACTGGACGAAATTGTCGTAACGGCCACCAAAACCGACCGGAAAATCCACGAAGTCCCCACCAACATCGCCGTGATCACCGAAGACGACATCGAACGCATCCAACCCAACGACGTCATGGAACCGCTTCGGCATGTCCCGGGCCTGGTCCTGAATAGCTTGGGCGGCGTGGAAACCACATTCTACGCCAGCTCCAGGGGAGCCAGCCCCTCCTCGAGGGGCATGCCTCTGATGATCGACGGAGTGGAAGTGAACGAGCCCACCAACTACATTACCACTCTGAATATTCCTCTCGACAGCATAGAACGGATCGAAGTTTTCTGAACGTGACGAAGACCGAAAACGGTTTCCCCGGCGGTCTGCCCTTGGACGATTTCGACAACGACCCCGAAAGGGCCTTGCAGCCCGACAGGGAAGGAGAATCGTCGCAGACCAATTTCGGCGTGAAAATGGCCTTGAAAACAGGCGAAAGCGAAGCTTTCAACTTCAAGAGCTATCACAGGACCAACGAGTGGGAAACCGAGGACTACGGCTTCTTTTTCACGGGCAAGCCTTGGAATTGGACTACCGAGGCCTCCTATCAGTATTCGGTCCCGCTGTTCGGCATCGAGCATACATTTCTGGCCGGGGGCCAATACGTCAAGATCCGCAACAGCCCCTATTTCTGCATGGACGACAATTTCGGTTCCATGCTGTTGAGCCATGTGAGTCTGGACTCGAATAGCCACGGTTTCTTTCTCCAGGACGAGATTCGAGCCGCCGACCGGTTTGTTTTGAACGGCGGGATTCGCTACGACCGGTTCTCGTCCGATTTCGACAACCTTCTGAACACTTCCGGAAGCTTCGACAACGACCACGCCAAGTGGAGCCCCCGCGTGGGCCTGACCTATTCCTTGATCGAGGAGTTGAACCTGTTCGCCAACTACTCGCAGGGAATTCGTTCCGTCGTTTTGGCGAGGCCCGTTTTCCAGTTGACCGAAAATGTCGATCCCGAAAAGGAGGAAAGCCTGGAGGCCGGCGCACGGGGCTTGCTTTTCGATTTTCTGGAATACAATATCGCCGTTTTCCAGGTGACTACCAAGGACAAAGTGGTGCAAACCAATGGAAGGTACAAGTACGAAAACGCGGGCGAAGCCGAATCGAAGGGCTTGGAGTTCGCTTTGGGAGCGAATTTCGCGAAGGGGCTCCACCTTGGCGTCGATTACACGTACCTGGATTCCAAATTCACCGAATTTCAAACCAGCGCCAACGATTTCGACGGCGAGCGGGTCCCCCTGGTCCCGCGCCACAGCTTCGGTGCGACGGCGGACTGGAAGACGCCTCTTTTCGGCAGAATCGGCGCCTCCTTTCGGTATGTCGACGAAAGGTTCATCGACCGCGATTATTCCAACACGCACGAGTTGGACGACTACTGCGTATTCGACCTGAAGTACGCGTATGTTTTGGAGAACATGTTCGGTTTCCGGGAAAAGACGACTCTAAGCCTGGCGGTCAACAACCTGTTCGACGAAACCTACGCCGAATACGGAGAAATCGATGGAGGACTCTACGTTCCGGGACCCGTGGCCTATCCCGCCGACGGACGGTCGTTTTTCGCCTCCTTGAATTTGGCGTTTTAATTCGTGCGATTTTCAGGGAAAGGAAATTTGCGTATGGGTTCCATGCGGTTGGTACGGGTTTCCGAAAGGTGGCGTAGCTATCAGGAAAAAAGCCCGTTTTATCGACAGGTGGCGGCCGACGGGGAGGAGTCCGTCTGGAGTGAAATAGCGGAAACATACGACCGGACATGCTATCCCGGTAATCAAAAGCCGCTGATTCTTTCGAGCTTGCTCCCCTATGTCGATCGAAAAGGCAGCGGAATCGAAATCGGTCCGGGCCCCGGGACATTCACCTTGTCCTTGGCGGAAACGCTCGACCGCCTGACCGTATTCGAACCCTCCACTTCCATGAGACGGGTTTTGGAAAAGCGATTGGCCGACAGCGGTATCGACAACGTCGATATCCGCCGCGAAAAATGGGAGAACGCATGGAAGGACTCTTCGGTCCGGGCGGACTATGTTTTCGCGTTGGGATGCCTCTATGCGTTCTACCGGATCGAAGACGCGCTTTTCGCTATGCTGCGCGCAGCGAAAAAACGCGTTGTTTTATGCCATATTGCCGGGGAGGGCCTTTGGGAAATCGACTATCGAGTCGCCAAAGCCTCGGCCCTTCCTCCGCCCTGTTTCTTCCCCCCGGTCGAATTGCTCGTCGAAACCCTTTCCGCCATGTCTTGCGA
>CAZNTU010000253.1:0-7940 GCA_964575975.1 uncultured Desulfobacteraceae bacterium
GACGTCCGGTACGGGTGGCTGCATCGAACCCATGGACGCCTTCAACGTCGGCGGGGTTGCGGCCCTGACGGCCCGAATTCCCGAAACCCTCACGGCGGCGACCATCAACCGCGCATGCATTTCCGGCATGAAGGCGGTTGTTTCGGGAACAGCCATGATACAGGCGAATACGATCTGTTTACCTTCGAAGGGCGTACGGCCAAAGGCGCCGCGCCTCCTTCGCAGGGAATTCGTATCCGGAGCTTGGCCTAAATGCGAAACAGGGCCAGGGAATCGGCGCCCAGATTTTTGTTGGCGCTTGCAATCTTTTCCTCTCCCGATACAACGGCCACGGCGTGTGTAGGCGATTTCGCGTCGAAATACTTCGCGGCGGACTCCACCACGCTTTTGCGGTTCAACGCCAAAAGTTCTCTCTTGTGCTTGTCGCGCGCCTCGTCCGACAATCGCAGTATTCTCCGATAGAACGCCTTTCTCGCCGCCACGCCGGGAGGATCTGGTTTGTCGATCTCCGAGCAAACCTGGAGGATGGCCTCCTTGACGTCCTCGTCCGTGAACTTGCCCGAACGGACGAATTCGAACGCGTTCTCGTAAACCCGCAGGGTACCGGCCAAATGAGGGTCCCGGTACGATGCCATGCAGAACTGGCCGTCTTCGGGGCTGTAAATGGAAAACCCGCCGTAGGCCCCCCCTTTTTCCCGGATTTCCCGGTGCAGATAGAGGGAGCGCAACAGCTTCGATACCACCGACATGGCGGGGGCGTGGGGATGGCCGAACCGGACCGTTTCGAAGCATCGCGCCACGAAGGAAACCGCCGACGAAGTGCTCCAAGCCTCCCGTGGAACGGAATCGGAAACCGCGAGCTTCGGTTCTCCGAATCCGGCCCCGTCGCTCTTCCCAAGCCCTTCGCGCAAGGACGAAGCCAGCTTTTCCCCATCGGTCAAATCGGCCTCTTCGCCTACCAGCGCGATTTTCAGATTGTCTTTCGCGAAAACGGCCCTTGCAATTCCAGCAAGATCTTTCGCGACCGATTCCAATCGTCCCTCGGACAGATCGTCCGTAAGCTCTTTTATAAACTTGATCTGATGAATGCCGTGCCATTTTTCGCTCAAAGCCGAGGACAAGGAAAAATTCCTGGATGCCATGGAAATGGCCAGCCGATGCCCGTTTTGCACGATGGACGATTCCATCCCCGCGCGATATTCCAACAGAAGGTTCTTCAACCGGGAAAGGTCGGAAAAGCTGTACTCAGTCAAAAATTCGTTCAGTATTTCGAACAGTTTTCCGATGTTTCTAGCCAGGCATTTTCCGCCGAAAGTGACGAACGGCACGCAGGTTCCGGGGCCTTCCGCGCCGTTGTCCGCGTACCCCGTGCGCGCCTGCGCGGAGAGACTCACGCCTCCCGTGTACAGGTCGATGCGGCGAGCGACTTGCGCGTAGTCTCTCAAGTTGGTGCCGGATTTGGGAAGCGCGTAGCAGAAGAACGGGACAAGCGGAATCAAATTCTCGTCGAGCCCCCCTACCCCGGCGGCCGACGAGAGATAAAATATGCCCGACGTGGGCTGGCGATAAAGTTCGGCCGCGTGGGTCGAATCCGTCGGCTTGATTTTCGTCACCTCGGGGACGATCTCCGAAAGTTCCAGCGTGGGAAGCACCGACAGATCCTCCGGCGTTTCCTGGAGCCTTTTCAAGGCCTCGGCGTCCTTTTTGATCTTTTCGATGTCGTCGATGGACAACCCGCCCATGATCTCTTCCAGTTCGGCCACGACCCGCTTGTTTTCCTTTTCTTCCTTGGCCTGGTCCGGAAGCAGCTTGAACAGTACCCGGTGAGGGTTGTCGAGAAAGTATTGCCGAATTTTATTTTCCAGGAAAGGCCCTTCGGCGATTTCCTTTTTCAGCCGTTCCAGTTCGTCGTCGAACTGGAGGATTCGGGCCGGGTCCACCCCGTGGAACCAGCTTCCGCCGAACGCCAGCAACAGCTTGATTCCGTAGGGATAGGGCGTGTTGGTGACTTCCTTGCGGTGAAATTCGATTTGGTGGATCGCCGATTCCACGAGTTCCGGGTCGATCCCCTCCCTCGCCAGATTTTCCAACACGTCCATGACGATTTTCTCGACTTTCTCGGCCGCGTCCGCCTCCACGCCCTTAAGGCCGATGGAAAACATGGTGTCCCTGTTGTCGGCTGCGAACCCGGCATTGTCGCTGATGGCGGAACCCAATCCCGAATCGATCAGAGCCTTTCTCAAAGGCGACGCGGAATTTCCGGCCAGCACTTGCTCCAGAAGGGACAAAGCCAAGACCTCGTAAGTTTCAAGTATATCGGTCTGGAGCCAAGCCACGGCCGCCTGGCATTTTCTGGTCGGGTCTTCGTTTTTGTCAAGCGCGTAATAGTAGGTCGCCACCCGAGGCTTGTCCCACCGGGGCTGACTTTCCACGTCCGTATCGGGATCGATTTTTTCGAACTCTCCAAGGACCTTTTCCTCGATGAACGCCAGATGTTTTTCCAAGGGGATGTCCCCATAGGTGTAGAAATAGGCGTTGCTCGGATGGTAGTGCCGTTTGTGGAAATCTTTCAGCTGCTGGTGGGCGAGCTTCGGAATGTCCGAGGGCTCCCCTCCCGAATTGAAGCTGTAGGTGGTGTCCGGGTACAGTGCGTTTAAAAGAAACCGCCCCATCACCTGGTCCGGAGAGGACATGGCGCCCTTCATCTCGTTGTAGACCACGCCCTTGTATTCCAGCTTGATGCCGTCCCCGGAGGTTTCTTCGATCTCCAGTCTGTGGCCCTCCTGCTTGAAACTCAGTTCGTCCAGCCTGGGAAAAAAAGCGGCGTCCAAATAAACGTCCATAAGGTTGTAAAAATCCGTATGGTTCTGGCTGCTGAAGGGATACATGGTCCAATCCGAGGCCGTGAAGGCGTTCATGAAGGTCGAGAGGCTCCTTTTAAGCATGGAAAAGAAAGGATCCCTCACCGGGTATCTGCGGCTGCCGCAAAGGGCGGTATGCTCCAGGATGTGAGCCACTCCGCTGGAGTCCTTCGGAACGGTCTTGAAAGCGACGCCGAACGTGTTTTCCTTGTCGTCCCTGCTGACATGCGCATGCCGCGCGCCGGTTTTCTCGTGTACCAGTTCGTAGAAAATCGCGTCGATCTCCGTCAGCTCGACGACTCGCTTCAGCAAATATCCGCCGATTTTGCTCCCGGCTTCCAGGCCGGGATTTCTGGGGTCGGTAGTTTTGTTCATGTGGAATCCTTTCCGGTTTGTCCGTTTCGTTTTGCCGATAAACATTGTAAAGAGGTAAAATTAGGGCTAATATCGATGACGTCAAGACGGGGAGACTTCCCCGATTTCTTTCAACTAAAGCGTATAAAGACGAACGAATGGCATCGCCTAAAATATTGTTGAATTCGCAAAACCTCCGGGCCAAAAAGTCATTGGGCCAGAATTTTCTGACCGACGTCTCCACGGCCGAAGCCATCGTGGCGAAGAGTCGCATTTCCCAATCGGACACGGTTCTGGAAATCGGCCCCGGCCTCGGCGCGCTCACCCTTTCCGCCGCGAAAGCGGCCCGGCGCGTTTTCGCGGTCGAAACGGACAAGGAGCTGATTCCTCTTCTGGAAAAGCAACTGGAGGAAAAGGAGATCGACAACGTTTCCATCGTCCACAAAAGCATTCTGCGCCTGGATCTTCGGGATTTGGACCTGCAAGGCGCAGGCAAGCTGGTGGTGCTCGGAAACTTGCCGTACAACATCTCGTCCCAGGTCCTGGTCTATCTCGTGAAGAACAGGTCTTTCGTGAAACGGGCCGTCCTGATGTTCCAGAAGGAACTGGCGGAGAGGATTTCCGCGGGTCCCGGGAGCAAGGACTACGGCCGCCTTTCCGTGATGCTCGGGTACTGCTCGAGGACGAGGCGCGTGACCGACGTGGGCTCGTCCGTGTTCTTCCCGCGCCCGAAGGTGGACTCCACCGTTCTGGAGGTGGAATTTCTGGAGGAGCTTCCCTTTCCGGTCCTGGACGAGGAATTCCTGTTCCAAGTGGTGAAGGCGGCCTTTGGAAAAAGGCGAAAGACGTTGAAAAACGCCCTTTCCAAAAGCTGGATCTCCCTCGATCCCGCAGTCGTCGAAGAGGGCCTGGGCAAGGCCGGGATCGATCCCGAACGAAGGGCGGAAACGCTCTCCGTGGAGGAATTCTCGCGGCTGTCGGATGCTCTCTACAACCCAAAAAACCTTTGAAAGCCATGCTGAAAAGAATGCAAAATGCGAAATACATCGCGGTCTGGGCGGCGTTTCCCGTCGCGTTCACGGCGGTTTTCCCATGGGCGGAGGGAGACCCGCGCCATGTGGACTGGCTGCTCACCGCGATACTGCTGTACGTGCTGTTCTTCTCGGTCGTAGTCCACGAACTGAGCCACGGGGCGGCCGCCCGCGCTTGCGGCGACCTCACCGCAGAGCGGGCCGGGAGATTGACCTTGAACCCGGTCAGCCACGTGAGCGTGTTCGGCTCCATCGTCCTTCCGATCGCATTGTACCTTTTTAAAGCGCCGGTATTCGGTTGGGCCAAGCCCGTGCCGTTCGACGCGAGAAACCTGAAGGAGCATCCGCGGGACCAAGTCTGGCTTGCCATGGCCGGGCCGCTCTCGAATTTCTGTCTCTCCTTCGCCTGCTACATGCTGTATCTTCTATCCGCTCCCGTATTCAAATCGATGAACCCGGAAATCGCGCTCCGCATTCCCTTGGATCTTTTCACGCCCTTGGATCTTTCCGGCGCCGGTTTCGAAGCCTTCTGGTTCGTTTGGTTCGAGATCCTGGCCTTCGGAATCGTCCTGAACGTCATATTGGGCGTGTTCAACCTCATCCCGTTCCCTCCCCTCGACGGCTCCTGGATTTTAAAGGCGGTGCTGCCCAAAAAGGCGGCCGCTTTCTACGCCAAGGTGCAAGCGTACGGTTTCGTGCTGATCATCCTGGCGGTACAGTTCAACCTGCTCGACGTTTTTCTGTATCCGCTCGCGATCGTCGTCGGCGCCGTCGATTTCCTGGGAAACTGGTCCATACAGGCTCTCCCATGATCGAATATTGCGAACACTGCGGGATCGAGATCGAAAAAGGAAACGGGGACGCGGACATCCCCGAAACTTGCCGGTATTGCGGGAATAACATAGATTCGGCGACGCGAGACCGAGACGAAAAAAACCGCGAACCCGGCGAGCCGACAAAACTGTTCCTCGACTTGACCGTGCAACCGTTGAAACGCTTGCTGCGCTCGTGGAAAGACTTGGACACGGCAGCCCTCGTTTTATTTCCCATTCTCCTTATCGTCGTTTTAGTGAAAAAAGTCTTCGGAAGTTCGTTTCTGGGACTGGTCCTGCTCGACGCGAAGCCCAAATTCCGGATTGCGGGACCGGAAGACTTCCGGCGGACGAACCCGAAATCCATAGGGAAGGCTTCGGCTTTTTTCAGGAAACTGGGTTTCGCCCATTGCCTGGATCTCGTCTGTCTCCATTACAGCCAGCCCGTGATCAAACGAATATACGCAAGCCTCGACCTCAAACGCTACGGGTCGGTCTGCGTCGGCATGGCTGCGGGAAAGGTGCAGTTCGCAACCTTGGAAACGTTCACTGCGGGGGGAAAATGCATATGCGTCGTAAACCGGGAGCTTCTTCCGATCCAGACGCCCGGGAATATCGTTCTACAGTTTTTTCATGGCGCGTCTCCGGAGCGACTGTCGGAAGAGTTCGAAAAACTGGTGGAACGGAACGCCGAACCGCCCGTTTCCTTGCCCCTCGCCGGTTACTTGCGGTTTCTTCGCAATATCGAAGCTTTTATCATCGAGCAGGGAGTTCTCCAAGGAGTCTTTGTCCCCGGAAAAAGCGACGAGGGCAGCCCGGCGCATACCGTTTCCATGTGCGCCAACCACCCGGCGAGCATGGCGGCAAGAACCTGCTCCGAATGCGGCGCGTCCCTGTGCGAATCCTGCTATACTTGGCGAAACGACGCCGTCTATTGCGACCGTTGCTTTGCAAGATTCGAAAGCGAAACGCCTGCCGCGCTCCCTCTCACTATCGACGACGACGGGCGGAAAGCGCCCTTTCCGGATTTCTCCGGTCTCTCCGGTCCCGCGCTGGAAAGCGGATACGGCTTCGCCGGCCTGGGTGCGCGGGGCCTCGCCAAGCTGATAGACTTGTTTCTGATCTTCGCGTTCACGGGCATCGCCGTATTCGCGTTCCATTGGGCGCTGACGCTTGCGGCCGAAGACTACGCGACCTCGATGTCCGTCGTTTTCGCGCAGTTGTTTTTCGCGTTGGCTTTCGTCGTTTATTTCACGGCGCTCTTTCGCCGATGGCAAGGCGGGGCCGGGCACAGGATACTGGGAATGCGGGTGGTGGACAGGCACGGCCGCGCCCCCTCCCTGGTCGCCTCCGTTGTGAGGTTCGGCTATCACCTGTTTTCCTGCCTTTTCATATTTCCCGCCTTGGGATACCTGTTCATCGCCTTCTCGAAAAACCGCCGGGGATTGCACGACAAGCTGGCCGACACGTGGGTGATCGCCAGGCACCCTGTCAGAAAGGCCCTTCTGGGCTGGTCCGCGATCTTGGCTCTGGCCGCTCCTTTCTTGTGGAACACTGTCGGATTCCGGTCGAGCATGACCGGCAATCTTTCCGGGGAAATCGCGCTCGAGAAAAAATGGGGAACGAAACTCGATACGCCTTTGTTCTTAAGGTCGGGTTATCTGTGGAAGGACTCCGCGATCACGACGGTTTCCGGGAAGCTGACGTCCGTCGATATGGTCACGGGAGAAAAGCTGTGGGTCCTGGAAAACAGCGACGGCCATAGAATCGCGACCCATGCCGGAGCGGACGGTCTTCCATTGATCGCCTTCTGCGAAACCGAATCCGGGACCGTTCTGTACGAAATCCGACCCGAAGACGGCGACATATTGTGGAAGTCCGAAACGAAGATGAAAAACGCGCAGGCGACCGTCGATCCGCAGGGCGTTCTGGTTCGGAACGAATCCGGATTGAAATGGTTCGACAAGAACGGCAGCTTGGTCTGGGAAACGACAGAACCGATTTCCGCGAGCGCTAACGTTCGAATCAACGGCGACCTTTTTGTTTCCGAATATGTCTCCGCCGAAGAACAGGACGAATCCGATGAAAGAAAAGCCCCCGATTCCAACCTCGACATAACGTGCATTTCCCTGGCCGACGGCAAATTGAAATGGCGCGAGAAGAACGCCTCGATCTACGCGGCGGGCACGCCGTTGGCGAACGGATTCGAAATCGTGCCGGACCATCGGACCGGGGGCATGACCATGATGCATCTCCCGGAACGCCGCGCCGTATGGACCATGGAAAAACACGCCGGCCCCGTTTTCGCGCACAAGCCGGACTACGAAGAAGAGCCGTCCGCGGCGCCGCTGATCTACACCGACACGATGATGATCCGGGGCTCGGACGGCACCGGCGGGTTCGAATATCCGACGACGCTCTCCCCTCCCGCCGTGACGGACCGCTGGCTGATTTTAAAAACCGGCGGCTCGAATCCCGAAGACAGCCAAGACGATCCGACGGCCGAACTGACGGTTTTGAATCGCTTTTCCGGAAACAAGCTGGCAACCCTGCGCACAAGCCCCTTCGACACCTTCTACTATATTTCCGAGGACGAATCGTTCGTTTATTTGGGCGCCAGCCGATTCCCAAAATGGCTTTTCCTAGAAAAGGCATCCTCGAGTCTTTTGCTGATCGACAAGCGAAACAGAACCTTGAGAGAGTTGAATTTAGGAGAGAACGCCTCCGCTTGGGGCCTTCGTGTCAAGGCTTTTCCGGAAAACGGTCTGGTTTTCATCGCGACGAACGGTTCGATAGGCACGTACCGGATCGATGCCACCTCCTTGCCCGATTAAGACAGTTTATCGATCGTCAATCGTCCATGTCGAAGTTTATTGACAGCC
>CAZNTU010000254.1:0-7933 GCA_964575975.1 uncultured Desulfobacteraceae bacterium
TGGCGTCCAAAACAGTCGCTGTGACAATTGCGAAGTTGGAATGGTCCGACTTCACCGATGTGCGCGACAAGGAAAGGGTTAAGAATCCGGGAACGGCGGTGAATGTCACTTGGGCTTGTCCCGAGACGGTACCGCTTTTTGCTGTCACGGTGGCCACTTCGGGCAAGTTGGAGCTGTAAAGCCGAACCGACGCCGCACCGCCGGATGTTGACGCGGAAATCTTTTTCGCTCCGCCGTCGAACTTGCCCGCAGTGGTTTCGAAATCCACCCTGGTTCCGTTTTCCACGGGCTCTCCGTTGACATATTTGACCGTGGCAACAAGCTCGGAGTAAGCCGACCCATCGGCGACAATGCTCGAGGGAACGGCGGCGACAACAATGGAGCCAACCTCGACGGCTACGATATTGATAGTCGTTCTTCCGCGATTTCCGGTTACGGTTTCGGCTCTGACGGTCGTCACCCCCTCGGTTTTGGGGGCCGTGAAAGAGACCTGGGCCGTTCCTCCGGATGTTAGAGCGGAGACGGGGGGCCCGATGGAGCCGCCGCCGGATTCGATGAAGAACGAAACACGTTCGCCATCGGCGACGGGATTTCCATTCGCGTCGGTAACATCGGCCCTGAGCTGGGAGGTGGATACTCCGTCGGCGGTCAGAGTGCTCGGATTGGCTGTCAAATTCACCCGGAGAGGCGAACCGGCGACGAACTCGACCGAAACCGTCGCGGAAAACCCGCCAGCGGTCGCCGTTACCGTGGCTCGTCCTATGTTTGTCGAACTGGTAAGATTGACGCGCGCCACTCCGTTTATAGTGCTCGCGCTCCTTGAGGACAGGGTCCCGGCGGAGGTGGTAAAATCCACCATCGTCCCATTGGGAACCGGGTTGTCTGTTATGTCCTTCACTGTAGCGAAGATGGTCGCCTCCGAGTTTCCGTCGGCCACTATTTTCGAAGCGCCGGCTTCCAAGCTGATGCTGCCGACGGGAACGCCGAGCAAGGATATTTGGACCGTCGCCGAAGTGCCGCTCGCGTTTTTGGCCTCGATCACGACGTTTCCGGGGGCTCCTCCCGCAGTGTAGACTACGGAGGCGACGCCGTCGGAGGTCGAAGCGGAAGGACTGGAAAGGCTCCCCGATCCCGAGACTATCGAAAAGCTTATGATTTCGCCGTTGGAGACGGGATTTCCGTTCCCGTCGGTCACAATGGCGCGAACGTTGCTGGTGCTGACATTGTCCGCACCCAGGGAATTCGGCGAAGCCGTCAAAGCGATATTGGTCGTGCCGCCAGCGACGAAGTTGACTGTCACCGATCGTGAAACACCTCCCACCGTTACTGTAACCGTGGAAGTCCCTACAATGGTAGTGCTGGTCAATGTGACCGTCGCCACACCGTTCAGGGTGTAGACTGTTATCGACGAACCTCCGCCCTGCGTCTGGGCTATCGCCGCTTGCGGAAAAAACACCGCGCCAAGCAACTGCATCGCCGTCTCGAAACCTCCGGCAGTTTCAGCCTTGAGCGTTCCTGCGATCGCCGCCCCGAGCGTTCCGGCAGTCGCGGTAAAAGTCACTGCGGTACCGTCTTGGACCGGGTTGCCGGAGGTGTCGGTTACACTTGCAGTTATCGATGTCTTAGATACTCCGTCGGCGAGTATGGAAGACGATCCAACTACCGTGGAAACGGATCCCACGGCGGCTCTGATCAACTCTATTTGGACGGAACCCGAAACCGTGCCGCTCGTCGATTCGGCCGTAATAACCGCCGTTCCGACCTGCCTCGAAGCAGTATATTCGATGGTCGCCACTCCGTTCTGGGTTCTCGCGGAAAGAACCGAAATCGTGCCAGGCCCGGCCAGGCTGAAACTGATATTTTCGCCGTCCGCGACCGCATTTCCCTTCGAATCGGTCACCATGGCTTTGATTGTGCTTTTGCTGACCCCGTCTGCGGTCAGGTTGTTCGGGGATGCGGCAAGCTGGATCTGGCTTGCGGACGCGGCCACGAAATTCACGGTCGTGCTGGCGTTCACTCCGTCGGCGGTCGCCGTGACCGTGGCTGTCCCGACGTTTGTGGCACTGGTCAGCATGACCCTCGCTCCGCCGTCCTTGGTGGTAAGCGTTGTCGAGGACTGTATGCCCGCCGCGGCGCTGTCGAGGTCGCCGGCGGTCGTGGTCACCGTTACCTTGATTCCGTCCTTGATCGGTTCTCCTTTGGTATCGACGACTTCAACAGTGATTCGCGTCTGCGACGAACCGTCCGCCACAATCGCGGCGGAACCGGACTTTACGGTAATGCTCTCTACTTTATCGGTCCCGGCGGCGCCACCTCCCCCGCCTCCGCCGCCGGAGCTGCATCCAATCTGAAACAAAAGAAAGGCGACCATCGACAACAACGCGAAAACCCTGCCACGATTTGACATTCCCGATTTCCATTCCATCCTAAAATCCTCTTACATGTCCAAGGTTAACTTGTTTTCTAAACATCTCTTTGTTCGAGCTGCATTATTCTGGGTGTCAAGAAGATCAACAGTTCCTCTTTTCGGCTCTCTTTCTTGTCCCATTTGAAGAGCCAGCTTAAAACCGGTATTTTGTACAATCCTGGAACCCCGGCTACCTTATCCTGGTCGGTAGTCTGCAAAATGCCGCCGATGACGATGGTTTCGCCGTCGTTCACCAGCAATTCCGTCTCGGCTTCCTTTGTAGCCAGAGAAGGCACGCGGTCCACCAGCGAAAATTCGGCTATTTCGTTTTTCGTGATGAATACCCTGAGAGAAATCCGGCTGTCGGGGGTGACATGAGGCGTAACTTCCAAAAGCAGATCGACTTTCTTGAATTCCACATTCGCTTTGCCGTTGTCGTCTACGACCGCATACGGCACCTCTCGCCCTTGTTTTATGGTCGCCTTTTTGTTGTCGAGCGTCATTACTTTCGGAGCCGAGACGACCTTGCCCTCACCTTGGGATTCCATGGCGCCTAACTGGGCGTCTATAGTGAGAGGAGTGCCGAAAATCCTTTTGAATTGGAATCCGATGGTCCCGGTGTCCGGGACGGGTAGATTCACGGCCGTGTCGTACGCCCATGTGCCTCCAAGCGCGTCGTAGCCTCTTTGGGGACCGATGCCAGCCCTCGGGTCGTTGTTGGGAATTCCGCTATCCATAGTCCATTCGATTCCGATCTCCCTCGAAAAGGTGCTGCTGGCTTCGACAATCCTGGCCTCGATGATCACCTGCGGGGTAACCTTGTCAAGCCTTTGGACTATTTCTCGGGCCTGCCTGACTTTCTCGGCCGTGTCGGTCATAATAACCATGTTGGTGCGCCCGTCGACGCTAAGCTTTCCGCGGTCCGGGGTGGCGATATTTTCCAGGTGCGGCAGAATTTCCGATCGAGCGTCGGAGTAGTTTATCGGTATATATTCGGTCAACAGCGGTTCGAGCGCCCTTTCCTGTTCCCTGGCCTTGGCCTCCGCCTCCAGCTTGGCCTGCAAGTCCTGTTCTTCCTTCGTTATCGTCGTTGTTTTGGCAATGCGGATTATGTCGCCCTCCTCTACCTTCCCCAATTGGTTCATCTTGAGAACGAGATCCAAGACTTGGTCCCAAGGAACGGGCTTTTCCAAAGTAAGAGTCACCGAACCGTCCACATCTTTGTCGATGGCGAAGTTTTTTCCGCTGACCTCCCGCAAAATCCGAAATACGTTTTTAATATCCGTCTCGAAGAAATCGAGGGCTATTTTTTCTCCCGTGTACCCTTTCACAGGCATCTCCTGAATGGCAGATTTCGGGTCGAACCCGGCTCCGGCGGTGGATACCGGGCCAAGGGGCGGAGTGGCCGAGGAAACGATAGCGGTTTCGGCGAGGGGTTCCGCCATTGCCTGCTGCCATGACGGAAGACTGGCTTCCTCCAAAGGTTTGGGCGGAATCGAGGAGGCTTCGAAGTTGACAAGCAGATCGTTGCCGAACGCTTCGACTTGATATGGCGTCTTTTCCCTCATTTCGACGGAAATAATCAAGTCTTTCATGGAAGAGGTCTGAATCGGCAGGATGCGATCCACGGCGCTTTCGAACCGAGTCGTAATCAACGGCCTCTTTTGGTGTTCGGCAATTCGCGTTTCGAAAAGCTTCACAACCAATTTTTTATCGGAGATTTCTTTTATTTCGTATCGAATGGGGCGGGCGGCGCCAATCAGAAGAGTAGATTCTCCGGCGGGTCTGCTGGAAAAATCTATTCTTTTTATCCAATTGGGTCCCGAGTAGGCGGCGAGTTCGACATTCTCCTTCCGGACAGGTTGGGCGGAAACGGCTTGGCGGTCGGCTGCTTCGTCCGCCGATTTCGGAGCGAACTCATCCGTCCCGGCGCTTGCGACGAGTATCTCCGACGACGAAGATTTCCCCCCGACCACTTCGGCCTCCGCCAATACCGGACCGGACCGGTTTTCAGACGGGGAGTCGATTTTAATTTCCAGCCCGTTTTCGGCAGGTCGGGCGGTAAAAGTAGACAACATGGAATCTTGGGTGTCGATTACCAAACGGACCTTTTCGGAATAGCCCATGTGACGAACTCTGCTCACGTTTTCGAAGTCGACAGGCACCATTTTTTCTTTTTTAAAGGGACTATGGAGGCCGAACATATCAACCACGATTCTTGCGGGCCTATCGCCGAAGTTCTTTAAAGTGAACACGTTGTATTTATCGACCGGTGCGGAGGTTCCCACGGAAACCAATAGGCTGTCGCCAATCGGTGTTGCAGATACCGAGGACAGCGTGTTTTTTCTTTTTACAGTTGCGGAAACGGAGCTTGAATCCACTTCCGACTTTCCCGAAGAAGCAGCTCCGGCTGCCTTATCCGCAGATGGCTCCGAGAGTTCGGCCACAGCCACAGTTTCCCCGGACATGGCGACTACATCCTGTCGTGAAAGATCGGACTCTTTAAGAGCCGTTTCCCGAGTGGCGTCTTCGGATACTTGCGTAACTTGCGCATCGGTTTTGCCGGAGTCGATCAAGACGGTGGCTTCCTCCCCGTTTTTCTCCCCGACCTTGTTCTCCGTCTCGCTTTTGTCGGCCACAGCAATTCTTAACCCGTCTATAGAAGGCGTTGCGAGAAAGTTCGCCAAGTATTGATTCCGGGTATCGACCACCAATCGAATCCTGTCTTTATATCCCTTAAAGCGTACTCTTTCAACGAAGTTCGAACCCAATTCGATTTTCCTCTCCTTCTCGAATCCGGCATTTACGTTGAAGAGATCAAATACAATCCTAGCGGGATTCTCAACGCTTTCCTCGACCGTGAAAGATTCGAAATCCGTGACACTGCCATCGGCTCGCACGATAATCTCGACGAATTCGTCTTTCGCGACCGCCTCCACGTCCGATATATGGGTAGCCTGTTTATCTTCGGTGGAGATAACCGATTCGGTTCCGGCGCCGAATTCCGGCTTATCGATCGCTGCCGTGGCATCCGAAGCGGAGGAAATCGCGGAGGAAGCTACATTCTCGGTATGGGAGTTTTTCGAAAAGGACGCCACGAGAGTGTTTCCGATCGCTTCCACCTCGAAAGCAACATCCTTCTTCAATGATATTTCGATTCGCGAAGCGACTGCATTGGAAATGGATTCGGAAACGCCGACGGAAGAAATTATTTCGTTTTCTTCCACTTCCCCTACTTTGGCGTCGTCTAAGGATGCCCCTTGCAGATGCAAAACAACGCTCAGTGGATATGGCTGCCGGATGGGAGTACACTCAAGATGCCGGTTTCCCTCGATGATCACCTTTACCTTCCCATCCTCTTCGACGGCGTGAATCGAATGAATACGCGCCGTTTCCCCAGCCTCTTTCAGAGCCATTTCGGTTCCGACGCATCCGATCGCCAAAACGAACGCCAAAAACGACAAGCTTGCCATCACGCGGATTAAAGCCGCGTGCGAGTTTCCGATTCCACGTTCCATGTCAATCTTCTCCAAAAGGTTTTTGAAGTTTGAGTTCCCTTTTTTCGAGTTCCAATTTTCCTAACACATCCTCTACTTCTTCCTCGACGACCACCCTATCCCGCAAAATTTCGGTTACCCTTCCCCCGTTTGTGCCTATATAAGTTCCTTTCGAAATAATGTAACCTTTTCCGGAAGCTTCCTGTACCAGGCCTCTGTCCCCGCTCTCTGCCTGGATAATCCCCACCAGTTTCAACTGGCTCAATTCGATTCGTTCCAACGGAGTTCTCGGCATTCGTTTCTTTCTCTCCTTCTTTTCCACGTCTGCGGGGGGAGCGTTCACCTCGGGCTCGTCCTTGAACAAAGGCATAAAAGGATCGATTTTATTGGACGGATCGTACAGGGGGGATATTTTTGCGAAACCTGCGGTCAGCATTGAATTTTCCTGGGCGGCCAAATCCGGCGGGGCGGTGTCGTCTTCGGCCTTTTTTTCCAACAAGGTCGCGTCATTCGCTTCGGCCAATACGTCCGTAGCTTTCGCATCGGCCTTGCCTTGTTCGGCGGGACTTTCTTCCGGCAAAGCTATTTTTTCAGTAACGTTTGTTCCGCTTGGTTCGACAACGCCTGCGGATGCCGCACCGGCCGGCATCCCTTTGGCCTTTTCGGCACCTCCGGAATCGACCTCGATCTTTTTGCTCACGACTTTGGGTTGTGGAGGAGGATCTTTCTTCTTTTCGCAGCCCTGAAACAAAAACGTAAAGGCAAAGCACAGAAAGATGGCGATTGTCTTGGCAATAGGCTTGAAGTCCATGGTTAAACGCCGCTTTTTGTTGATTATTTTTTAGGCTCTTCTTTAACTTCCGAGTCCAAAAACCTGTAAGTTACAGCCGTGCATTCTATTTTTAGATCGCCTGGTTTGTCGGTTGACGCGATACTTATGTCTTTGATGTTTACGATCCTAGAGAGTCTTGCCACTCTATCGAAAAATAGGGCCAAGTTATGAAATCCGCCTTTGACCTGAATGGATACCGGTATTTCGGCGTAAAATTCGATTGTTTTGTCCGGGTTGGGTTTGAACAGCAAAAATTCCAGACCGGAATCCTGCCCGGATTTGGATATGCCTTCCAACAAAGACGGTATTTCTTTCTTTTCGGGAAGCGCGTTCATGGCTATTTTAAATTCGTCCTCCGCCTCCTTCATTTCCTGTTTAAAGCGCGTCAATTGCTTTGCATTTTGCTTCGCCGTTCGCAGTTCCTCGTCCACTTTTCGTTGCTTGGCGTTCAAACCGTCGATTTCCTTGAACTTGGGCATGTAGGACAGATAAAAGAAACCGCCTATCAGCAGAAGGAAAGTTCCAATGCAAATCAAAATTCTTTGCATTCTGGTCAACCGACTGACCTTTTCGAAAATCGGCTCCAATGATTTGGCTGAAAAGTTAATTTTTTTCATGTCTTAGATAGCTTCTCCCCCGTCAACCCTTGGCTGCTTTCTTGCCGTCGCCGTTTTCCGTTTTGTGTTGGGGCTGAATTCTGTTGAACGTTATTTCGAATTCCTTTAAATTGACATTCCGGATATTGACCTGCTTCAGAGTTTGCAAGTTAACATTGCTGTAAAGTTTGGATTCTTCGAGACGAGTCATGAAATCGGCAACCGTTTTATTATCCAACGCAATGCCGCTAATTGCGATATCCACTGTAATTTTGGCAGGCTCGGTCGACTTTTTCGTAACCGGAGGCTTTTTTCCTTTTCCTTTTCCTTTCGACTCCTCGCTCATTTGGACCTTTTCGTTGAGCTTGAAACTCTTGAACCACATTCTGTTGGGAACGACGGTCTTGGTCATTGAATCAAGCATAACGACAGGTTCCTCTCGGTTCGCCTGCAATCTTTTAATGACCTCGGTCTTGGCAGTGAGAACCTGCAACTTCCTTTTAATTTCGTCTATTTCCTCATTTATCGCTTGATAGGTCTTGAGTTCCAGCCCTTTGAAGGTACCACTAATTTTCGAACGAAAGCATAGAAACTTGAATCG
>CAZNTU010000255.1:0-7930 GCA_964575975.1 uncultured Desulfobacteraceae bacterium
GTTTAATTAAAAAAAAAGACTAAACATGATTCACATAATACAAGGTCCAAAAATATCAGGCTTGTTTCGCCAGGCGGTATCGGCGGTCGAGGCAATGCTGCGGTCTTCCGGTGACGCCGCCTTCCACGGCGGCGCTACCGGAAATCCGCGCGACCCTGCCTGGGGACGGAGAAATGGAAGATCGAAAAGTCCGAACGGATTTCGGATGGAAAACCTTCTCTCGAAAAGGATGATTTTCATCATCCCAGGTTGGTTCCGTTCAAAATTAGAATCGCCGGATTGCGCATTAAGATGCTTGATGAGATTTCTCGATCGATGATAGGATTGAAACCGTTTTTGATTCGAAAACATAGGTTTAATCGAGGTACTGGCCGATTCCAAGGAAAAATCGGCATTGAACGACAAATTGATCGGCGAGGTCATGAAACAGTGGTTGGAAGAATTGTCATGAGACATCCTTTGGGGAAGGAAGAGAAACAATTTATGGAAAGATCCTTGCTCTACGCTAGTATCGACTTGGGGGCGATCGCGCACAACGTTCGCGAGCTAAGGAGAATCGCGAATCCGAGCGCCAAGTTGATGGCCGTGGTCAAGGCGAACGGGTACGGCCACGGGGCGAAAGAGGTCGCCTTGACCGCTTTGGAGAACGGGGCGGAGGTTCTCGGCGTGGCCAGGCTGAACGAGGCGGTCGCCCTTCGGGAAGCGGGATTTTCCGGGCCCGTGCAGATTTTCGGCTACACCCCGGCCGGGCAGGCCGAAACGCTCCTGCGATACGAGCTGACCCAGACCGTGTTTTCCTTGGAGGAGGCGTCCAGGTTGTCGCAAAGCGCGGTTTCGAAAGGCGGCAGGATTAGAATTCATATAAAGGTGGACACCGGCATGGGGCGGCTGGGCATGGTCACCGACTGCGGGGAAATTTCGGGATCGGCGGCCGGGCTTTTCCGGAATTCCCTGGAGCAGGTCGAAGCCATCGTGCGGCTGCCGGGAATCGAGCCGGAGGGCATTATGACCCATTTCGCCTCGTCCGACAGCGCCGACAAGACCTATGCCGAAAAGCAGTTCGAAATCTTCATGGATTTCATCGGCCGCCTTTCGAAAAGGGGGATCGAGTTTCCGGTCCGGCACGCGGCCAACAGCGGCGCGTTGATCGACATGCCCGACACCCATCTGGATCTTGTTCGCCCCGGTATTTCCATCTACGGCTTCTATCCCTCGGACGAAGTCGCCAGAGACAAAATCGAGCTGAAACCGGCCATGACCTTAAAATCCAGAGTGGCCCACGTGAAGAAAGTCCCCGCCGGGTTTTCCATCAGCTACGGCCAAACGCACAAGACCCGCGCGCCCACCGCCATTGCCACCGTTCCGGTGGGATACGCCGACGGCTACAGCCGCCTCCTGTCCAACCGGGGATACATGCTGGCGAGAGGGCAAAGAGCCCCCATCGTCGGAAGAGTCTGCATGGACTTGACCATGCTGGACGTGGGGCATATCCCCAACGTGTCCGTGGACGACGAGGTGGTCGTCATCGGACGGCAAGGAGACAAGTCGATCCACGCCGACGAAATCGCCAAAATGCTGAACACGATCAATTACGAGATCGTGTCCTCCATAACCGCCCGCGTGGCGAGGGTCTACGCTTCGTGAACGACGTTCCTCAATGGAAAAAAACCGATTCATGCGCCCTCTCGCCCGGTCGTGCGACGGGGATAGACCATCTTTCCGGAAAAAGACAAATCGTAGCCCGATTTTTCGTCGGCGAGGGAGCGGAATTCCGAGTCGGTCAAAAGTCCCAGAAAGAGTTGCACGCCTTCGTCGAAAAACCGGTCCTTGGAAATCAGAAGGTCGTAACGCTCCCAGCGCAAGGGGATGAAATCCAGGTTCAAGAGAGCGGCCACCGCCCTGATTGCCGGTCCGGCGTCCGCTTCGCCGCCGACGACCGCAAGCCCCACGTCGATATGCCGGTTGACTTCCTTTCGATAGCCGTCGATCTTTTCGCCCTTGATCTGCGCTTTTTTGAATTCCCGGTCCAGCAAATGGCGCGTGCCGGTTCCCAAGGCGCGGTTGACAATCCGTATTCCCGGTTTTGCGAGATCCGCGACTGAGGAGATGTTCCCGGGATTGCCCTTGGCCACGACGATTCCCTGCTCGCGCTTGCAGAAAGTGACCACTGCGGGCATCGCGTTCAGCTCGTCGGAGGCGAAATCGAAATTGTAGTCCGCTTCGTTTTCCTGTAGCAGGTGGCTGGTCGCGATGTGGCAGCGGTTGTTCCGGAGCGCCTTCAACCCGCCCATGCTTCCGAGATTGCCGAAGACGGCGACATGGTCCGGAAACTTGGAATTGAAGAGGGAAAGGGTTTTGTCGAGAAGCGGGTCGTTGCTCCCGGCGAGTATGAGGATTCCGTCGTAGGAGGGCAGCTGCCCGGCGGATTTCGGGTAATTGATCGTATTGACTTCGATCCATTGTTCCACGAGATGTCTCGGAAAGAGCCACTTGCCGGTCACTTTCGTGGCGGGCAGCCCTTTCTCCGAAATCAGGGAATAAATCATTTTTTCGTTCACGTCCAAAAATTTCGCCACCCCTTTGGTGGAAAAAAGCTCTTTCATTCGCCTCTCCCTTTTATTCTTTTTCGAACCGTCGCGCCGTCGGTCCGAAGAATCCGCGAAAGACCGCGATTCCATCGCCATGCAATGTCAATGCATATCTTCGGGCGCAAAATCCACTGAATGTCTATATTCCATTCGCGTGCGGTAGATAGGCCTCGGCGAGCTTCCAATAGTAGTCCGCCTCGTCCTTCCGGCCCCGCTTCCCGCAACCGCCGGCGTATATGATACATTTTTCCATTAGTTTGGCAACCGCCGCCGACTTTTGCCCGCTTGTCAACGCCCCTCCGTCCAGCAGCTTTTGTATGGACCGGATTCGATACTTGTCCAACATGGGACTTTTCGAGAGTTGATCGGCGTGGCCGCCTCTTTTCACGATCAGTTCCTCGTCGACGAGGTAAATCGGATATTTTGTGGCCACCCTGAGCCAAAGGTCGTAATCCTCGCATGCCGGGAGGCTTTCGTCGAAAAGGCCGATCTCGTCGATCAACTCCCTCTTGAACATCGCGGCCGACGGGCTTACCAGGCAAAGGGACAGCGACGGCTCGAAAATCATGCCGGAGGGCTTTTGGTGGCGGTTTTTAGGGTTGACCCTCCTGCCGTTCCGAATCCAGGTTTCCTGGGTCTGGCAAATGAGCGCGTCGGGCCGGGAGCGGAAAAACGCCATTTGCTTCTCGAGCTTTTTCGGGGTCCAGAAATCGTCGGAATCCAGGAGCGCTATAAACTCTCCCGATGTTTCGCGAATCCCCGCGTTTCTGGCGGCGCTCACGCCTTTGTTGTTCTGGCGAAGCACCCGGATTTTATCGCCGTACTCGTCCAGGATGGCCGGAGTGTCGTCGTCGGAGCCGTCGTCCACGACCACGAGTTCGAAATCTTGGCAAGTTTGTTCCAGTACGGAATCGATGGCCTCACGCACGACCCAGCCCCGGTTGTACGTCGGAATTACGACGCCGACTGTCTTTGGTTTGTTCATTTCGGATTATTGGACTTCTCGGGCTTTACTTCGACTCCGCTATTGCAGAGGCTCCTTGGCCAAAACGACGTTGTCGATCCACACGGCGCCGGAACCTTCGATCACAAGGTTCAACGTGACTTTGTCGGGTCTTTGCCCCTTTTGAAGGAAAAAAGGCGTACCGATCGTTTTCCAGTCCGACTTTCCTTCCACCGGATCGTTCAATCCTTTCGAAAAATACCGGTTTCCATCGAAATGCGCCCACATTTCCAAGAACGCTTTTCCCTCAAGATCGGTTTTGACGTCCGCCTTGAAGATCAACTGCGCGTTTTCCGCATCCGGTCTCTCGACCTCTGCCAAAAACACGGTCGCGGGCCACCGGGTCTCAACCTTGATCGAACCCGCGCCCTCGGTTTTGATTTCCGAGTCGGTTTCAATAACCGGGCTAGCGCCGGACGCGCTGTCCAAGCTCAGTCGTTTCAAGTCCCCGGCGAACGTCTGCGTCGAAATGAACATCAAAATCGCCAGTGCCGTGATCGTGTTCTTCATGGTCGTCTTCCTTTCTTTTTGGCGGTGGAATATAGCCCGTGGCACGAAAGAGTTCAATGGCATTAAATCGCGCCAACCGGGCCGGGACTTTTCATTTCGGCCGGTGAAGGGACTAAGCTACGGGGGGCCTCCTGTTCGATTGCGCGGTTCCAGTTCGATCGACTCCATGGATCGCCTTCAACAGTTCGGCGGAGGATGCGGTTTTGGGGACAACGGATTCCGCCCCCGCGCGAAGGATGGTCCGGAGGGTTTCTTCGTCCTCGTGCAGGGAAAGGCCGATTACGCGAACCGGCCAAGACTCCTCCCTTATTCTGCGGGTCGCCTCGACTCCGTCCATCACCGGCATGGAGACGTCCATCACGACCACGTCCGGTTCGAGCTTGCGGACAAGCTCCAGGGCTTCCTTGCCGTTCGTCGCCGCTCCCACCACCAGGATGCCCGGCTTCTCGGCGATCATGCCGATCAGTCCTTGGCGAATCATCTCGTGATCGTCCGCCAAAAGCACCCGAATTTGAATCGAATCGGCGGAACCGGAGGATTCGGCGGGGGCGACGGATCGACTTTCGTCCGAAGCTTCGCCATTCCGGGAGTCTCCGACGTCGGCAAGCGTCAACGGGATGGTAACGGTGAATCGGCTTCCGCGTCCGAGCGCGCTTTCGATGATGAAATCGCCTCCCATGGCGTGGGCGCGTTCCCGCAGACTAACCAATCCGAGTCCATCTTTTACCGTTGACGAGCGCAGCGCATCTACACTGAATCCCCGTCCTTTGTCGCTGATTACGAGGACGAGAGAGTCGACGGACTGGAAAACGACGACGCGAGCCCGTCTCGTTTCCGCGTGTTTGACCACGTTGAACAGGAGTTCTTGCACGGCCCGGAACACAAAAATCTCCAAGGCGGGGTTTTCCAGACGCCCCGTATCGTTTCCCTCGAGCAGGACCTCCAGTCCGAACTGATCCGCCATTTGCTGGACCAGCCATTCAAGGGCGGAAAAAAGACCGTAGTGGTACAGCACCGCCGGGCTAAGCTCGTGGGAAAGACGCCTGGATTTTTCGATGGATTCCTCGATCAAACGCTCCACGCAAGCCAGCGTGGGAACCGGGGGCATGCCCTGGCAGGCCGCCTGAAGCTGGAATCGGGCGGCGGCGAGAATCTGCTGGAGGTCCTCGTGAAGAATGTGGGAGACCCTCCGCCGTTCCCGCTCCTCCACCTGAACGAGTTCCACCGCCAGGGCCTGGAGCCGCCTTGCCCTGTTCTCGGCCAGTTCCGTTCTCCTGGCCACCTGCTCCTCCAACGTTTCGTTCAACCGGCGAAGCTGCTCTTCGGCGATCTTTCGCTCGGTGTTGTCCAAGCCCGAAGCGATGATGCAACTTCTGCCCTGCAGTTCCATCAAAGCGGCCGACAGTATTCTCGATCGGATATCGCCTTTTTTTGTCCTGATCCAGCTTTCATGGTTCTTTATTCTTCCGTGTTTTTTCAGTTCGCCGACCAGTTCGGCTCTGTGCTCGGCAGTCACGATTCCGAGTTCCAAGGAGCATTTTCCGATCAATTCCTCGGCCGAATAGCCGGTCAGCTCGCAATAGGCTTTGTTGACCGCGATGAATTCGCCCGTGGACAGATCGGTTACGAACAGAAAACCCGGACTGTCGTGGAAGGCTTTCGAAAATTTCTCCTCGCTTTGGCGCAACGCCAGTTCCGCTTTTTTTCGAATGGAAATGTCCCTGATGATGCTGATTATCACTCGTCCATTCCCTATTACCGCGCCCTTGGAGCTTACCTCCACCGGAAACGATTCCCCGTTCTTCCTTCTGTGCTCCGTTTCGAACAAAATTCCCTTGTTTGCAGCCTCTGCCAATTGATCGACGACGAGATGGCCGGTCGAAGGAGTCCGAAGATCGCGAATCGACATGGACAGCAACTCGTCGTAGCTATACCCGTAGATTCTTACGGCAGCGTCGTTGGCCTCGAGAATGCGTCCGCTTTTCGGATCGATGAACATGATGATATCTCGGCTTTCTTTTTTCAAAAGATCGTACCGGTAGCACAAATCTTCGGTTTTCTTGATTTCGGTGATGTCCCGGACGATCTCGATGGCGCCGATGCAATCGCCGTCGGAATTGTAGAGTTTGCTGGCGGTGTTCCAAAAACAATAAGACTTTCCGCCGATACGAACGTCTTCGACTTCCGAGACAAGGGCTTCGTCGTTTGTTTTCACGTATTTGTATTTCTCGGCCGTCGCATCGTCCCAACGTATCGCGAGATCGATCAACATCGGTCTTCGACAACCGTAAAACGGAATCGCGTACTCGTAGTCGCCCTTGCCGATCATATCGGCGGTCTCGATTCCGGTAAGTTGGACCAGTGCTCGGTTCCAGGCGATCACCTTTCCGTTCCGATCGACCGCAAAGCAAGGATCGGGGAAAAAATCGACGATTTCTTCGAATGGGGTTTCGGACGCGTCGATGTTCTTTCCAATGGAGTGAAAACTCAATGCAATGCTCCTTTGGCCCAGCGTTTAGTCCTTTTGAAAATGCATCGCCACTTGCGGGCAAGCTCTTTTTCCAAGCAGACGGAACAAGCGTTTCCGTCGGATGGGAAGCTATAAAATACTGATATGGAAAAACGGTCAAGGTTCGTTCGAATGACAAAAATCGTCCCGCAAACTTGTTTCGACACGTAAAAATACAATATATTTACCCGCGATATTTCGTCAACATTAAGTCGCAAAGAGGACGAGGGGCGAAAACAATCAAAATTATTGACACGGCATGCAAAGTTTGGCATTATCCCCGAAATTTTTTGGCCACATTAACCTGAAATTTATTTCGTGGGAGGGACTATTTTATGGCAGACTATTTGATCAACGTATTTTTGGACGACGAAGCCTTGAAGAAGATCCAGGAAGTGGGTTTGGGCGACCATGTCGTCGAACTCGGCGGCAAAAAGGCAGTCCAGGTCGAAATGACCGCCAAGGAACAAAAGAAGCTGGTGAAAGGCTTCCAGGGACTGCAATTCGACGACACCAACGCATGCGTGCTTCCCGACGAGGCGTCGGCGAAACTGCTGGGCTTCATTTTGGACATGAAAACCATGGATGTCATGAAGTTCGCTATCATGAAGCTTTACAACCCTCTGGCGGGCAAGGCTCCTCGCTCCGCCCTGCGGTAATTACCGAAATACCTCTCTCAAAGAAAACAAGCGACCGACGCTCCCCGCACATGCGGGGGGCGTCGGCGCGGCTTCGCCTTGGAATCGGCGTTTTTCCCCCCAAAAAGTCTCCGGTTTCCAATTTACAGCCTGTAAAAAAAATCGACATGAAATGCGCGTGAATTTCGAAGGAGACTTCACCCTTCGATTTGGCGAATCGTTACATCCGCGCCCGTTTGGAAACGTTTGGCCTCCGGTCGAAAAATTGGCACGCCCCTTGCTTCGAGGAGAATCGAAATCGCTTTGCCCGACCTTTTCGGGGCAAAGCATCGCACCCCGATTCGACAACTTATACGAGGAGGAAAAGCCATGAATACCAAATCCCTGTTTAAAACCGTTCCGATTTTGGTTTTGATTGCCGCATGGAGTCTTGGGGCGGCGTTTGCGGTCGATGCTCAGGAAGCAATCAGATACAGTTGTTCCAACCAGGTTTTCGAAGCGGTTTCCCAAGAACAAATCGCGGAATTTATAAAGGATACCGGAATTCAGGTCGATGTGAAAAGGGCGTCTTCGGGTTCCTGCATATACAGCCTGGGAAGAGGTTTTTGCGATATCGCCAGCACGGCCCGGAAATTGTACGAGCGCCATGAAATCTACGGGTACAAGGAATATCCGTTTTGCA
>CAZNTU010000256.1:0-7813 GCA_964575975.1 uncultured Desulfobacteraceae bacterium
AGTAAAGAAGACCAAAGCCGGCAGCAAGGCTCTCTGGAAAGAGTAGAGGCGAGCAAGGCGCAGGATTGGGTCGGGCGCCAAATCGCCGGCAAAGACGGGGAAGAGCTTGGAACGGTCGAAAGCAACTATCTTTCGGAGGATGGAAATCAAGTCCTGTACGTGATCGTGCAGGGAGAGGAAGACAAGATGCATCCCATTCCGGCCGGAATGGTGAAAGAGGCCGAGGACAAGGAAGAATTGACTGCGGAAATCGACAAAAGCACTTTCGACCAATCCCCCAGCTTTAGCGCAAACGAGCAGCCCGAATTGAACGAGCAGCAGTGGTCGCAGGAAATTCGTTCGTATTACCAGAACGAGGGGGAAGGCGCTTCGCAGCAGCAGCGGCAACAACAAGGCAGCCGGTCTGGAGTTCAGCAAAACCAGGGCGAAAGGTCCGGGCAGCAAAAGCAGCAATAGTGTTTTCGCCGCAGCGAATCGAAAAATCGAAATTCACCACGATGGAAACAAAATAAGAAAAGAAGCGAAGAAGAACGATAAAGGGCGGCGACGAACAGCCGCCTTATTCGTTCTTGGAGGCCAAGAATGCCGATCGGAATCGAGGAAGCCGACTGGAGTCAAATCTTGTTCAATTTGGAGCGATTGGTGGTCGCTTACGCCCTGACGCTTCCGATCGGATGGAATCGGGAAAAAAGCAAGCGCAGTTTTGGAATGCGCACCTTTCCCTTGGTGGCGACGGTGACTTGCGGTTTCATGCTGACTGGCATCAGCGCAATCCAAAGTACCGAAGGAAAGGCTCGAATTATTCAGGGAATTATAACCGGTATCGGATTCATAGGCGGGGGGGCCATTTTCAAGAAAAAGAGCACCGTGTCCGGAACCGCCAGCGCGGTGAGCATATGGAACGCCGGCGCCATCGGAGTGGCGGTCGCCTTTGCCCGCTATGAAATAGCGTTGTTGTTGAGCATCATTAATTTCCTCACCCTCGCCTTCGTCAAGGAACTCAAGAACTTGGCCCAACATGAAGATTCCGAGGATAGTTCCGAAGAAGGCAAGGGCGACGGGTATTAGTCGCCTTGTCCACGGCGGAATCCGAATACAGTGTATTCCGACGCGATCTACATGGTGTTTTGCGATGTTTATGCCGTTTCTTCCCCATTGGGTCCGCTAAGAGAGCGCTTTATTTTTTCCTTTGTAAAAGAGGCAGGACCCCCCGGGTACCGTCGGCCGGGGAAAGATCAATCCTGAAAAAAGGAGGAGAATTTCCGATGAATACAATGAAAAAAATTGTCGTGTTTTCATCCATTTTGTTCTTGGCAGGGGGATTGTTGATCGGATGCGACAGGGAGGAGCAGGCCGTCCTGGATCAGCCCCAGGAGCGCGAGGAGGCTGCGACCGAGCAGACCGAAGCGCAGGAACAGGCGGCGACCGATATGGAGCAGCGGGAGACCGAACCGTTGGAGGAGAGGGAGGACGCAACCTCCGCCGAAATTCGGGGAGAGACCGAGCGGATGGCGGCCGGCCGGACAGGTGAACAGTCTGGCGGAGGAATGGCCGGCGGGACCCAGGGGGGCCAAGGCCTGATTGGCAAGACAGTCATGAGCAGCGACGACCAGGAACTTGGCGAGGTTGCGCAATTGGAGGCCACCGGACAGCAGACGGGCTATATCTTCATACAAGGGGAAGACGACAGGTTGCATCCTGTTCCGGCGAACCTTTTGGAGGATTCCCCCCAAGAGGGATTGAGAGCCAAGTTCGACCGTAGCGCTTTCGAACAATCGCCTTCCTTTTCGGAGTCGGAAGTGCGGAACATATCCGTTTCCCAACTGGAAGAAGTGAGAGGCTATTACGAGGAACGGGCAAACCAATGAATACCTGTTCGTCAAATTGATCAAAGCGGTGGCACGGAAATGATCCCAATCGAATTTTGAATCATTTCGAATTGCTGTTCCGGCTGTTCGTCGTTTGATGCCCGTGGAATAAAAACCGGACTTCCATCCAGACGATTTGAAAAATCAATCCCCGAAGAAAAAGGCCGAGGCGTGTGAAATGCCGCAATAGACAATATTGGTTGTTTGCGGCATTTCACTTCGCTTTGATTCGTTTCGCGAAACCTTCGGATATCGCTTGCAATTCGATACCGGCTATTTCGGGTTAATCCCATGAAGAAAATCGCATTAATTTTTATTTCTCTTTTGGTCGCGCTTGCGTTGTCGGTTTTGGCCGACAGAGCGGAGACTGAAATGCAAGCCCCAGTCCAAGTTGTTCGGATAGAAGGGGCTATCGGGCCGGCCACGGCAGAATACGTCGAAAGCGGTTTCGAAACCGCCCGTTCGCTCGATGCTCCGTTGATCGTTCTCGCGATGGACACGCCTGGGGGATTGGCGGAGAGCACGCGGTCGATCATAAGATCCATCCTGCAGTCGCCTATTCCGGTGGCGACATTTGTTTATCCTTCCGGGTCCAGGGCCGCCAGCGCAGGCACCTATATCTTGTACGCCAGCCATATCGCCGCGATGGCGCCGGGAACCAATCTCGGCGCCGCCACTCCCATTCAAATCGGAGGAGGCGGGATGCCCTTGCCCGGGGGAAAGAAAGATCCCGATTCCGACGAAGAAAGCGGGGCTTCGGACGAAGCCGCATCCAGAAGCGCCTTGGAAAATAAAATAGTCAACGACGCCGTCGCTTCGATTCGCAGTTTGGCCGAAATGCGGGGACGAAACGCCGACTGGGCCGAAAAATCGGTTCGAGAAGGAGCCAGCTTGGCAGTAAATCGGGCTCTCGAAGAGAACGTCATCGACTTGGTCGCATCCGATATGCAAGAGCTTCTTCGGAAAATCGACGGCCGATCCGTAACTGCGGGCGGTCGCGAAATCAAACTGGCCACGTCTGAGTTGGAAATCCAAACCGTCGAGCCCGACTGGCGCATCAAACTGCTCTCCATCATTACGAATCCCAATATCGCCTTCATTCTGATGCTGATCGGAGTTTACGGCCTGATTTTCGAATTCGCCAATCCGGGCGGCATCGGACCGGGAGTAGTGGGAGTCGTTTGTCTTCTAATAGGGCTTTACGCGCTGAACGTGCTTCCTGTGAACTACGCGGGTCTGGGATTGCTACTCTTTGGCATTGCGTTGATGGTGGCGGAAGCGTTCGCGCCGTCGTTCGGAATTTTGGGCATCGGAGGACTGCTGTCGTTCGTGATTGCCTCCATGATGCTGTTCGACCGGGATATTCCGGGTTTTAGGGTTTCCTGGCCGGTCATCTTCATCGCGGCGGCGGTCACGGGAGGGATGATGATTTTCCTGCTTGGATATGCTTTGAGAGCCCAGCGCCTTCCGGTCACCACAGGGAGGAAAGGGTGGATTGGAAAGGAAGGGGTGATTTTGGATTGGGCGGGTTGGAACGGGCATGTTCGCGTCGGGGGCGAACGCTGGAAGGCGACTGCGGACGAGAATTTTGCGCCCGGCGAGCGCGTCGTGATTCGCGATTATCGCGAAGGCCTCGTTCTGGTAGTGGAAAAAAAGAAACCTTAAAAAAAGGAGAAAAACATGCCGACCATTACCGTCTATCTGCTTTTAGCCGCTCTGGCCATCGCGTTCGTCGCCTACGCCCTGCGTGTTTTACGGGAGTACGAAAGGGCTACGGTGTTTACATTGGGAAGGTTTTCCGGGGTGAAAGGGCCGGGACTTATCATTCTCATACCCTTGATCCAGCAGATGGTCCGGATCGATTTGAGAACGATCGTGGAGGACGTGCCCACCCAGGACGTCATATCCCGCGACAATGTATCGGTCAAAGTGAACGCCGTTCTGTACTACCGGGTAGTGGACGCGGAAAAGGCCGTGAACCAAGTGGAAAATTTCAGGGAAGCCACCAGCCAGCTTGCGCAAACCACTCTCCGGTCCGTTTTGGGCAAGCACGAACTCGACGAGATGCTGGCGGAGCGGGACAAACTTAATAACGACATCCAGGAAATACTGGACGTCCAAACGGACGAATGGGGAATCAAGGTAAGCAATGTGGAGATCAAGCACGTGGATATCGACGAGAGCATGGTGAGGGCCATAGCCAGGCAGGCCGAAGCGGAACGCAACCGACGGGCCAAGATCATCAATGCCGAAGGCGAGGAACAGGCTGCCGAAAAGCTCGTCGCCGCCGCAGAGAAGCTTGCCTCCCAGTCCGAATCGATGCAGCTTCGATACCTGTCGACTCTGGACGTCATCAGCAGCAACAAAGGATCTTTGATTGTATTTCCGTTCCCCATCGAGATGGGATCGCTGCTCGGACGGAAAGATCGATCCGTCGATTAAAAAAAAAATCGAGGGCGACACTATCCGTTCTTTAGAAGCTCGATATCGCCCTCGACTCTCGAATATTTGAAGAAAAGCTATTTTTCTATCCCAACCCCTGCGGGTTTCGTCTGGAAAGCATGTTCTTGGCGCGTTCCGCCAATTGCCTATAGTGGTTTTGCGCTTCTCCGAAAAATTCGTTCAGCTCCCGGTCGCCCTCGCAAAGCGCGGTTTGCATGAATCTACCGGAGGTCTCCATTCCCAGAAGCGCGTGGGAAAGGATGCTCGTGAGATTGTAATATCTTTCCTCCGCGAACGCATTTTCTCGCGTCATCGATTACCCCTTTCTTTCTTTTTATTTCTTGAAATGCTCGAGCAGACTCCTCTTCGGAACGCTCTTCGGCCCTACCCGGCCGATGCTATTGTTCGCCGGCGAAAAGGTTCGAGCAGACGGGGAGCGGTCCTCGTCGAAAAGAAAAGGAAAGGAAAAGAAGGTCCGATTCGGCGGTGAAGAGCCTCCGATTTTTCCTTTTCGCCTCCGGCAACGACCAATACTTCGCCTTCGCGTTCTCTGCGCCACCTGTAGTAAGAGTTTCGCATCGGCATGTTTGACAATTTCTTCGATTGTCGGCGTAGAGGATTAATATCATCTGGCCGATCGATAGCCAATAAGGTTAAGACATTATTTGAAAATACAGGCCCTCTCGATTTCGATTTAAATCTTTTTCGCTTTGTTCATGCAATCCAATACTTCTTCGTCGGAGGTTCGGGTAAAATCCCGGTACCATTTGCCAATGGTCTCGAAGAGGGCGGGGGTTTCCAGGCAGACGAGCCTATCCACTCTTTGTTCCAACGCGGAGCAGGCCTCCTTGGACGCCACTGGCGTGGCCACGACGATTTCAGAAGGCTTTAGGCTTTTGATCGCCAGGACTGTGGCGCGCATTGTGGAACCAGTGGCCATGCCGTCGTCGATCACAATTACGGTTTTTCCCTTGAAATCGACGCTACTGCGGTCCATGCGATATTTGCGCTCCCTGTTCTCGAGCACCAGTTGCTCTTGTGCGGCGGCAGCCGCCATATCCCTTTTGGATATTCCCATCCGTTGCGCCACCTCAGGGCAGAGCCAGAACCAACACGTTTTCCCGTCCTTCGAATTCGGCCAGACTTTGCGCCAGTTTTTTACCCGCGTCCGTTCTGTTCTTGTAGATTGCCATCGGTACCCCTCCGCATTGGATTTTGGTCTGCAACTCTATAGGTTACGATAAACCACAAAAGAAAACATTCCATGGGTTGCCCGACGTATTTGAGCAAAGGGTAAAACTGACATGTCGGAATGGTCGGTCTTCATTCGGGCAGGGGTTGGGAAAGCATGGAGGAAATTCGCTTCGGGAGATTTTTTCCAGATAATGGGAATGGCAATAAAAACGCCAACCCCGATTAGTCTCCAAAGAAAGGATTGGCGTTTTAAAGGTTTGATATTTTGCTTATGCGACAATATCCAAAACCGCCCTTTTTTGCATTCTCGTACTGGCGGCGTTTAGGATCATTCTCATCGAGTTGGCTGTTCTTCCATTCTTTCCGATTATTCTGCCAAGATCCTCCTTGGCGACTTTCAACTCGAAAACCGTCGTCGAATTCCCCAGTTTCTCCTCAACCTCCACTAAATTCGGGTTGTCGACAAGAGCCTGTGCCATGATCCTGATGAAATCTTTCATTCGGAAGGTCCTCCCTTTTCTAATACAATGTTTAGTTCACACGGGATTTTCCGCATCAAAGCATACTTTACTTCGATAGAAACGGTACTTCACGATCAGTCGAAGACTAAATAAAGAACAATTCAACAATTTCAGGTATACATATTAGAGTAAAAGGAGATTTTCAATAGGGGGAAATCCTGAATTTGGTTTCATATGTCACTGAAGAAAGGCCAATATTTTCCCTCCATGCCGATGAAAATTTCGGGCCGATGAATGGAACGGGTTCGCCGGTTTTGGAATTGGGAGACCGGTTTATACCCTTGCACGGTTCAGCGGCCCCGATCGCGGTCTGCATCTGGCATGCCCGACCAAAAATGCGCTCGCCGGTTTTACGGCTTTTCCGCAAAGCCTTCCGGAACAACCTCCACCGGGGGGGCTTTGCGTTCGGCGTCCGTTTTCGACAGGGCTTCCAGTTTTTGGTTCAGTTGGTCGATTTTATCTTCCAGGGCGTCAAGCTGGTCGCGCGTGGCAAGATTCATCATGGACAGCATGTCGTTGACGCGTTCCTCCACGTTGTCTCCAAGCCAGGATTTCAAGTGCTTGGCCAGGCCGAATATTTCCTCTTTCAAACGCTTGCTTTCGGACTCGGACAATTCCTTTCCCTTCACCAACTGCTTGACTCGCTTGTCGAATTCTTCCTCGGCCATTGTCATTGCGCTTTGGAAAAGCTCGGCAGACTTGCGAGGCACTTCGGAGAACGCGACGCCGCCTTTTCGAAGCAATCGTCCAAGAATGCTTTTCGGCACCTCGAATTCCGAAGGACCATCGTTCGTCGATATTTCCTCCTCTTCGGCCTTGGTCCGGTGTTTTTCCTTGCCTTTATCCGTTTCGGTCTTGGCCTTCATTTTCGGTTTCACAGTAGGTTTCGCTTTCTTGTCGGTTTCTGCGTGCAGGTCCTCTTTCAATTTCGCGACCACCGACTCGGTAATATCCTCGTCGGTTTTACTCACCACGACTGAAAAAGAAACGTCGTTTTCCATGAATTCGGCAAGTTCGGCGGTCGTGACGTATTTCTTGTCGGTCGCGTCGTAGAGGCGGCCATTGGCATATTTTTTAATCAGATGAATAGTTTCGGCCATGCTTTACCTCCTCCTGCTTCGGAGCGAATTGCAGTTGTTCCGTATTCGTTATTCTTTCGGGAACTTGGTTTCCCCGGCGCCCAATCCGCCGACCTTTTCGTTCAAAGACTCGATAGCCTTCGAAAGCCTTTCGACGTCGTCGCGGCGCGGAATGTTCAGGCGGGTCGCCGCCCTCGCGACTGCCTCGGCTATCGTTTTCTCCAGCCTGTCCGCGAAAGGAAGTCTCGGCGCGATCTTTCTGCCGGTTTCGGCCATGCGGTCGATCAGCTCGTTCGTATCGTTTCTTATTTCCTTCGCGAACGCTCTTCCGGTCTCGGCGAACTTCTTGAAGTATTTTTCATTGTAGTTGTTCATGCGTTCGGCAGCGTTTTTCCGGGCTTCCTTGAGAACCTCGATATTGAACAAGCTTTTCATGCATTCCTCTTTTCCGGCTTGTCCGGCCTTCTTTTCCAGCTTCGTTTTTTCCGTGGCGGTCATGGATTACCTCCTGTTTGGAATGTGAATGTTAATGCGACCGAAAATTTTATGACGCAATGCGTTATCGACAATATGACGCTTTGCGTTATGGATGTCAAGTTTTTTTTGGGTTGGTTGTGGGAGATTGGTTATTGGGGATTGGTTATTCGTTATTATTTTGACATTGTAAACTTAACGGGTAGCATGCCGAATTTATCGACCCGTGCGGTTG
>CAZNTU010000257.1:0-7759 GCA_964575975.1 uncultured Desulfobacteraceae bacterium
AAGTCCCTTTTTTGGATTTAAAAGCACAGTACCAGAGCATAAAGGAAGAAATCGACCATGCGCTGAAGCGGGTACTTGACAGCTGCGCCTTTGCGGGCGGCCCTTTCGTCGATGAATTCGAAGAATCTTTCGCCGAGTTTTGCCAATGTCGACATTGCGCGGGCGTGGGAAGCGGCACGGAAGCTCTCTGGCTGGCCCTGCTGGCCCTCGGGGTCGGGCCGGGGGACGAAGTGGTCACGACGCCGAACACCTTCATCGCGACCGCGGAGGCCGTCACCTTCTGCGGAGCCACCCCCGCGTTCGTGGACGTCGAGGAATCGTCTTGCAACATGGACCCGGAAAAACTGAAAAGCTTCCTGGAAAACCAATGCAAGCAAGAATCCGTCGGCGGGGCCGTCGTGAACCAAGTTACGGGACGGACGGTCAAGGCGGTCGTTCCGGTTCACCTCTACGGTCAAACGGCCGACATGGACCCGATCCTGGAACTTTGCGCGGCTTTCCGCATCCCCGTAGTGGAGGACGCGTCCCAGGCGCACGGCGCCGCATACAAGGGCAGAATTGCGGGTTCGATGGGCGATGCCGGGTGTTTCAGCTTCTATCCGGGAAAGAATCTGGGCGCTTACGGAGAAGCCGGAGCGGTCGTCACGAACGACAGAAAACTGGCCGACAAGGTACGGATTCTTCGGGACCACGGACAATCGGCGAAATACCGGCACGAAGCCATTGGCTGGAACTGCCGAATGGACGGCTTTCAGGGGGCGGTGCTGAGCGTAAAGTTGAAGCATATAGATTCCTGGAATCGTCTCCGCCGCCAGGTCGCCAAGCAATACGACGAACAACTGACGGGCATCGAAGGGTTGGCCCTGCCTACTGAAAGGGAAAACTCGAAGCACGTTTACCATATCTACGCCGTTCGCGCGACGAACCGGCAGGCGTTTGCGAAGACTTTGGAGAGCGATGAAATCTGTTCCGCGATCCATTACCCCGTGCCGATTCATCTTCAGGAAGCCTACGCCTTTATGGGATTGACCAGAGGCGATTTTCCCGTCGCGGAAAAATTGTCCGAGCAGGAGGTTTCCCTGCCCATGTTTCCCGAAATGACTTCGCATCAAATAGCCAGAGTAGCGGAGGCTTGCAGGAGATTTCGCGCATGAGGAAGCTTCGTGAAGAAATCCGGAGGCTTTTTATCAAAGAGGCAATTCCCATTTCTTGTTGTTCGGGGAATTTTCGTGAACAATTCTGATCGTCAAGGAAAGGAAATTTCAATGGTACTTAATATTTCGATAAAGAAGGTAGCCATATGGCTCGCGGTGGTCATTCTGTCAATACATGCGATAGGGTTTGCGGGTCGAACGGCCGAACATTTCTGCGGCTACAGCTGCAAAGAAACGACGGCGTTCGTACATTTGTTCCACCCGGCGGACGAAGCCAATCTTCTAAGCTGGATATCAAGTCTGTTGCTTGCGGTTTGCTCCGTTCTTCTGGCGCTCATAGCCTACGAAACCAAAAATAGAAACGGAATCTATGTGAAGCATTGGAAATGGCTGGCCTTGATTTTTCTTTATATTTCAATAGACGAAACCGCGGCCCTTCATGAAATGACAATCTTGCCGCTTCGACACGCCTTCAACGCGGGAGGTATTTTTTATTGGTCTTGGGTTATAATCGCAATACCGATAGTTTTGATATTGTCCGTCGTGTATTTCAGGTTCTGGATTCGACTGCCCCCGAAGATACGCGCAATGGTGTTCGCAGCCGGATTTATTTACGTGGGCGGCGCGCTGGGTCTGGAAATGGTGGGAGCGTATGTGACAAGCACCGGTTTCGGCAAAGATTACCATCTGTACTCTCTGATCATGACGGCCGAAGAATTGATGGAAAACACGGGAACCGCGGTTTTCATCGTCGCGCTTCTTTCCTATTTGCAGCTCGAAATGAAATTGAACAGCATTGCGCTTAACTGGAGCGAAGATTTTTTGCCTTCGACGCAATTGTACCTTCCCAGGAACATCCCCGTATATCCGTTGCAGGCAAAAGCTCAAAAAATAGTCGACCTTCATAGGTAGGATTTTTACTGGATTTTAAATATCATCGGAACACCAAGAGGAATAAATCATGAATCCTCGAAATAGAGACTCATCAATGAACAGTCGGGCGTCAACCGTTTGGGACATGATCGCGTCGCAGGCGGAGTCGAACCCGAAAGCGGCGGCCCTTGCGGCTCCGGGACGCAAGGATTTGGATTACGAAGGATTGAGTCTTTTCGTGAAAGACTTCGTTGGGCGATTGAACGAGTTCGGCTTGGGGAGAAACGACCGGGTCGCGATCGTTCTGCCCAACGGCCCTGAAATGGCGCTCGCTTTCCTTGCCGGGGCCGCCGGAGCGACCACCGCTCCTCTCAATCCGAACTACCGCGAAAGCGAATTCGCCTTTTATCTTTCCGACCTGAACGCTCGCGCGCTCGTCGTTCAGTCCGGAGTCGATTCGCCATCCAGAGCGGCCGCCGAAGCGCTACGCGTGCCCGTAATCGAGCTGACCCCGATGACCGATGCGGAGGCGGGCCTTTTTACCCTGTCGGGTCGGAAAGGCGCCAAGGCGAAGACTGGCGGGTTCTCCATGCCTGACGACCAAGCCCTTGTTCTGCACACGTCGGGCACGACCGCCCGCCCCAAGATCGTACCGTTGACCCAGTCGAACGTTTGCGCCTCGGCGAAAAACATCGAACGCTCACTGAAGTTGACATCGCAAGACCGATGCCTCAATGTGATGCCCTTGTTCCATATTCACGGCCTTGTAGGGGCGCTCTTGTCCTCCGTGGCCGCCGGCGCCGGCGTGGTTTGCACCAGGGGCTTCGAAGACGCGATGTTCTACGAATGGCTGGAAACTTGCCGGCCGACTTGGTTTACGGCCGTTCCGACCATGCATCAATGCATTCTGTCCAAGGCGGACGCGAACAGGGATACGATCGCTCGGCGCCCGTTGCGATTTATCCGGTCCTGCTCATCCCCGTTGCCTCCGAAGGTGATGTTGGACCTGGAGGCCGCGTTTGGATCGCCCGTGATCGAATCCTACGGCATGACCGAGGCTTCCCACCAAATGGCCGGCAATCCGTTGCCGCCTCTCGAAAGGAAACCCGGTTCGGTCGGGATCGCCGCCGGACCCGAAATAGGCATAATGGACGAATCGGGGGGCATGCTGGCGGCGGGCGAACTTGGCGAGATCGTAATCAGAGGCGAAAACGTAACCAAAGGATACGAAAACAATCCCCGGGCCAATGCCTCCTCCTTCACGGACGGCTGGTTCCGGACCGGCGACCAGGGATACCTGGACGCGGAGGGGTACCTCTTTTTGACGGCCAGGATCAAGGAAATCATAAACCGAGGGGGAGAAAAGGTGTCTCCGCGGGAGGTGGACGACGTTCTGATGGAGCATCCTCTTGTCGGGCAGGCGGTCGCGTTCGCCGTACCGCATCCCAAGCTGGGAGAGGACGTCGCCGCAGCCGTCGTGCCTCGCGACGGCGGAGCGGTCGGAGAAAAAGAGTTGCGCGCCTTCGCCTTCGAACGTCTGGCCGATTACAAGGTCCCGACCCAGATCCTGATCGTCGATGCCATCCCCAAAGGACCAACGGGCAAACCGCAACGGTTGGGACTGGCGGAAAAACTGAAGGCAAAGCTGCAAAGGCCTTACGAAGCCCCCCGCGACTCCCTCGAAAAGGAAATCGCGACCGTGTGGGCGGAAGTGCTTGGAATAGAAAGAGTCGGCCTGGGAGACAACTTCTTCTATTTGGGAGGAGATTCCCTCATGGCCGGTCGGATGGCCGCTCGCGTGCAGGAGGGGTTTCGAATCCAATTTCCCGTTGCCGCAGTGTTTCGAGAACCCGCACTGATGGATTTCGCGGCGTTTGTCAAAGAAACGGCGGCGTCCGCGGAAAAACGGGAAAACGAAGAATTGGCGTCGGTTCTGGCCGAGTTGGAAAACATGTCCGAGGAACAGGCCAACGCACTGCTAGCGAGCGAAGAAGGACGAAGCGGCGGCGGGAAAGAAAATGCCGCGTTTGAAAAATAGGCCATGACGGTAATTTCTTGACCGCATGGAAAAAGAAAAAGGAGTAGGACAATGAGCAGAAGTATGGGAAACCGGCTTAGGCAATACCTTGCCAACGGCAACACGATGCCCTTCATCGGCGTTTACGACACTTTTTCCGCTTCGATCGCCGCGAAGCACTACGACGGTATCTTTATCAGCGGATTCGGTTTCGCCGCCAGCCACTACGGCTTGCCGGATATCGGCTTTATCGCATGGTCCGATATCGTGGCTTTCGTTCGGAGAGTCAGAACGATTCTGCCGGACCATCACATCCTGGTCGACATCGACGACGGATACGCCGACACCGACGTCGCCTGCCACGTGGTCTCTTTGCTCGAAAGCGCGGGAGTCACCGGAGTAGTACTGGAAGACCAGCAAAGACCCAGACGATGCGGCCATTTCAACGGCAAACGGATAATGGAACTGGACGGTTACGTGGAAAAATTGAGAAAGGTGCTGGAAACCAGAAAAGACATTTTCGTCGTCGCGCGAACCGACGCGAGCGGTTTCGATGAGCGCGCAAGAAGAATCACGGCCTTTGCCGAGGCCGGGGCCGACGCCGTTTTGGCCGACGGCATCGAGGATCTCGAATCGGTGAGGAAATTGAGCCAATGCGTCGACGTACCGCTGGCGTTCAATCAAATCGCGGGCGGCAAATCTCCCGCGTGCAACCTGGACGAACTGAAGGAAGCGGGGGTGTCCTTGGTGATATACAGCACGCCATGCCTGTTCGCCGCCCAACTCGCCATAGACGACGCCTTGAAAGGATTGAAGAAAAGCAACGGTCGGCTTCAACCTTCCAAGAACTGGATAGGCGTTCGCGATTGCACGGCCGTTCTGCAAGACAACCTCGAGAGAAGGGACGAAAAATGGACCGTTTTTACGAACGAGAAGCAAGTAGCGAATTGAAGGAACGACTGGCAAGGCTCTCTCCGGCGAAAAAGGCGCTTTTGGAATCGAGACTGGAAAGCAGGGACCGAGAGGCTTGCCGGGACAACGAGATTCGCCCGCGAGAACCCGGGACCCCGACGCCTCTTTCCTTCGGCCAGCAACGATTGTGGTTTCTCGATCTTCTGCAACCGGGCAATCCCGCCTACAACTGCCCTGCGGCTTTTTTCCTCGAAGGAAATTTGGACTTGCCCGCCTTGGAAAAAAGCCTGCGGGCGGTCGTCGCAAGGCATGAAATCCTGAGGACCACGTTCGAGTTCGACGGAGTGGAACCTGCTCAGAAGATCGGACTGGATTTCCCGCCGACCTTGGCATGCGAGGATCTCAGACATGTTCCGGAACCGGAACTGGAAGCCGCGCGCCTGATGAAGGACGAAGCCGGAAAGCCGTTCGATTTTACGACGGGGCCTCTGCTGCGAGCCAGATTGTTTCAAACGGCTGACAGTGAAAGCATGCTTCTTTTCACGATGCATCACACGGTTTGCGACGTTTGGTCCAGGAATGTCTTTTACCGGGAGCTTTCGCTGTTTTACCGGGCGTTTTCGCGCGGAGAAGAACCTTCCCCGCCCGAGCTTCCCGTTCAGTACGGGGATTACGCGCTATGGCAGAGGAGATGGATGGACGGTCCGGAAGCGGAAAAGCAGACGGCTTATTGGAAAAGACAATTGGAAGGGGCTCGGACCTCCATCGAATTGCCTGCGGACAGACCTCGTCCGGCGGTGCAGACGTACCGGGGCGCCAAATTGTTTCTATCCATCCCGCCTCGCCTGCGCGAATCCATGGAAGCCTTGGGCAAATCCGAGGGCTGCACCCTGTTCATGTCGCTGTTGACCGCTTTCGCCGTTCTGCTTCACCGCTATGCGGACCAGGACGAGATCCCTGTGGGAACGTTCATAGCCAATCGCGGCCGCCCCGAAGTCGAGAATTCGATCGGCTTTTTTCTCAACACGCTGGTGCTTCGAACCGATTTGTCAGGCGACCCCGGCTTTCGCCTGCTCCTCCGCCGGATTCGCGGAACCGCCGTCGAGGCCTACGCCAACCAGGAACTTCCTTTCGAAAGGCTCATAGACGAATTGAACCCGGAACGGGACTTGAGCCGCAATCCTCTCTTTCAAGCGGCTTTTACGTTGTCTCCGTCGGAAGAATTGACGCTGGAGGGATTGCGCGTAACAAGCATGAACCTCGATATCGGCACGGCCCAGTTCGACCTCGCGTTCAACTTGAAGGAAAAATACGAGGAGAAAGGACTGGAGGGCTTCCTGGAGTACAATACCGATCTTTTCGACCGCTCCACGATAGAAAGAATGTTCGGGCACTACTTGGTCCTTCTGGAGGGAATAGCCGCGACTCCGGACTATCCCGTTTCGGAATTGCCTCTGCTTCCCTCCAAGGAGTTGCAAACCATTCTGGCGGATTGGAACGACACCCGCCGGGATTATCCCGAGGATGTTTGCCTGCAACATCTGTTCGAGGCCCAGGTGGAGCGAAGTCCCGACAATATCGCGGTGGTGTTCGGGGACCTGAGCCTCACCTACCGCGAACTGAACCGGAGGGCCAACCGTCTGGCCAATCGCCTTGTCAAGCTTGGCGCAGGCCCCGATGCGCCGGTGGGCGTCTTCATGGAACGTTCCCTGGAGATGGTGATAGCGCTCTACGGAATTTTGAAGGCCGGGGCCGCCTACGTTCCGTTAGACCCCGAATATCCGCAAGAGCGCTTGGCTTTTATGGCCGAGGAAACGCGAGCGCCGGTGATCGTCACTCAGGAACGTTTGAAGGACAAAGTTCCAGAGAACGACGCGACTATCCTGCTCCTGGACGCCGACTGGGAGGAAATCGCCAAGGAATCGGCCGAAAATCCGGCTGTCGCCGCGAGTGCGGACCAAACCGCCTACATAATCTACACGTCGGGCTCGACAGGCAGACCCAAGGGAGTCATGAACTCCCATCGCGGAATCTGCAATCGACTGCTCTGGATGCAGGAAGAGTACCGACTGTCGGAGAAGGACAAGGTCTTGCAGAAAACCCCTTTCAGCTTCGACGTCTCCGTGTGGGAATTCTTTTGGCCCTTGCAGGTCGGGGCAAGCCTGGTCGTCGCGCGTCCCGGCGGACACAGAGACAGTTCGTACCTTGTCGATGCGATCGCGAAGCACTCGATCACCACGCTTCATTTCGTGCCCTCCATGTTGCAGTTGTTCCTGGACGACAAGAACGCGAAAAGGTGCGAAAGTCTGAAACGGGTGATTCTAAGCGGGGAAGCCTTGCCTTACGAATTGCAGGAGCGCTTCTTTTCCGTTTTCGAGAACACGGAGTTGCACAACCTTTACGGTCCGACGGAAGCGGCCGTGGACGTCACCTACTGGCCCTGCAAGCAAGGGGATTCCAGACGGTTCGTTCCCATCGGCTATCCGGTGGCCAACACGCAGTTGTACATCCTGGATCGAAACATGCGGCCCGTTCCGGTCGGTGTCGCGGGAGAATTGCATATCGGGGGCGTTCAAGTCGCCAAGGGGTATCTGAAGCGTCCCGAACTGACCGCCGAGCGATTCGTCCCGGACCCTTTCTCTAGAAAGCCCGGCGCTCGTCTCTACAAAACCGGCGACTTGGCTTGCTATCTTCCCGGAGGAGAAATCAAATACCTGGGACGGATGGATTTCCAGGTGAAGATTCAGGGGAATCGAATCGAACTGGGAGAAATCGAATCCGTCCTGGAAACGCATCCGGGAAT
>CAZNTU010000258.1:0-7706 GCA_964575975.1 uncultured Desulfobacteraceae bacterium
TCGTGCCGACGTTGACATGCGGCTTGGTTCGCTCATACTTCTGCTTCGCCATCTTGTCTTCCTCCCCTGCGTTTTTTTTATTTGCAAAATTCTCTTTCGTTTTTGTCTGGCCCGCCCGCTTCGCTCCGTATACCTGCGGCCCACATCCGAAAAAACCAAACAATATTCAAAATCGATGGAGCCCACGACCGGAATCGAACCGGTGAACCTCTTCCTTACCAAGGAAGCGCTCTACCGTCTGAGCTACGTGGGCCTCTGCGACAAAACAAAACATGCTTAATGCGGATGTCTCAAGAAAAGATGGAGCGGGAGACGAGGCTCGAACTCGCGACAACCAGCTTGGAAGGCTGGAGCTCTACCAACTGAGCTACTCCCGCTCGAAATTCATTGCGCCATTAAGGATGCGTATTTATTATAACCGTCTTTGTCCGACGATCAACACGCTATCGCAAATAACACAAAAAAATCCCAAAGACTATGCAAGAAGCCATGTAGTACCAGATGACCGAGGTCCAACTGCGGTCTCCTACATCCGGCTTTGTGTTGCGATTGGTGGTGGGGGGAGGATTTGAACCTCCGAAGGCTTCGCCGACAGATTTACAGTCTGTTCCCTTTGACCACTCGGGAACCCCACCAAAAATTGCGTTTATATAACTGTTTATCGAGACAATTTCAAGAAAAAAATTCGACAATCTGCGTCTCGACTCCTGGAGCCAGCGGAGGGACTCGAACCCCCGACCCACTGATTACAAATCAGTAGCTCTACCTGCTGAGCTACGCTGGCCGAATGTTTCTGCATTGTTAAAGATCACAGCCGCCGCGCGGCAATCGACCGCCTCCAGCGTGAAATTCGTCCTTTTAGCAGATCACTGGAACAAAATCAAGTTTTTTTTGGGGCGAGAAATCAAAAAAAATTGGAAAAATAACCGATGACATCCGACAAGGGGCTTGTTGCCCGAAAACAATTGTGTCGGCAAAGGCTCGATTCGAAATACCGAATCGGGGGTCGTCAGCCCAGACCTTGACGATAACTTCTTGACAAACGGCCCGGCTTCCATGTATTTGTTTTCCTGAAACATTAAAGCGGAAGCAATTGCAGCAACTTTTTTCCAGTGCGGAGAACCTGCTTTGAAAAGTCTACGTTATTTATCCATATTGATTTTTGTCGCATTTCTGACTACATCGTGCGCAACCATGAAAAACAAGGGGACGCATGCTTCAAAAAAACCTTCTTCTCATTCGAAATCCGGCGAAAGGCTGCATTCCAAATCGGCCGGCATTTTCGTACAGCGCGACAACGACGGATTGTCCTCCTTCGACGAGCTTGGTTCGGAATCCGACGGCTCGTCTGGCGAGACCGAAAGCACTAAGGGCGGAAAACCGCTAGACGCGGCGCTCGAGCTTTGCGAATTGAGCCAGGAATATTGGCAAAAGGGCGAACTGGAAAACGCCCTCGAGGCCCTCGACCAAGCCTACGATTTGATTATAAACGTGGACACTTACGACAAGCCGTCTCTCACCCAGCAAAAGGACGACCTGCGTTTCATGATCTCCAAGAGAATTCTTGAGATCTACGCGTCCAGAAACATTGTGGTAACCGGCTCCCACGAAGCTATTCCGTTGACCATCAACGAACACGTGCAACGGGAGATTGACGTTTTCACCACCGGAGCGGAAAAGAATTTTTTCCTCGAATCCTACAAACGTTCTGGCAAGTACCGTCCCATGATCGTTGCCGCATTGAAGGACGCCGGCCTGCCCGAGGAACTCTCATGGCTCCCTCTCATAGAAAGCGGCTTCAAGGTAAACGCGTTGTCGCCGGCGCGGGCATTGGGCCTTTGGCAATTCATTCCCTCAACCGGCTACAAATTCGGCTTGAAAAGGGACCGCTATATCGACGAGCGTCTCGACTTCGAAAAATCCACGATTGCCGCCATAGAATATATGAAGGAGCTTCACCAGATGTTCGGCGAATGGGTTACAGTGCTGGCCGCCTACAATTGCGGCGAAGGGAGGGTATTGCGCGTCATCAGGAGCCAGAACGTCAATTATCTCGACAATTTCTGGGACCTGTATACCCGCCTTCCCCAAGAAACCGCCAGATACGTCCCTCGCTTTCTGGCCACCTTGCACATCGTGAAGAACCTCGAACAATACGGTTTGGACACGGTCGCCTTGGATCAACCCCTCGAGTACGAGACGGCAACCGTAAACAAGAAGGCGCATATCAAGGACATAGCCGGCTTGCTTCAAATTTCGGAAGAGGAACTGAAGAGCCTCAATCCCGAACTTCGATACAACATTCTCCCGTCCGACAATTATACGTTGCGGGTACCTTTCGAAAAGAAAGAGGTTCTTCTCGCATCGTTGGAGGATATCCCGACATATGTTCCGACTCCCGAATATGTTCCAGCCGAAAAACAAACCCCGCCCCCCGAAAAGTACCATCGCCATCGCGTAAAGGGCGGAGATACCATTTCAAGCATCGCCAAACAATACGGCACCGACATCGAAACAATTGCCGCATGCAACAAACTTAACAAAAAATACACCATCGTGTCCGGACAAGCGTTGAAAATTCCCGCTCGATTCGTCGAAAGTTCGTCCAACGCATCCTCAGCCCGGACCGAGCCTGCATCGAAAACCGTCCAGCACGTCGTAAAGGCCGGTGACTCCCTATGGATACTCGCTAATAAATACGGAACTACGGCGAACAGCATCAAACAATTGAACGGTCTCTCCAGTGGAACCCTTTACATCGGCCAAACCCTTAAAATCACTACCAACAACGCCGGAACCGAATCGAGCAGGCTTAAATATTTGGTAAGACATGGTGACAGTCCATCTTCCATAGCCAAACAACACAAAATGACCCTCGGCCATTTTCTGAAAATCAATAGACTGGATTCCCGAAGCAAGATTTTCCCCGGACAAGTCTGCTATGTCGAATAGGGCAACCCTCTGTAATCGTCGGCGGAGTCGTTTCGTGGAAAGCGGTTTGCGCGACGAAGGAAACAAAATTCTCGATTCCTGCAGATGTCCTTCGTCGCCAAACTTCTGTGGCAGCGGTCGGTTCGCGCTCGCGCCATATGATTGGAAACACCTCGTACGGAGAAGGACGCGAGCATCGCACATCTCGACTCCGTATCGGTCCGAAATCCTCAGAGCCGTTCCTGACTGCAAGACACAATTTATAATTATTGACCACCCACCGCGCAGATCGCAATTTTTTGATCAAGAGACTTGCAATATTCAAAAAATTGTTTTAGAAAGTCTCTGATCGTAGCGAGCCCAAGCAAGCTGCGCAACAAATTGAAACCCCGAACAAGCCCCCGTAGCTCAGTGGATAGAGCAATGGATTCCTAATCCATGCGCCGCAGGTCCGATTCCTGCCGGGGGCACTCGATAAACCTAAAAGCTTCTCGCGTTTCCCGCCTGGTTCAACTTCTTGATTCCCGAGTCTCTCGGTCTAAAACGATTTGTTTTCCAGATTTTCATCTTCCCCCCTGCTATCCTTGCTGGTCTGCCATATAGACGAAAGTATCCCTGAAAAATTCCACGCTTTGGAGATTGGACCGCATGGTGACGGAACGGATTATGATCTTGCATACCTTTTTTATAGGCGACGGCAGCGGGAGGCGCCGCGCCGCCATGGAAGGCGGCGCTACGCTCCGTCTTTTTCCGGTGTGCAAGCTCGTTAAGCTTTCATTTATGAAGCATAAATGCTCTGCTTTCTTTTTCACAAGGACCGGATGCCGATTATGGTTCTTTGAAAGTTTTCACGCCTTCCGGCGACCATAGATCTTCGGTCCGGGTGAACTCTTTTCCGGAACCGGTCTCATCTTCCTTCTTCCGTTCCGTTTCATCCGAGGTCAATCCTTGTTTCTTGGCTTCCTGCTTGGCGGTTTCGGCTGCGGCCTTTCCGCTTTCCCGGACGACTTCCTTGGCCCGTTCCATGGTTTCCCGGCCTTGATGCTTGGCCTGTTCGAGTATTTCGTCTCGGGTTTCGCCCATCCATTCGTTCTCGGTGCGGGTCCTCGGTATCAGAAAACCGAGGGCCGCGCCGACCGCGAACAAGATGCCGGCCATGAAAAGGGGGCTCTCCTCGACCATCTGACGGGATTTGTACCCGACGCGTCTCGAACCGCCTCGAACCCGATGGCCCATTTCCTCAAATCTCTCGCGGGCATGACCCATCATTTCGCTCGTTTTCTCTCCGGCGCGACGCGCCTTCTCGCGTGCTTCGGCGGTCATTCCGGACGCCTTTTCCTTGGCCTGCTCCGCCATTCCGGAGACCTTTTCCCTGGCCTCGCCTGTCCGGCCGGAAACTTCCGGGCTTTCCATCTCCTCCGCTTCTTCCGCATAATATCCTCTTACCCCTCCACTGGTCCTGGGGAATTGTCGAAAACGACCTCCCATATATCTCTCTTCGGAATAGGGATCGTGCGAATACAAATACTCGTCTTCCGCGTAGGGTTCCCGTACATAAGGGTGCCGGGGGTAATATTCTTCGTACTCGCCTTCGCCTTTAATCCTCTTGACCAGCCAGGCGAACCCCAGGCCGATCATGGCGGTGGGAGCTATGTTTTCCTTTATGGAATCGTAAACGGAGTAACCTACGTTCTTTGCTCTGTACTTTGCCGAATGTGCCATGTCTTGCGCCTTTCCGATCGTCACTTCGCGTATCCTTTCCTGCGCCTGATCCTTCAAGGTCCCCGGCGCCAGGCGTTCCTTCAGTGCCTCGATCGTCGCCTGGGCCTCTATACGGTCCCTGGCGATTTCCGATCTGAGCTTCTCCACCTCGGCACGCTCGGTGCGATCCATTTCCTTTATTGTTGGTGATTTTTTTTCTTTCGACTTCAGTTTCACCGATTCTTCGCTTCGGGAAAAAGACTTTTCGTGTTTTTTATCAGCCATATTTATGCGCTCCTTCCTTAAAGGATTCGATCGTTAATTCCGGGGCGAATTTCATTTTTTTCAACGTTTTGATCCCTTTCATCGCAAATGCCGCGCCTACGATCAGAACTAGGGCTGTCACGATGAGAACCGCAAGCCACAAGGGCACTATATAATTCAGGGCGAGGGCCGCCGTAGCCATCAGTCCGAGAAACCCGGCGTAAAGCATCGCGGCGCCGACCGCCACATAGGCGGTGTTCTTTCCCGCAACCGTTCCTTTTTTAGACATTTCGAAAGTAGCCAATTTGATTTCGTTGCGGACCAACGACTGAATGTATTGGTAAAGATCGGAGAAGAGATCGCCCACGGATCTTTCTTCTCTAAGCGGATGTATATTGTTAGCCATATGCTTCATTCCTTTCCTTCCATCCAGTCGATGGAAATCGAATCGAAAGCCGATTTCCCCGATTTCCAAGGACCGGATTAAAAGTCAACGAGTGTTCCATTCGAAGTTTCAACCGAAATGCCGGGGCTTGGTGTAAGACGGGCCATAGTACCGAGGACGGAACTCGGGTTCCTCGCGACTGGGCTCTTCGTAGCTCCCGTATCTCCATTCGCGAGAAGAGGACTCGTATTGCCCCGAGCTGGACGACCCCAGAAAGCGAGCAGTCAAGAAGCCTGCCATCAGCGCTCCTCCCAATACCATGATCGGATTTTCGCGCGCCAAGTGACGCATGTCGCGCAACACTTCCTCCAAGTTTCTTTCTCGGAAGTATTTCGCTACCATGTCGATTCGCTCGGCTGTCCATTCGGTGCCCCGGGCGAGGGATTCGTGCTCGTCCTTCTTGAAGGTTTCGGCGGCGTCCCTGAGCGCCTGTGCAGTACCCTCCAGATTGCGCTCGCCCACTTCCTTGCCTTCTTCCAGCTTGGATTGGGCCATGTCGGCAGCTTTTTCCTTTATTTCGCGCCCTTTTTGCCCGGCCGCTTCCTTAGCCCTTTCCGTCTTTTCCCTTTTCTCCCTGTCGGTTTCGAAATCCGGACCCGGAACAGTTTTGTTCCGGGTCGGGTCGGTGCTTATATCTTTATAGGTAGCCATAAGATTCTCCTTTTGTTGCGGTTTCGCTTATTTCTGTTTCGTTTTTCCACAACGGAAAATATAGGGTCGAAGGTTCGGGCAAGAAATACACGATTAACCCTAAATAGTTGTAATCTTACGGTTATTTGGATACGGGCTCATCGCCATTTCTCCTTCGGAGGATTGAAATAGCCGAACTTCAAATTCGGAAAGGCATCCCTGATCGTCTTCAGAACTTTTCTTGCTCCGACAGGCCGGCTGTGCGGGGAGGCTTGCGCCATAATTCGAAAATACTCCATGGGATCGTAATTTAAATTCCGCCATTGGATCATATCGACCGGGTGTTTTTCCAAAAACGAAACGAACGCGTCGATTTCCTCCGGACAATCCGTGACTCCCGGCTGATTTAGATAGTTGAGGGAAACGTATTTGGCCCTTTCGGCCGCTACAGAAATGCTTTCGGCGACGTCGGCAAAAGAGTAGCCTCTTGGGCGGTAATAGGCGTCGTAACAAGGTTTCCTGGCGCTGTTCATACTGACGCGAATGCTGTCCAGGCCGGCGTCGAAAAGCTTTTCCAAGACGCGGGGAAGGCTTGCGTTGGTGTTCATGTTGATGGTCCCCTCGGAGGTTTTAGCTCTGGTTTTCCGGATTGCTGGTTCTATGACGACGGCGGCCATGAGCGGGTCGCCTTCGCATCCCTGACCGAAACTTACAACGGCGTTTTTCACTCTTTCGATATGGGCAAGGGCGACCTCGGCGATTTCGTCGGGGGAGGGGACAAAGGAAATTCGGTTCTGGCTGCAGGGGATTTGACCGTCGGTCTGGAGGGATATGCAACCCAGGCATCCGGCGTTGCAGCTTTTGGAAGTCGGGAGGGGGGCTTCGAACCTTCCCAGAAAAAAATTCTTCCCCGCCGGGCAGCCGTAAACAAGCGCGCAATTCTCTATATGGGCGCGCAGCCGGTTGTTAGGCATCTTCCTTCTCATTTTCGCGACTCCCGAACGCACCTTTTTAATATTCATTAATCTCAGGTCCTGGCGTTTTTCCCTGTCCACGCAAATTGCCGGAGTCACGAACCGGCCATCGCGCCACCCTATCGCCGCGTAGGAAAAAAGCGGCAGTAAGCCCGCGCCGTCGATCTCCTCGTACGCGGCGGAACCGGCCACCATGTATCCTGGAGAATTGAAGACGGCTGCGGGAAACAGCCTTTCCCCTGGATTGTATGGGTTGTCTTCAAGAGTTTCCAGTTTGGCCAACGCCAAGTTGAAAACGACCGGGCGACGGTCGGGCAAAAACATGATTTCGCCGCCGAACGGCACAGGGATAGCATCCTCGTCGGCCAGGACGCTTATCGTGTCGCCCGCCATGTTCGTGGCCGCGTATCCCTTCAGGTCGAAAATTTCTCCGCGGGCATTGGCGACAACAGCGGTTATCATTCGGATTTTCCTTTCATTTTGTTTTTTTGGCGAAGCTCCGATCAATTGCAAAGCCGTTCGCCGTTGAAAGAGAGGTTTCTTCGAGTCGATGCGAAAACAATTCGTATATTTAACCGTTGGATTCGAATAAATCAATCGTTCGAACTCAATAGCGAATGTTTTCAAGCCATGGGAAGCGTGGTGCATCGACGAAAAAATGTGATTGCTTTGACATCGCGAGTCATGACTCGGATTTTGATCGTGGGACAATTGCCTGGCGTTTTTGCTTGAAACAGATGGAGCGGTGGCTTGGAGCGGCT
>CAZNTU010000259.1:0-7694 GCA_964575975.1 uncultured Desulfobacteraceae bacterium
CTCCAGGGGATACATGGTGTCATTTTTATTTTCCCAGAGGTCAAGAGTTCTGAATGTAAACCGTGAAAATTGAATGGGACCCGAAAAAGGCAAATCTTAATCTTAAGAAGCATGGGGTTGCGTTTGAGGAAGCTGCAACTGCTCTGAGCGACCCCATGGCTGTCACCGGCGCCGATCCCGATCATTCCGAAGAGGGAGAAGCTATCAGGATCATAAGCGCTCGAAAAGCGATTAAAGGAGAACGAAAACTCTATGAAGAAGGATAAAGAAACCGATAAAAACGAACTTCGCTCGGAGTATAAGCGCTCTGATTTTCCCGGCGGTCTTGTCAGAGGCAAGTATGCGAAGCGCTTGAAAGAGTCGTCTAACATCGTCGTCCTCAAGCCGGAGGTTGCTCAAGCTTTCCCAAACGAGGAAGCGGTCAATAATGCGCTTCTTTCTCTTATCGATATAGCACGGAAAACGGTTCGGCCAAAAAGACGTTCCGCCGGATCGTCCCATAAACGGGAATCACAGTGAACTCTCAAAAATCGAAATTCGGAACCGGTGCCGGACTGCGGCCCGAAAGATGACGTTTCCCATGTTTTCAAGGCCGTTTCCGACTTTCAGCGAACAAGTTTCGACTCATCGACAATCTTCGCCCATTCCCTTGCCGATTTGACGACCACCCGTCCGCTCGCCCTCTTCCGCGACATTTTGCGGAGGAGGGCAGGCGGACGGGGCACACTTGAACCACATTTGAAAAAGATCGTTGTTAGTTTCGTTGACAAAAAGCGAGTTCCTATCTTATTTTCGCCCAAATTGCAGAAATCGGGGGGCCAAGCCGGATGGCCGAACATACGCCGGAGACCTTTTCGACGTGTTCCCGACGGCTTGGCATCCATTCGGCGCAAACATAACCTAAGCCGATGGCTAAGCTTAAGGATTTAAACCATGAAAATCACGTAGACGGCATTCTTTTCGATCGGAAAACACCGAAAGGGCCGCATATGGAAGTTGGAATACACGAGGCGAAAACAAAGCCTTCCAAATTGATTCCTCTGGCGCTTGCCGGCGAAGAAACCGTCATTGCCAAGGCCGGCAATTGCGAATTTCTGAAGCAGCACAATATCTTCCCCCAGTTCTTGGCCGACACAGAGGTCTCCGTGCTCATGCTCGACTTGATGAACCGGACCTCCGAATATCCCATGGAATATATCGTCGAGGCCCTGGCGGCTGCGCCTACGTCATGGGCAACGCGGCACTGGACGTCCCCGCGTCCGGCATCTCCGTGGAGAACGACCTGCTAACGGTGGACGGCGTGAAAAAAGAGTTTCGCCAGGTCTACAGAAAAGTCCGCCCGGTCAAGCCCGACGTCCTGGCCAAGCAATCCGTCTCGATGGAGGAGTGGGGCGAGGACTGGCAGAGCGAACCGAGCCTCGCCCGAGCAGCAGCGAAATGACAGGCGGCTCGAAAAGCCCGCCGTGATAATCAAGGCCCGTTCGGCTAAACAATTGGCTACTAAGACAAACGGCCGCGAAAGGCGAAGAAATCTTTCGACTTTCGCGGCCGTTTTAATTCGCCAATAAAAGCACGAGGTATGGTGCCTGGCGATTTTCAATTGATTCCGACAATATAAAGGGCTATATTTCCCAAAAACGATCTGATTTCGACCGACAAGTCCGGGATAGGAGAAGACGACGATGAACGATATCCAATATGTTTCCGACGAAAACAACAATGTAACCGCCGTTATCGTGCCAATAGAGCTTTGGCGGGAGATTTCGTCCGAAAAGGAAACGGCCTATCTTTTGAAGAGCGAGAATATGAAGAAGAGACTGATGGAAGCCAAAAGCCGAGACGAGGGATTAGACTTTGAAGAAGCATGCGAGAAGCTTGGAGTTTGATCCCGCCGGATTCGAGGACTTGGCAGGGTGGATTGAAAAGGACCGCAAGAAGGCCTTGCAGATAGTCAAGCTGATAAAGGAGGTTCATAGAAATCCTTTTTCCGGCGCCGGCAAACCCGAGCCTTTGAAACATGAATTGTCAGGGTGCTGGTCTCGCCGCATCGATCGGGAACATCGCCTTGTATAAGAAATACGGGAAGAAAAAGATACGCATACTGTCTTGCCGATACCATTATTGATCCTCGGCTGTTCGCTTAACCGTCGATACGAACAAACGCCCGTCTTTCCTTATTAAATAAACTCTTGTCGGATGCATATGATGCCATGATAGAAATGCGATTCAGAGTCTCGAAAGAATATCTTGAAGACGCGTATAGCCTTTTTCGGGCAGGCAGGACGAATAGCGCTGTCTCGAGGGCGTATTATGCTTCTTATCAGGCGATGTGGGCGGCTCTGGGGGATCCTCCGACAGGAAGCTGGAAACATCTTGCGATCATAAATCATTTCGTTCGAGGATACTGGTTCGAACCCGATCACGACTCCTGTGGCGCGGGATTGCTGGAGGAAATGCGATTGCCCTTGAGGCGTTTGTACTCTTACAGGATAAAAAGCGACTACGATGCGGAAAAGACGGAAAAAAGCGCTGTCGGATTATTGCTCGGTACCGTAAGCGAGCTTATCGATATTATAGAAAAAAAAGGTGGTTGATATGGCGGAGACAGAGTCGTCGGAAAAAAAATTGGCGAAAGCCGTGACAATGCTGGTGGATTCGTTGCATCGACTTTACAAGGATATCCGCATCGTCCCGATTCCCACCTACGAAGACGAGGATTTTGCCATCGAGGTCACGATCCCCCGTATTCTCTCGGAAGACGAGGTTCTCGATAGATGCCATCGAGAATGCATAAAGGCGGAAGACGAATTCGACGTGTATATTTTGCCCAAAGTTGTAGTCGAGTCCGGTTGATTTAGGGATTTGGATGCATCGGCTACAACCGAAGGTATGGATATTGGATATGTGACTGCTGAGTATATAGGCGCTTGTCAATGCTCTGTCTCATCTTAACCGAACTCGTCTACTGGGGATGAAGGAAAACAAATTTTATTCATAAGAGTATTATGGCCATCAGAAAAAGATTGATAAAAACGGAAAAACTGAGTTGGTCGTTTCATCCGAGGGTGTTCATGTCGCTTGGCGCGGAGTTGGTGACAAACGATCTTGTGGCCATTGTGGAGCTTGTTAAAAACGCTTATGACGCTTTCGCCACGCGGGTGGATATTCGATTCGCCAAGGACGAAGAAACATCGGAAAGAGTCTTGGAAATATCGGATAACGGTTGCGGCATGGATTACGATACTATCGTGGATTCATGGACCATGGTGGGCACGCCTTTCAAGGCCTTGCGCAAATCCGTTTCCAGAGGGGACAAGAAGAGGCGCGTTACCGGCGAAAAGGGACTGGGGCGGCTTTCGGCGGCACGATTGGGCAAAAGGTTGTCGATGTACACCAAGCAATCCGGCGGCCCCTGCTACCGGGTCCAGGTGAATTGGGGAAGCTTGGAAAACGCGGAGGATCTGTCCCAATGCGATATTCTTTTGCGAGAAGTGAGCAGCGATGCCATTCAAGGGGACCAAGGCACGACGCTTCGCATCGAAAATCTTAACGGCGATTGGGATTTCGACGACCAAGGAGGTCTTCCGGATTTGAAAACCGAGCTGGCCCGCTTCGTACCGCCTTTCAAGGATCAAAGCGATTTCAGCATTTATCTCGCCTTGCCCGGGGAAAATCAAGATCCCGCGAAAATCAAGCCGGAAAAGATTCTGTACCATCCGAAGTACATCGTCAAAGGCGAAGTGGACGGATACGGCTTGTTCAATTACGAGTACGAATTCCGTGAAAAAACGAGCGGCCGAAAGGAAAACGAATCGATCGATTTATTGGAAGAACGTTCAACGGCGAGGGAAAAAAACGAATTGACGCCGTCAGGACGATCGGCGACGCAGTGCGGTCCCTTCGAAGTTGAAATAAGGGCGTGGGACATGGACAAGGAATCTCTTTTGGAACTCTCCGACCGGTTCGATCTTCCAAGAAAAGTGACGAAAATAAGAAATTTGATTTCAAACAGTCCTTTTGCGGGTATCTCCCTTTACAGGGACGGTGTTCTTGTTCTGCCCAAACAAATCGAGGTCGAAAAAAATCAAAAGCTGTCGAAGAGCGACTGGCTCGGCATAAACCTCAGACGTATCAGCAGAGTCGGCAAAAGAGTCGATGTTCGGCAAATGATCGGTTACATCAATATAGGCGCGGATAGCAACCCTCGTTTAAAGGACACGGCGGACCGCGAGCGACTGGTCGATAACGCGGCTTCGAGGCAATTGCAGAAGTTGGTTTTCAAAATCCTGACTCGCCTTGAAGAACTCAGGGATAAAGATCGAACCGAACCATCACATAAAGAGCCTCCTCTAAAAGGTCTGTTCGACAACCTGAAAAAGCCCGACCTTGCTTCAAAGCTGAAAAACATTGAAAGGGAAAATGGCGGATGGAAGGAGATCCATCGGGCGGCTCGGGAACACGCGAGCGAACTGGAAAAATCCGTCGATGAAATCCAACAACGTTTTTTCTATTACAGCCGCCTCGCCAGCGTGGGATCCTTGGCGATGCTTCTCCAACACGAGGTCGGCAACAATGTGCCTATTATCGCAAGCCTGAATTCGTATCTCAGAAAAAATATGGCCCAACTGACCGGATTGAAATACTTGGAAGGCAGGCTCGAACGCTCCGAAACCTCCGTGAGAAGCCTGAAAAGGCTTGCGGATTTATTCTCCCCACTGGCCAATCGAACATTCGGGACCCGCAGGCGCAACAGCGCGGTGGAAGACGTAATTGGAAACGCAGTCCAATGGCATGGCAAAGAGTTAAAAAAATCCAAAATCGATTTTGCGCTCGATTCGGACAAGGAAACTTTGGCGGCTGTCGATCCTGGAGAATTGACGGCCATTATCGAAAACTTGATGACAAACGCTCTCTATTGGTTGGAGAGGAGTCCGAAAGATCGGCGAGAAATATTGGTTGAAGTAACATCGGATGAAAAAAGCGACAGAATTGAAATTTTGTTCCACGATTCGGGTCCAGGGGTGGACCAGGGCGACGAGGAAAGGATATTCTGGCCCGGAGTGACTAAAAAGGATGGCGGCATCGGCATGGGGCTGACTGTCGCGTCCGAGTTGGTCGCCCAAAACGAAGGGAAAATGGTTCTTGTCACGCCCGGTCTTCTCGGCGGCGCCACTTTCAAATTCGATTTACCCAAGGCGGGAGCGTAAAAATGAAAACGAACATTCTGATCGTCGAAGATGAACAAAAGATTGTCGATGAACTGCGAGACAGCCTCGAGGAAGCGGAGTTGGAGTTCGGTTTGGATATAATGGACTTTGACGGTGCGCTCGAAAGCATCGGCGACAAAGCGCCGGATGTGTTGATTTTGGATGTTTACGAGGGCAAGCCGAACGTTGGGGAAGCCAAGGGAAAAACCATCTACGATACTATATGGGAAAAAAATTTCGTTCCCTTGATTTTTGCATCGGCGTCAATCGAAGAGGACCTGGTTCAAAAAGCGGAAAGCCATCCTTTGATGCATTATTTGTGTAAAAACGAGGAGAATTTTTACGAAACTCTTGTGGCATGGATAAAAAAGTTTATTCCTATAGGAGCCGGAATCAGGGAAATAAAAATGGAATTGTGCGAGAAAGCCACCAAATGCGCCCAGAGCGCTCTCGTCAATGTGGCTCCCCATGCCATTGGTCTTGACGAGCCGCCGGAAAATAGCCTGGCGATACTGAAAAGCGTGGCGGGAAGACGTCTTGCCGCGCAAATGCTGTTTCGAAACGAAAAGGAAAGAGGAGAGATTTTTGCATGGGAGCGATACATCTATCCTCCTGTGGCGAATCACTTGCTGACGGGCGACATTCTCAAATCCGTCAAAGACGACGGAAACGATTCGGAATCGTTCCGGGTAATACTCACGCCCTCTTGCGACTTGGCTCAAGGCAAAACCGACGTCGCTCTTGCGGCGTGTTGCGTGAAAGCTCACGAATTATGGTCGAAATGCGATTTGACGCAGAAAAGGGATAAAGCCCTGAGCAAAGGGTTCTCGAAAATAAGATCGATATTGTCGAGATCGCAGGAATCCGGCTACAAACTCTTGCCGGCGTACGCCGGTTTGATACCGCACATGGCGATATGTTTCAGAAAACTCGAGGTTTTGAAAATCTCGGAAAACGGCAAGATCGTTTCCCTTGACGGAACCGAATATCGAAGAGTAGTATCCATGGACAGCCCGTTTCGAGAACAATTGACATGGGCCTATCTCGAAGTCGCCGGAAGAATCGGCGTGCCGGATCAAGACATGAATCATTGGATAAGGGGTGTCATGGATGAAATCGATCCTCCCTCTCGGAAATAAGAACTCGTTGTACGCCTTGGATTTCTTTTGCGGTGCGGGAGGGCTTACCCGGGGGCTTATGGATGCCGGAATCAAGGTGGTCGCCGGAATCGACGACGAGGCCGGATGCCGCGAAACCTACGAGAAAAACAACGCTCCGGCCGAATTTATTCAAAAAGACATTGCAGAGCTGACAATATCCGAAATCGAAAAACTCCTCCGCGGACACGGACCCTCCGATTTGATGCTTGCGGCATGCGCTCCCTGCCAGCCTTTCACCAAACAAAGAACGGCAAGAAAGAAGGGCAGGATGAAGACGCTTTTGGGGTACTTCGCCAAATTCGTCGATTATTTCGAACCCGATTGCGTTTTCGTGGAAAACGTGCCCGGAATATCGAAGGTGGAAGGAAACAGCACCTACAGGAGATTTTTGCGCGTTTTGAAAAACAAGAACTATTTTTTCGACGCCGCCGACGTGGACGCAAAAGATTACGGGGTTCCCCAGACCCGAAACAGACACATCCTTTTGGCAAGAAAATCTTTCCCCGTAAAAATCCCGAAACAGCTTTGCGGCCACGATCTTTCCCCCTACAGAACAGTCAGGCAAACAATCGCTCGTTTCCCGAAAATAGAGGCGGGCGAAGCCCATCCGACAGTGCCGAACCACAGAGCATCCAATCTTTCGGCCAAAAACCTGGAAAGGTTGAACCACACTCCGCCCGACGGCGGAGACAGAAGATGCTGGCCGGATTTTCTAATCCTGGACTGCCACAAAAAGAATTATTCCGGCCATACGGACGTTTACGGCCGCATGTGGTGGGATCGCCCGGCTCCCGCCCTCACATGCAAGTGCCACAGCCTTTCGAACGGCAGATACGGCCATCCCGAACAAAACCGGGCGATATCGTTGCGCGAAGCCGCCGCCCTGCAAACCTTCCCCGACGATTACATTTTTTACGGCCCTTCCAAAGAATCCATAGGCAATCAAATCGGAAACGCCGTGCCGGTAAAGCTTGCCGAAATTATCGGTCGCGCGTTTTTATCGTAAGTCGAGGAATAGGCGACGCGGTGCCAAATCGATCCGATTAACACTTGCGGTCGCTTTCCCGGTTGCTCGACGCCTGATGCTTCACAGATTGTAAAATCAATCGACTGATGCTAAGTTTTTTTAACAGCACAACCTTTTCCCCCTGTTCCTGACCAGCTCCTGGGAATCACCGACACGGCTACGACCAATTGAACCACGACCTTGCCAAAGCATTCGCCAACGGAATGGCCGCGAAGGATTCGGCTCGATTCGTCCGCTTCCTGACAGGCGCCATGGCCGGGACGGACTACGGGCAGATCAAACTCCTCTGCGCCAAGTTCG
>CAZNTU010000260.1:0-7557 GCA_964575975.1 uncultured Desulfobacteraceae bacterium
CCCGGTCGCATACGTCGGCCCGGACATACCGAACTACGGAACCCGTCTTTTCGATCCTGCGTATGTTGCGAGCGATCTCCCGGGCGGCCGCGTAACGCCGAAAAGCCTTTTCCACGGCGACGGGGGAGGGAGGGGGGCCTTCGAAGTCGTTTTCGATTATAACCCTTTTCATTTCCCGTTCGCCGGAAACGCCGACCAACCAGGAAGGCTCGGAACCCGAGACAGTCGATCTTCCCAGAAGAATGAAATTGCAGGACGTTTCCTCCGCCAGCGCCAAAACCGCCTGCGCGGTGACTCCCTTCGCTCCCCCCGAGACCACGACAACGTCGTTTCGATCCAAAGCGACTTTTTCCCCGCCGACGGGAGCGGACACCATAAGCGGGGCAATGCGAAAGCCCGCTCCCATACCGATTTCGGCGTGACCGTCGGCGAATCCGCACGCGATTTCCTCCGCGACCAGTCCAGCGACGGTCGAACGATCCTCGACGAGGGGGTCCACGTCCAATGCGCGGCATCTCGCGTCGGGCCATTCGATGGACGCGGTTTTGGCCAGACCGGCAAGTCCTCCTTGCTTTGGATTTTCAATCCTCCCTCCGCCGAAACCGAACCGGCCGTCCAAAAACGAAACCGTCGCGAACAAGGGAGGACTTCCTCCTTCGAACGGCTTCCGGGCTCCGGAAAAAAACTTGGCCGCCGAAAATGCTCCCAGAAGAAAGTCGTCGTCCACGTTCCTGTTCGAAATTATCAACAGGCCCGATGCTTTAAAATCGGCTGATCCTTTCGCGAAGGATTCAAGAGGGGCGAAACGGGATTCGATGCTTTTTTCGCCGAGCCTCTCGACGACCCTTTCCGACAACTCCCTGTCGCCGGTCAACACGATCGCGCCCCCCCACATGCTGTTCGATGCTTGTGCGGGAGCTTGGGCCTCGGAAAAAGAGACGATATGCGTCGGGACCGGCGGGGAAGTTTTGGAATCCTCTTGGCTCGAAGGCGAAGCATCCGCGCTTTCGGAAAAACATTGGTTCAGGTCGGGCGATACCGAATTTTTTCTTTCGGACGTCCGGGTTTCTCTCCCGAGATAGTCGAAAATTTCCCCCAGAGTCTTCAGCCGACCCATCCTGCCGGGGGACACGGAAGGAAGACCCGGGGTTCGTTCCTCCAAAGCCGAAAGGATTTCCACTCGCTTGATGGAATCGATTCCCAAGTCCGACTCGATATCCATGTCCAAATCCAGCATTTCGGTCGGATATCCTGTCAATTCGCTCACCACGGACAATAGAGTCTCCTTAAGGCCGGCCCCCTTTCCCTCCGACTCCGGGGGCCGGACGATTTCGTTCTTGTCCGTCGAGTCGGTTTCGACCAACCGCGCCTGCGCCTCCGGAACTCGTCCCGCCGAGAGAACGCTCGCGATCTGCCCGAGGGTTTTCATTTTCCCCATGCTTTCGGGAGAAACGTGAGGAAGTCCGGGAATTCTTTCCTCCAACGAAGAAAGAATCTCCACCCGCTTGATGGAATCGATGCCCAGGTCCGATTCGATATCCATGTCCATCCCCAGCGTCTCCGCAGGGTATCCGGTCAGCTCGCTCACAACGGACAGCAGGATTTCGGCGGTTTCGTTCTCCGATTTAGATTCGGCCTCGGCGTACCGTACAGACTTCGAGCCGGAGCTTTCGGCGTGTCCGGTTTCCGGGAACGACAAACTTTCCAGCACTTGCCCGAGAGTTTTCATCTTTCCCATGTGCTCGGGGGAAACGGGCGGGAGGCCCGGCACTTTTTCTTCCAAACTCGAAAGGATCTCGACCCTCTTTATCGAATCGATTCCGAGGTCGGACTCGATATCCATGTCGAGGCCGAGCATTTCCTCCGGATATCCCGTGAGTTCGCTGACGACGGTAAGCAGCTTCTTTTCCAGTTCGCTCGATCCGGGGCCCACGGATAAAGGCCGGGCGGATTCGACCCGTTGGACCTCGTTTCCGGTAGATTTTCCCGACGAAACCGGCGGCCGGTGTTCGGCTGGTTTAACAGCGCTCTCTTCCAGGATGCGTCCTTCGATCCGAGTTTCGACGACCGGTTGCGGAATCTGCTCCAACGAAGGCTGCTCGAACATGATCGGAGCTTCCCTTTCGAAGACGCGTTCGGCCGGAACATGGACGCCCATGGCGACCTCGGCCAGACGCCGCGCCTGCTCCATCATTTGTCGAAGGGTTATGTTGGCCTCGCTTTGGGTTTCCAGAAACTTTTTGTGCGTTTCCGCCGTTTGCGCTTGCAGGCTTTGGATGGATCGGAGTCCGTCCCTGACGACGCCCAGAGCGCCATGAATTCGATCCGCGGATTTTTCAAGATTCGAGTTCGCTGCTTTCATGATTCTTCGTGGAGAATGGTTCGTTTGGACCGAAACGACGCCGGAGCGAACCGTCGCCGAGTCCAAGGTTCGGTGTTTCGGATTGGTTTTCGCCATTTCGACCGCTTGCACGTGTTCGGCTCCCTTGGTTTCGAGCTTTTCGAAAGAGATCGTTCGCGGCAAAGCGGTTTCTCTTTTTGGTTTGAAAATCTCCGGTTTCGAAGGCGCGGGGACTTTTTTCGGAAACCGTATGTTGGCGCCCGAAATCGGAATGCTCATTCGCTGTTTTCGAATTTCGGTTCCGGATGGTTTCTCCCAGCGCGCAAGTTCCACCGGGCGTCCCGACGCGGCCAGGAAACAAAGGGTTTTCGCCAGGTCGGCGCACCCGTCGCCTTTGCCCGACGAGGCGTCCATGGCGAAGATTCCGCACGGCTTGTCCTTTAAAATCGTTCGAACCAGTCCGGTTAACACGGTCTTCGGCCCCACTTCCAGGAAAATGCGCGCCCCCCCCTCGTACATGTTTTCGATTTCCCGAACGAAATCGACGGGCGATACGATCTGTTCGGAAAGGATTCTTGCCGCATCGGCAGGGTTTTCGGGGTATTCTCTTGCGGTCGCGTTCGAAAATACCGGAATGTTCGACGCCTTGAACTCGATTTCCGACAAAATCTTCTCGAACGGTTCTCGAACGGATAGCATCGAAGGGGAATGGAAGGCGGCCGATACAGGAAGCCGCCGGAAAACGAACCCGCTCTCCCGGCAGACGGCTTCGACTTTCGCCAATTCGTCATCCGGGCCGGACAACACGCCCTGCTCGGGGGAATTTCGGTTGGCAAGCACGACCTTCGTATCCGCCCGTTTCAACAGTCTTTCGATCTCCTCCAAGGGCGCTTTCACCGCAACCATACCTCTCCCCGAGCCGGAGACGTCGGCCATCAGACGCCCCCGCCAAAAAGCGAGCTTGCAAAAATCGTCTTCCGAAATTCGGCCGGCGGAACACAACGCCGCAAGTTCTCCGAAACTGTGTCCGCAAGCGAAATCCGGAACGACACCGAATCCTTTCAGCACTTCCGCCATGCAACGACCGACCATCCCGATGGCCGGTTGCGCAATGTTCGTTTGCCGCAATCCGCACTCCCAGACCTCCATGTCCGCGGAATTTCCCTGCAGTTTGGGATAGACCGCATCGACAAGCGAATTCCCGCCGGCGAATTTTCGAAACAGCGCATCGGACCTCTGGAGAGATTCCAGCGCTTCCGGGAAAACGCATACGATATCGCGCCCCATGTACACATACTGGCTTCCCTGTCCCGGAAAAACAAACGCGAGCTTTCCCTCCCGCTCCGGCCCCCCGAAAAACGCGGAACCGTTCGACCCAAAAACGGCCGACCCGTCGCGCGAAAGATCCTTTTCGGTTTCTTCCACAACGTTCGCAAAACTTCGCTCCGGATCGAAGACGAAAAGAAGGCGAAAGGGAGCGTCCGAATCGAAGGATTCGCGGCTTTCGGCCGCTTTGGCCGAAATCTCTTCGACGGTAGTCGCGGAGAGAGCGAACGTTTTCAGTTCTTCGAGCCGCTCCAAGATCCTCTCGCGACGCGAGGCGGAGATGGCGAAAATGTCGACCGCTCCCGTCCACGAGGGAGATCTCTTCGACGCGTCATGTTCTTCCAAGACCAAATGGAAATTGCTCCCGCCGAAACCGAACGCGCTCACTCCCGCTCTCCGGGGATGGACTTCGTTCCCGATCCAAGGACGGGCTTGCGAGTTCAGATAGAAAGGGCTTTCTTCGATTTTCAGTTCGGGGTCGGGCGCGTCCACCTTCGGCGTGGGAGGCAAAACTTTGTGGTACAGGGAGAGAGCGGCCTTGATGATCCCGGCGGAGCCGGCCGCCGCTTTCGTATGGCCGATGTTGGCCTTGACCGAGCCTAGGGCGCATTTGTTTCCGGGCGCGTTCTCGAATATTTTGGACAATGAATGGAACTCTACTCCGTCCCCCACTCGGGTACCCGTGCCGTGGGCCTCCACCAGTTCAACCGTGGATGGATCGACTCCCGCTTGGCGGTAGGCTTCGGATATGGCCTTCATTTGCCCCTCCGCTACCGGCGAGTAGATGCTTTTGGACCTTCCGTCGCTGGAGGTTCCGATTCCCTTGATCACCGCGTAGACCTCGTCTCCGTCCCTTTCGGCGTCCTCCAGGCGCTTGAGCACGATCATTCCGACGCCTTCTCCCAGCACGGTCCCGTCGGCGTCCCTGGAAAAGGGGCGGGCGTCGCCCGTTGGCGACAGAATATGCGTTTTGGAAAAGCACATGTGCATGAAAATGTCGTTGAGCGCATCGACCCCGCCGGTCACGACCATGTCGCTCTTGCCCGAGGAAAGTTCCATCAGGGCGAGATGCACCGCGCTCATGGAGCTTGCGCAGGCGGCGTCCACCGCGCAGTTGGTCCCTCCCAGATTCAGACGGTTGCAGATCCTTCCCGCTATGACGTTCCCCAAGAGCCCCGGAAACGAGTTTTCCTGCCACGGCACGTAGGATTCGGAGATTTTACGCACGACCTCCTCGGCCTTGTCGTCCGGCACGCCGCACTCCTTCAGCGCCTTTCTCCACTTGGGATGTCCCAGCCTGGCCCCCAGCGGAATCACCAGTTCCTGCGTTCCGGTCGCGCCTAAAACCACCGAGACCCTGGAACGGTCGAACTCGCGGCTTTCAGGATAGCCGGCGTTCTCAAGCGCCGATTTTGCCGCGAGAAGCCCCAGCAACTGGGAAGTGTCCGTGGCCTCCAAAGTCGCCGGCGGTATCCCGAATTCCGTGGGATCAAAGGACACCCGTGGAAGAAACCCTCCCCGCTTGCAGTATACGCGGTCGGGCGCGTCCGGGTTTTCGTCGAAATAGTCCTCCGCCGACCAATGAGTCGGCGGCACCTCGGTGACGGCGTCCCGGCCTCCGAAGACAAGACGCCAGAACTGTCTTATCCCCAAGGATTTCGGGAAAAAACATCCCATTCCTATTATGGCTGAGGGAGTATGCTTCATGGCAAAAAAACCTTGTTATGATGGTAAATCCGTTCCGAACCGATCACGCGGAGCGTAAATCCGATCCGACCGCGTACTCATTTCCGGTCGGACATGTATTCGGACAGCTTTTCGAAAGGAAGCGGAGCGAACTCTCCGATGTCGCGAGGGGGCGAAACGCCCTGGCATCGAATCCAGTTCGCTCTCGTCATCGTCGCCGCGCCGAAGAGAAGATTCATAGCCACGGTCACGGTCTTCCGGTTTTCGGGCTTCTCCAGGAAAGAGCCCCGGACCCACTCGTTGAACGCCCCCATGGCCGGACCGCACCAAATCTGATAGTCTATTCTCCGCGAAGGATCTCCGGATGTCGCCCACCCGGAGGACCGTCCCAAGTAGGACCTGAAAACGAGGGCCATCTTGTGTTTAGGGTCTCTTTCGGCCAATTCGATTTGCTTCGGGTCCCGCGCTCGGAAAAAAGACGCCGTTTGCCTCCAGGCTTCCTCCAGTCCGCATTTGAAATAGTCCCTCTCGAGCATTTCCCTTTCCTTTCGGGGAATGTCGTCCATGCCGGGGTATTTCGTGTACATGTCGAACAGCTTGGACGCGCGGAACGGGAACATGGTACCCCGTTTCAACACCTGGACCTTTATTCCCATCTCGAACATGTCCGCCGCCGGGGCCATGGTCACGTCCGCCTGGGAAGACTCCGCCAGCATGCAACGCACCTCTTCGGACGTCCCGGCCTCCACGCAGGACTGGTTGACCGAGCCCGTCAGAACGTACGCCGCTCCCATTGCGAACGCCGCGGCAGTCGCGGCCGGGGTGGAAACGCCCCCCGCCAGTCCTACGCAAATCGGGGCTTTGTAGCCGTGCTTGGAGACCATTTCGTCCCTCAGCGCCAGCATCGTGGGAAGAAGGGATATGGCTGGCCGATTGTCCGTGTGTCCGCCCGAGTCGGCCTCCGCCGTTATGTCGTCGGCCATCGGAATGCTCCCGGCCAAAAACGCCTCTTCCTCGGAAACCATCCTTCTTTCCAATAGCGCCTTGAGGAACTTTTCGGGAGGAGGCGACATGAACCTGCGAGCCACCTCGACCCGCGAAACCTTTCCGACCACCTTGTTGGGGCAAACCGTTTCGCCGTTTTCGCCCCTGCGGACGCCCTTTACCCTGTAATACACCAGAGGAAGGGTGAGGTCGAGATACGCCGACGCGCTTACGAGGCGGATTCCCCGCTTCAAATACAATTTCGCCACCGCCAGTTCGTGTTCGGGATCGGAAGGACTGTGAATGAGATTGGAGCCGAAAGGAAGATCGTCCAGCTCTCTCTTCAAACGAACCATGGCCTCTTCGATTTCTCCGACGGCCAGTCCGGCCGCGCCGAACATGCCGAGCATCCCGGCGCGTCCCATGGCCCGGACCATTTCCACGGACGTGATCCCGTTCGCCATGGCGCCCGCCACATAGGCATACCGAAGACCGTGCTTCTTCCTGAAGACGGGATCTCCCAAATCCTCCGGCAGAAGAGCCGGAACGAACGCGGCCACCGGCCAGGCGCCCTCCGCCGCGCCGGAGACGCCTTCCGTATGCATGGAACCGCCGTACCCCACCGCTTGCTCTCCGCCGCGTTCAAGCAGGAAAAAAGGTCGTCCCAGACTCAAAACGGCTCTTCGAACCGCCTCCGGTCCGAACTCCGGAGAATGAGAGCCGTCGCGCCAAACCGGCAATCGATTGTTCACTTCGTTTCGCACAAAATCGTCCTCTCTCGACGCACTTGCGATAAAAATCAAATTGCTTTTTGTATAAAATCGAAGTCGGCTTGTCAAGCCGTTGATGTCAGAGGAAAATTCTCCCTTTCGAACGAACGCTCCCGCGCAGAGTTCACAATCGAAATTCTAAGGCGAAGAGAGAGGCAAGTCAACAATCTAGCATGCTCCGACCTGAAATCATCCCCTCGGATGGTACTTTTCATGTATTTTTTTGAGTTTCTCCCGCGCCACGTGGGTGTAAATCTGCGTAGTGGATATGTCCTCGTGTCCGAGCATGAGCTGGACCGACCGAAGATCCGCCCCGGCCTCCAGCAGGTGGCTTGCGAACGAATGGCGAAAACTGTGAGGGGTGATTTTCTTGACCGCTCCGGATTGGGCGGCGGACTTCTGCAGAAGCTTCCAGAATGCCTGCCGCGTCATGGGCGTGCCCGCGTGCTC
>CAZNTU010000261.1:0-7488 GCA_964575975.1 uncultured Desulfobacteraceae bacterium
CAAGCCGCCGGCTTTCTTTTTGCGAAACGGCCACGTACAAACCATGTTTCCGCGCTTTTTCGCATTAATACCGCGCGTGGAATACGCGCGCGAGCGCATCGACACGCCCGACGGAGATTTCCTCGACCTGGACGCTTCCCTAAACGGCGGAAGAAAGGCGGTCCTGATCCTGCACGGCCTGGAGGGCAGCTCCCTCCGCCATTACATTAAAGGCATGGCGCACGCCTTCAACAACAGGGGGTGGGACGCTTTCGCCATGAACTACCGGGGGTGCGGAGGCGAACCCAACAGGAAGCTCGTGTTCTATCACCAGGGGGCGACCGGGGATCTTCATGCGGTGCTGCGCCATATCACGGCCAAATACGACTACGAGGAGCTGGCGCTGGTGGGATTCAGCCTGGGGGGCAACCTGATTCTCAAGTATCTCGGGGACGGACGATTTCCCGTTTCGGAAAAGATCAAGGCGGCGGCGGCCGTTTCGGTTCCTTGCGACCTGAAATCCTGCGCCGCCAAACTCGCCGAGCCCGAGAATGCGCTGTACATGAGATATTTTCTCAAGTCCCTCCGAAAAAAGATCCGGCAGAAAATGCGCCTGTTTCCGGGAATGATCGACGACAACGGATTCGAAAAGATAAGGACGTTCATGGAGTTCGACGACCGGTACACGGCCCCGATCCACGGTTTCGCGGATGCGGCGGACTATTACGCCAAGTGCGGATGCGGCAGGTACTTGCGCGGAATTCGAAGAAAAGCGTTGCTGATCAACGCGTTGGACGACCCTTTTCTCACCGAGGCTTGCTTTCCGTACGAAGCGGCCGAAAAAAGCGATTTTTTCCATCTGGAAACTCCCAAATACGGCGGGCACGTGGGATTCGTCATGTTTAGAAACAACGGCGAGTACTGGCACGAAACCCGCGTGGCAGCCTTTGTCTGCGGCCAAGCCTCGTCCTCCGAATCTTGATCCCATCTTTGCCGCCCTCCCCTTTGACATCGACCTGCTTTGTGGTACAAGTCATATCGTATTTGCACTTTCGGGTTGTATTCTCTTTCTCCGAAATTAGATTTCGTAAAAATTCGCCGGGACGATCGAGAAGATCAAGAAGATCGAAAGGAAAAAGGAACGCGTGGAGGACAAGGCGGGAAAGCTCAGGGAAAGATTGGCGGCCCTTCTGGCCGAGTGGAAAACCAAAGGGGTTCCCTCGAGAGAGGGATTGAAAGAGGCGGCCGAACGGACAATCCAGTGGAGAAAGGAAAACGGCATCGCGGGACTTTGGCCGAACCCTCCGCTCTTCGTCACCGCCACCATCGACGACGGTTGGGGCCACGGCCTTCAGCTCATCGAGTCATGGGCCGACGCGCTGGGGCTCGAAGTTCGTCCCTTGGGGCTAATGAAAAAGCCCGGGGACATCGTTCGAAAATGCCGAGAGTCCAATCCGGATTTCCTGGGGATGACCATACTTCAATTCGACTCCGAAGACGATGTCGCCGAAATCGCGGCCAATCTTCCGCCGAAAACGCGCATGATCGCCGGTGGTCCGCTTTTCGCCGTCGATCCCGACCTTGCCGAACGGGCGGGAATTCACGCCGTGGCCAAAAACGCCGCAGCTTTCGTCGCGTATATGCTGGATTTCGAGCTGGACTCGCCGGCGGCGGTCCGGTAAATCAATCCATTCTAAAAAAACAAGGGAGTTTGTTTCATGTCCTTGCATTTCGAACTGATCGACATAGAACGCCAGGAAAAATACCTGGAAAGGTTGGCGGCATGTCCGGCCAAGACCTCGGACTACAGTTTCGTCAATCTGTGGGGCTGGGTGGAGGAGTACGGCCTAAAGTGGGCCTGGACCGACGAGCTTGTCTGGATCAGGCAGGAGAAGCCGAAAAACGCGTATTGGCCCCCCGTGGGAAACTGGGGGAAAATCGGGGACTGGAACCTGCCGTTGGAGGATCTTGGCGAAGAAAAGCCCCGCTTTGTAAGGATCCCCGAATTTCTGTCGGACATTTGGAAAGATCGTATGGAGGAGCGCATCTCGGTCCGGGAGGACCGGGGACAGTGGGATTATCTCTACGACGCCGAAGATCTAGCGGAGCTGAAGGGAAACCGCTTCCATAAAAAGAAGAACCTTCTGAACCAGTTCCTGAAAAAATACGACTACCGGTATATTTGCTTCGGAAAGGAGATGATCGACCAGGTGCTGAGCATGCAGTGGGCTTGGTGCCAATGGCGGGACTGCGATCTGGACGACGCCTTGGCGGCGGAAAACCGCGTGATCGAAAAGGTGTTCAACGCCTGGGACAAAATAAAAAACATTTGCGGAGGCGCCCTTGTGGTGGACGAAAAAGTCGTGGCCTACACCCTTGCCGAACGCTTGGCCGAAGACACCCTGCTGATCCATTTCGAAAAGGGAAACCCTTCCTTCCAGGGGACTTATCAGGCGATCAACCAGATGTTCGTCGCGCGGGCGCTCGAGGACTCATCCCGAAAGATCAAAACGGTGAACCGCATGCAGGACCTCGGGGACGAAGGGCTCAGGAAAGCGAAGCTCTCCTACAATCCGGTCGATTTCATACGCAAGTCCGAAGTGGAATTCCTGTAGGATCCGCCGTCATTGTTCATCCGGGGCGATCTTTTCCGAGCTTATTCCTTTGACGTAGAAGTCGGGGTTGTTCATGAAGCTGAAAAAGACGACGCCGAACGCCACGGATGACTCCAGCATGAGCGGTTTGTTTCTGTAGAGCAGATCGAGTCTCCGCTTTCTCGTCTCGGAGGAGGGGATCGCGAAATAGGTGGTGAACAGGCCGTCCAGAAGACGATCTCCCCTCGGTTCGGTTACAAGGTCGGTTCTTCCCTCGTAACAATATTCCATGGCGTCTATAACGAGCGAGCGCTGCGTTGATACGTCCTTCACATGGTAGGCGGCTATTTTCAGAAATATCCGTTGCGCCTCCAAAAGGCTCGCTCTCGCGACCGCGTCGAACAGAATCCGTGCCCCTTCGTGATTCCCGCAGGATTTCCTCCTGCGAATCAAGGACAGGAGCACCGCGTTTTTGAAAAGCTGGTACAGCCGTCTGGCCGCGTTGATGGTGGAGGGCGCCTGGCGGGCGTAGTTCTGCGGGTATCCCTTGAAAGAATTTACGAAAAGAAGCTGGAATATCTCCTGGAAAAAGTTGACGCCCTCGAGGGGGTCGTAGGCGCCGAGTCTCATGTCGAGCGTGTTGTCGAGCCGGTCCGCCAGCTTGACCGTCGCGACTTGCGGATAGATTTGCGCACCGTCGAGCAGACGGCCGACATATTGATTGTAGGTTTCCTCCTTGAGCCGGGTCAGATAGAAAAGCCGTCCGGTCAGTTCCTTTTCGGCCCTCTGGGGAAGTCGTTCCAGCAGGGAATGAAGCAGCTGTTCCATTTCCTGCCATTCCTGGACGGTGAAATCCGTCGGACGAATGTCCTCCAGAATATCGTGGAACAGTTGCGTCAACAAATCCAAAAGGTCGATTTTCCCCATGGCGACGGACAGGAGCGCGGCGGAGCGCATGGGGTGGATGACAGCCACCGGGCCCAGCCGCCTGCGCTTTTCCCTGTATGCCTTTAGAAGATACTTCAAGGCCTCCATGGCGAGCGCCTTGTGTTCGCGGTCGGTTTTCTCGTCCGAGTCCAAGGATTTGCCGTCGAGCAAGAACGACAGAATATTGTACCTGTTCAGCGAGGCGGCGCTCAGATTGTAGTTCAGCGTCGATGAAAGCCTCAAGAATTCGTTAAGGTCGTGCAAGGGCATTTTTTATTTCCCGGGTTTGAAAGGCGTTGGCGTTTTCCTCGATAAGAGTATAGATTATAGGAACGGGAAACGACGGATGTCAATCGGGAAAGAAAGGACATTGGAAAGCCATGAGTTTGCAATTGATAGCCAGGGACCTCTATCGCGTCTTGAAGGAGGTCGAAAAATTGGAAAAAGAGCTGGAAAACGCGCCCCAGGCGCGCAGAGAAGTCTTGGAGAACAGTCTTAGGAAAGTCAGGGCCGAGGAAAGAACGCTTAGGAACATGATCGAGGCGAAAAAGGAGCCGAAGCCCGGATCTCCCAAGCGTACCGTGCGATAGCCGCGATTCCTACGTCATCCGAGACATCCGAGAATGTGATTTTCGAACCAAAAATTCGCGAGAGGAAATTCCGTATGAAAGGCCTCATAATCCGGTCGCCGTGGATCGAAAAGATTTTGAAAGGCGAGAAATCCTGGGAGCTTAGAGGAACAAACACCAAAATTCGGGGCATGATCGCGTTGATAGCCGGTGGGTCGAAAACGGTCGCGGGGGTCTGCGAATTGTCGGACGTCAAAGGTCCGCTTTCGACCGAGGAGTTGATCGGATCGGCAAAATTCCACCGGTTGGACGACAGGTCGCTGGAAGGTTCCCCGCCCTACCCGAAAACTTACGCGTGGGTTTTAAAGGACCCGGTCTCGTTTGCGAAACCGTTGCCTTACAGTCACCCTCGGGGAGCGGTGATATGGGTGAACCTGTCGTCCGATCTTTCGGCCAAGATCCTCGAACTGCTTGAAAAAGAGGAAAACTCGCGAGCCTGAAGATCGGGGAAGGCGGAGCGACGAAAATGACGGAATATCGACGCGGAACAAAATCGGAATCAAATTTCAAAAACCGGGAAATCGACATTTTCATCGCCCCGCCCAAGTAGTCTTCTCCGCCAGGCGGGCTGTTCCGGAACTCGAAACGATAGTGGGGCCTGGCTCGGCGTTTTCCTTTTATCCCACCCGGAAAGTGGTTTCGCCGGTATCGCGAACCCCGTTGGTTTCGACAGTGGTCCTGACCGTGTAGACGCCTTCCTCCGCGCCGGCCGGAAGTTGCAACGGCACAGTGGACGTATAGGTTCCGCCGCTCCTTTGCACCGTCACTTCGGGGGACCCCACCACTTGTCCGTTATGCAATATCTGTCGGACTTCCCGCACCTCGACGGATTGCTCGGCCGGAGGCGGAACGACCGCGTAGGTGGTTTGCAGTTGCACTGTCCCGCCGGGACTCACCGTGTCGGGGGAGGTGGAAACAGCCCGTACGTTCACCACGGTTCCCTGTTCGGGACGATAATCGATGGCCTGGGCGGTCTCGTCGCGGTCCTGTTGCTTGTCGTAGGCATAATGGCCAACGGCGCCGCCGACCAATGCGCCTAAAAGGCCTCCCACCACCGTGGCGCCCGCGCTGTCTCCGAACACCGCCCCGGCCGCCGCGCCCGTTGCGGCCCCGACACCGGCGCCTACCGTGGCCCCCGGGCGATCTTCATAAGTTTCCTGAATGGTTTCGCATCCCGCGAAGGCGATGGCGACCCACAAGACGGTTGCAAGCAAAAACGTTTTTCTCTTTCTGATTTGCATAGCTTGTTCCTCCTGACATTTTTAACGTTTTCAATTAAAGGCTACTACGGTTCCATTTTGGAAAATATAGCCGCCGAAGAGTGCGATTACAGAGAGCAAAGGCGGTATTGTCGGTTTGCAAGGAGGATATTTTCACCGTTTTTAGCGGGTATGCTCGAACAAAACAGGATATGTTTCCAAAAGAACCATGCGCCTTGACATTTTGTCTTCTCTATTTTATTGAACGCCCGCATTAGTCTGAATCCCGACGGCGTATTTCCGGGATACGGTCGTGATGGAAGGAATGTTCCGGTTCTCCATTTGACGTGTTTCGATCAAGGATCGCCATTTCGCTTTGGATAGAATTTTCGAGAATAGCAATGCAACCATGGCATCGTTCAAAACGCATATTTTAACGGGAGTCGCGGTAGGATACGCAGCCGGGGCTATAGTCGTCGTCAATCGGTGGTTTTCTTGGGAGTCCACGCCTTTTCTCGTCTTTTTGGCATCCGTTGCGGGCTCTTTTCTGCCGGATTTGGACTGCGACTCCGGCAAGCCGGTGAACCTGCTTTTCGATGTGGCGTCGTTTCTTGCCGGATGCATCGCTTTCAATTTTTGCCTTAGGCAAGGAGAGCTTTCGATGCCCATGCAGCTCGGAATCCCTCCACTGGCAGCACTGATCGTCCGATTCGGGGTTTCTTGGATTTTCAAAAAATTCACGGTCCATCGCGGAATCTTTCATTCCGTTCCGGCGGCGTTGGTGGTCACGTTGGCCGCAGCCTGGCTGTTGCGTTTCTGGAAATTGGCGCCGATCGATACTCTGGCCATCTCGCTGGCCATGGGGGCGGGTTTCGTAAGCCATCTCGTTCTGGACGAGATATCTTCCGTGGGTTTCGACGGCGGACGGTTCAAAGCGAAAAGCTCTCTGGGAAGCGCCCTTTCTTTCTGGACGCCATCGGTTCCGGTTACCGTCGCCGCTTATTTGGCGCTGGGGGTATTGTTGTACGCGAACTGGCCGTTGGCTGAAATGTTTTTTTGAGATACGGTTTTGCCGCGCTTGCATCGGCGTCCCTGAAGATTCGTTCCGCAATGTGGAGTGCATAGAAATTCGATCGCGGGTCGCGACCGGCTCAAGGCGGCTTGATCGTGGGGAACACGATCCGCCTCGTCGGTTCAAAAACGGCGAGGCGAGTTGTAAGTGCCGGTCGAGCCCTCCTTCATCTTCATGTCGCGCGGGTTATTTTCTTCCTTGTTTTTTTCTTGGATTGTTTTTCTTTTCGTCGATACCCATGAGTCTTTCCATAAACGGCTCGAACAAGTGACGGATTTGGTCCAGGCAGTCGTCGATGTCGATCAGGGCGAATTTCGCGTACACGTCCAGCAGGATCAGCGCGTTTACGGTGGAATCGGTTTGGGTGGCGGTCCTCAGGCGGTCCAGCATGGATTGGTTGACGGTCTGGATTTCGTCGTACACCTTGACGAGACCGTCCAGGCCGAGATCGGCCGGGAGACCGGATCTTTTCATGAAATACTGGCTCAGAAGAAACGAGGCCGCTGCGCGGAACATGGTTTCGTCCTGGCTGGCCAGCGGAAGGTGGAACCGTCCCATGGGGATGAAAAAGCGGGTGACGGGACATCCGCACGTGGCGATCAGCAGTCCCATCAAGGAACTCACCCCCCTTGCCAGCGAAGTTTCCTTGACGATTTCCCTGTCTTCCATAGTCACTTTCAAGTTTACGCGCTCGTAGGAAACGTCGTTGTCGAACGCGCGTATGATCGGCAGAATGCACGCCGCCTGGGGACACAATGGAGTCCGAACCGGGTCGAGCGAGCAGTTGGGGCATTGGAAGAACTCCATCCTGATCCATTCCGGCGAATTCTCCGGAAGATCCTGCAAAAGCTCGAACGTTTTTTCATCGAAGCGGCACCGAAAAATCTCCCGGCGACCGTCCGGAAAAGCGAACTGGTATACGATCCTGTGTGTGTTCATTACATCAAAGCCTCCCAACTGGAAACGTTTCAAAAAAAATCGTGCAAGTATATCAAATCGCAGAAAAAATTTCCCATCTTTTCCATCGACTCCGTCTTTTTTTTTTTTTTTTTTTTTTTTTTTTTTTTTTTTTTTTTTTTTTTTTTTTT
>CAZNTU010000262.1:0-7448 GCA_964575975.1 uncultured Desulfobacteraceae bacterium
AATGGCGGAGGGAGCTGCCCTCCAGACCGTGCAGGATCAAGACCGCCTTCCGTCCGCCGTTCATAGAGGCGTCCAGGTCGAGGAAATCTCCGTCGGGCGTGCCGATGCGCTCCCGCGCGTATTCCACGCGCGGTATTCTCACGAAAAAGCGCGGAAACATGGTTTGTACATGGCCGTTTCGCAAAAAGAAAGCCGGCGGCTTGTACGAGGACTTCTCAACAATGGGCATAATTGGCGTTCCTTTCCGTCCGATATGCAAATGATTTAAAAATTCGCCGATACTGTGCGCAATTTTTCACGAACGGGAGGTATTGTCAATAAATCCGTCTATCGGCCGTCAATGGCAAGGAAGAAGATTTGACATGGCGGAATGGATGGGGATATTGTTCATCATTCGCAAATGGAACAACGGTGGCAAAACGTCGTTGGAATTGATAACATTTTTTATTATGATACTGGAAATACCGGGTGGTGCTTAGGAGCGAGCCTCGCCAAGCGGTTTCGGTTTTTTAATATCAGAAACGACGAGTTTCAAAGTATGTAAAGAATGGAGATGACCATCTTCGCATGGACATTCGATCCGCTTTCCCGGCAATTTGCGGCAGCCAAACATTTTGATAACCGTCCCCGCTCTGACATTCATTAAAGAGAGGGATGCCTATAAAAGGACGTCATGACGAAAAACGTAGAAAACGTAGCCAAATTGGCCTTGGACCTCTCGACATCCGAAAGAGCTTATCTGGCGGAATTGTTGCTGGAAAGCTTGGAATGGGAGGAAGATTTCGAAATTTCCGACGAATGGATGGACGAGATAAAAAAGAGATGCAGGGAAATCGACAACGGCGAGGTCGAATTGATAGACGGAGGAACAGCTATGGCCGAACTGCGGAAAAAATATGGCGACTTTTAAGATCCATCCCGAGGCTCTCAAGGAAATCGAGGATTCGGCATCTTTTTACGAAATCAGGCAGCAGGGGCTTGGAAAGCGTTTTTTGAGGGCTTTGAACGAAGCGATTCGGAAAATTGAAAGTCATCCGCTTCTATACAAAGAAATTGACGATCGCGTCAGAAAATGCCGATTGCTAAGCGAATCCGAGGCGGACAAAAAGGACGGACGGCCTCCGGGAAGAGAACAAGCCCGAAGATCGTATCCGAAAAAAAAATAGACGAGCGGATTCGGCCGATGGAGAAATGAAGAATGAAGAATTTGCCTTTGGGAATAAATACGCTTGCCAAGCTCAAGGCGGCCGATTGCGTATACGTGGACAAGACCGATATGGCATGGGAATTGGTCCGGAATCCGGGCGCCTTTTTTCTTTCCCGCCCTCGGCGTTTCGGCAAAACTCTTTTCGTCGATACTTTGAAGGAGATCTTCTCCGGAAACAAGACCTTGTTTGAAGGCTTGGATATCTACGACAAATGGGACTGGGAAAAAAAATTTCCGATCGTAAAAATCGATTTTTCCGAAGGCACGCTTCAAAACCGATCCCAGTTGGACGAACGGATATACGACATCTTGTTCGAAAACGGGCGGAGTCTGGAAATCGAGCTGAGTCGGGACAGGGACATACCCGGAACGTTCGGCGAGTTGATCCGAAAGGCGGAAAAGAAATACGGCAACCGAACGGTAGTGCTGGTGGACGAGTACGACAAGCCAATTCTGGATAATATCGACAGCCCGGAAGTCGGGGTAGAGATGCGGGAAGGCCTGAAAAACCTGTATTCCGTTCTGAAAGGGCAGGATGCGCATCTGCAATTCGTCTTCATGACCGGAGTGAGCAAGTTTTCCAAGGTCAGCCTGTTCAGCGGCATAAATCAACTGGAAGACATTACGATCGACAAGCGTTTCTCGAGCATTTGCGGCTATGCGCACGAGGATCTGAAACGCCAGTTCGCCGAGCATTTGAAGGACGTCGATTGGGACAAGCTACGGCGATGGTACGACGGATACAAATGGATGGGCGACGAGGCGGTCTACAATCCGTACGACATTCTTCTGTTCATACGCAAAGACTTTCTGTATCGCAATTATTGGTTCGAAACGGGCAATCCGAGTTTTCTGATTCGGTTGTTTCGAAAAAGACGCTATTTTTTGCCCTCGCTGGAAAATCTGCACGTGACCGAGGAGATTCTGGATTCCTTCGATGTGGAGAGAATCAATCCCCTCACGCTGCTGTTTCAGACCGGCTATCTAACCATCGACCACGTGTTCACCAGTCGGCAACGGCTGATGTTCGCCTTGAGGCCTCCCAACCTCGAGGTCAAGATCGCCCTCGGCGACCAGTTCATCAACGCGTACACGGATCTGGAAAACGAGAAGATCGGCCTTCAGGATCAATTGTACGGCCGGCTGACCCAGGGGGATCCGGACGGGCTTTCCGAAGTGATCGGACGATTGTTCGCCGCCATTCCCTGGCAGAACTTCAGGAACAACGACTTGGCTGAAAGCGAGGGTTATTACGCTTCGGTCCTGTACGCCTTTTTCGCATCCCTCGATGCGCGGATTGTCCCGGAGGACGTCACCAACCACGGGCAAGCGGACCTGACTGTGGAAATTGGCGGCTATGTATACGTCATGGAAATCAAAGTGACGGACCGGAACGAACTCGACCACAATCCGGCGCTGAAACAAATCATGGAAAAGGATTATTCCCGCAAATATCGCGACCGCCCCGACACCCGCGTGTTCGAGGTCGGGCTGGTTTTCGGCAGGAAAACCCGCAATCTGATTCGGGCAGATTGGCGAAGCGTCGGGGAAGAGGGGGATAACGAGAAGACAAGAGGATAGACAGTGCCGGAGCGCGGCCAAGACAACCTCCTGCCGCACAAACCCATGGACCATCAAATGTTTTCTCGGAAACGCCAATCGATTTAAAGGCAAATCGAGTCGCCAGACCGCAGTTCTTTTTCCTCGTTCGCATTGGACCGACGCTGTCTTCGTTCCTTGTCGCCGCCGATCCTCTGATCACTGTCGTACAATTTGACGAGCATATTCACCGCGTCCCGCATTTCGGGGTGTTGACGTTCCAGGATGAAAGGGTCTCGCTCGGCGGAAATATAGTTCGAAAAGATTTTGTAAGGCAAAAATGCGGCAAGAGGCAAATCGACGTTTTTTCGGATCGATCTGAGCAAGTTCTTGAATGCGGTCAGGTTTTGTCTGGCGAGGAGAATTCGTAAAGCGTTTTGGAGAATGGTTACTGCGTTTTCCGGCTTTTCGCCCGGCAGATCGGCCAATTTTTGGATAAGCGAAGGCATTTTTTTCTCAGTCCTTACGGCGATAGCTTCAGTGATTGCCTTCCGAATCTTTTGTTTCATTGATTTCACTTTTTCGCTCGACAGTTGATCGAAAAGCGCCTCCATAGAACGATCTGTGGCTATTTTGCCCAGCGCGTCGACTGCGTTTGCTCGAATATGCCCGGAGCTATCGTTTAAAGAGTTTATTAGCGGTTCAACGGCGTCCACAGATCCAATGAGCCCCAGAGACGTGGCCGCGCTGCCCCTGACTCTGGCGGCTGGATCATTGAGAGCGGCAATGAGAGGCACCATGGCCTCCGGCGAGCCTATACGCCCCAGGGCGGTTGCCGCGCTGCCGCGCACCCTCCTTGAAGGATCATGGAGAGCTTTTAAAAGCGGTTGCATAGCTTTGGGGGTATGTATTTCAATTAAAGCGGAAGTAGCACCAAATCTGATCCCCTCGTCTTGATGTTCGATCAATTCAATTGCATGTATTACCGCAGTCTTTCTATCCAAATCTCCGAGAATCCTAAGGCAAACTCCCAAGCGAAAACCGTCCGTCGCTCCTTTGACGATCTCAACAATATCCGGAACAATTTGGTTCGTCCCGTATTTTCCAACGACAAACCGAACCGCCATGAGAATCGCGCGATTGTTCTCTTTTTCCAACAAGCTTAACAATAGGTCTCGGGAAAGCTTTTCCTTGAAGTCCTCCTCCCCCTCGTTGCAACGGGAGAAGATTCTTTCGAAAACGAGAACGGATTCGTCGGTTCTCCCTGACACTTGCAAAACGATCCCTTTGTTGAAAAGAGCCACTGTATCGTCCGGACAAATGAGAAGCGCCTCCTCGTAGGCCTGCAACGCCGCATTCAGGTCCATGACGGATTTCGCCAAGTACGTGCCCTTGGCGCGAAAATACTCCGAACGATTTCCGTATAGCTGGTCGAGTCGCGCCAGTTCCCTCCCGACATCGACAAGCGAACATTCGCCAAGCCTGCAAAGCCTGTCGAATTCCCTTTCGATTTGCTCGTCGCCCTCGGAGGATTCGATGAGATAGTCGAGATACTGCAGGTCGTTCTCGAAGCCGTCTCGCTCGTCGTTGTCGATCTTTTCCCGCAAACCTTCCGTGATTTCCCCCCAAGCCTCGTCGCGTTCTTTCCTTGTCTCGTACCAGGTGTTGAAAAACTCCAGCAGGTATTGCACCAATCCTCGGGCCGAACGAGAGTGGTTCATCTGGTGCCATATTCGAAACAGCCTTTCCGGAATTATATAGACGGTGCGTTTGTTGCGCCTCTGCTCCCTTCGCACGTATCCGGCCCTTTCCAACCTCATGATTTGCGCGCGCACCACGGCGGGACTCATCCGGGCGTGTTTCGCCAGCTCTCCCGGAGTAAGGCTTTCGGGCATCAGGGACATGGTTTCAACGAGTTTGGCGCCCTGTTCCCCCATGTCTTTCATGCGGTCTTGGTAGAACGGCGTGATTTTGTCCAAAAGCCGGTCCAGTTCGGCGTGTATTTCCCCGACCGCCCCGTAGGAAACCAAGTCGTACAGCAACATGCTCAGGCGCGGATTGCCGCCGGTAAAATGGTACATGGCCTTCAATCGAGGCTTGTAGGTTTCGAAATATCGCTTGAAATTTTCGTTGCCCTCGTGTTCGGAAAGCTTCTCGAGCATGTCGAGCTGCTGTTCCATCGTGAGTTCGGGCAGGACCCTGACCTGGAAGAATTCGAAAAACGGTTCGCTCTCTTCCGTTACGGCGGCCAGATACGTAGGAGAAGTGCATACGGCGACCGCCCACTCCTCCTCGATCAGGATTTTTCTGAGCATCTGGACTTCGGCTTTTTTCTTCATCTGCCGCTCGAAGACGCGGTCGATGTTTTCTATCAGAAACACGATGCTTCGGCCGGTCTTCCTGTGGAACTCGCGAAAGGCGTCCAGGCTGATATCCACCACGCGGGCGTCGTTGTCTTCGAATTGGATTTTCATATACGCGCTTTTCAAAAACTCCGAATCGACGTTTTTGGACAGAATGCGAAGGGCTTCCAACAAAAGGTCGGAGGCGCGGGTCATGCCGTAGCTGTCTTCCGCGAAGGGAATCGTTTCCCATCGGTCGCTCAAGGAGGGGGTACGGGCTATGCGATGGCGGAAAAGCTGCAAAATGTGCGTTTTTCCGATGCCTCGCGGTCCGATGAACAGAAAATGCTGGCGCGATCCTCCTTTCTCGTGGGACCGCAGGCGGTCGAGCATCTCCTCGACGAAAGGCTCCCTTGCAGTCGTAATCGCCTCCAGGCTTTCGGGGGCGGTGCGGTGGGGACGGTATTGGTGAAGCGACGGCACGATCAAATTCCCCCCTGGAACCCGTAGTGGCTTTTCCACCAAAGCTTCAAAACTCGACTGAAGAAGTCGTATTTCTCGTCTTGCCTGGAGATGTAGAAATCGTTGTCGAGCTTGAACATCAACGCCGTGAAATCCTCCTCGGAATCGTGCCCCGGGGATTTGCCGGAGTGCTTCAAAAACAACTGGTACAAGCTTTGGCCGGAAAGGCCGGACTCGGAACGGGAAAGGGCCTTTAGGATCGCATGGGCCGCACGGCCCTCGCTGTCCCGGTAATAATTGGCGATTCTCGACTTGTATTGTCTCAACGTTGCCGCGATCGATCCTCCCAGAAGTTCTTCCTGGAAAACCGACTCCACGGTTTCCTTGGTAGGTGGCACTCCGGAAATACGCCGGCGATTCTGCAGTTCCGTGAGCATGACCGCAAGGAAGAACGGGATGGGCGCGCCGACTTCGTTCAAAATGGCTCCGACGATTTCCTCGTCCGCAGGCCACCCCCAGTTCTGGAAAACCGCGCGTATGTATTTTTCCGCAGTGACACGGTCGAACGGCGCGATTCTCACTTGGCACAGATCGTTGACGCTGTCGGCAAGCCCGAATTGGTCGAGAGTGGGAATCAGGTGGATGGAGCTGCCAAGTAGAAAACGGGTTTTCGTTTCCGGCATCTGCCTTGCTCTCCGGAACCAGCGAAGCAACGCCTCGTCCTCGTCCTTGTCCCTTTTGAATATCGTGTCGATCATTACCGCGAATTCGTCGAGAATCAGCAGGAGGGAAGGGCTTTGGGACGCCAAAAGGTTCATCGGCCGCTCTCCGTAGCTTCGCCAGTTCGCGGCGACATCCGTTTTCTCGCGAATGCCGACCTTCAACCCGCCGATTTCCACGTCCTGCGGCATATTTCGAAAAAAGTCCGCCACATCCTTCGATCCTTCCCAAAGCTTGTTCGGCAAATTTTTGAAGCGCCTCTTGCGATAGACGACCGACAGGATTTCCACCATGAAGTCCCCGGCGCTTTCGATCGGCTCCAGGTCCGTGTACACGGGAACGAAATCCTTGGAAGGTTCGTCCAGGATTCTGTACATGGCGCCGGTCTTGCCGAACCGGCGAGGCGCGGCCAAAAGCACGTTGTCCTTCTCCAGGCGGAGCCAAATGGTTTCGACAAGCTTTTCCTGTCCGAAATAGTCTTGGCCTCTCGGCACGCTTCCTACAACTGGCTGTGTCATATTCACCTCCTTCGTTTGCGCAACTCGATTGTTGCGTAACGTTTTTGTTGCGTAACATCGTAGTTGCGCACGCCGCTCCTGTCAAGGCGAAAGGGAAAACGCCGCAGGCAATCCCTTGGTATCGCATAGACGGAAGGGCATTCCAGACGCGGCAAACCACGAGCCGCCGTGGAAGGCGGCGCTACCGGCATGCCCCGCTTTTTCCTAATCGAGAATCGCAATCCGCGCGGGTCGAATTTTTTCGCGCCACCGTTTCCCATTTTTCCGAAATTTGTTAGTATGCGGCGTCGAAGGTTGAAACGATTCCATTGTTCCAAAAACATCCATAGAAAAGGAGGTCCTCTTGTCCAAAAAAATCGTTTTCGTCCAAGGAAGTCCCCGCAAGGACGGCAATACACGGGCCATGGCGGGCGTGGCCATGGAGGCGGCGAGAACGCGGGGCGCCGTGGTCCGCGAGATCGACGCGACCGGGCTGGAATTCAAGAAGCCGGGGTGTATCGGCTGCCAGAAATGCCAGCAATCCGAAAAATACGAATGCTCTCTGGGCGACGGGATCGCCCTCGCGGTGGCGACTCTTCCGGACTACGACGCGATCGTCCTCGCGACGCCGATCTATTGGTTCAGCTATACCGCCCAGATCAAGATGTTCGTCGATCGGAT
>CAZNTU010000263.1:0-7436 GCA_964575975.1 uncultured Desulfobacteraceae bacterium
CCCCGTATTCGTAGGCGATTTCGTTTACCCATCGGTAGCGCTGGAGCCTCCCCTTGACTTTCATCGCGCGCCGGTTCTCCGGGCACGGCTCCTTCAGCGCTTCGTATTCCTCCCACACGCTCTTGAGGCTTTTGTCCTTCAATACTATCATGAAGTCCCAATTGTTCTTCCGGCACGCCTCGAACACCGGGCCGTTCGGATACAGCCCGTCCAGCAGCACTATAATCGGAAGACGTTTGAATTCCTTCTTCAGAAGGGTCGAAAGTCTCTTGAAGGCCTTGAGTTCGCAATCCTGCTTTTCCGAGTCCGGACACCCGTCGTCGTAGGTCAGGAACACGCTGGCAAGCGGGATGGTCATCGAGTTGGAGAAGGCAAGGCTGGCCTCGAGCACGTATACGCAATATCTTTTCTCCTCCGAATCCCCGGGCACGCTGCGCTCCAAAAGGTTCTCGTCCCAAAGACGACTTCCGGACAGCTTCCCCGTGCCGTCCGCGGCCACGGGATATCTGCCCTTTATCAGGTATCTTGCGAATTTCTTCTTTCTGACAAGGTCCCTGACCAGATCGAAGTGGGCCTTCTGGATTTCGCGCACGTCCGTCTTCTCGAGCAGTCTCGCCAGCGTGTCGCAATGGGGAAGGCTTTCGAGTTCCGGAATAAAAAGCCTTATGTTTTCCAGGAACATCGGACGGGTCATCGTTTCGTTGGCTTGCCGCCTAGAGGACATTTGAAGGACGAACATCAGAATCCCGTATATCATAAGAAGAGTCAGGCCGTACTTTATCTTCTTCGGGTTCCTCGGGTCCTTTATCTTTTCCAGACGCTTGAGAAGCACCGGCAATTTGCTTCTGAGAAGGCGGAATTGCTCCGTAGTTATTTCGCGTCGGGCCCGCCTTTCCTCCTCCACGTCCCGGTACGGGCATTTTCCGTTCGGCTTCGAAGGACGGCGGTCCGCCTCGAATCCGGCAAGCTCCATTTCTTCGCGCAGCTTTCTTTCCGCCGCCTTTTTCTCCTTCCTTTTAAGCCTTATCTCCTCGCCGTCCGCGCGCTTTTTCGGTTCGCTCACGACGCCTCCTCCCGGAAAGGCTCTTCGCGGCAAAGGCATTCCCTGAAATCCTTCCTCAGCGCCTTGACGAAAATCAACTTGGGAGTCGTCCGGTAGCTTTTCCCTTTCCTGGCCAGTCCGATTCCCCTAGTCCTTCCCAGGCATTTCCAGCCGGCCGCCTTGTAGCACGAGCCGTCGTGGAGATTGGCGTCCACGAACGTCTCCATCAGAACCGGCCCGTAGTTCCACCGTTTTTTCCAGTCTTCGCGAATCCGGCGGCCGAGCTTGCCCAGCACGTGGCTCGCCAGGTTCGGAACCTCGACCCGGGGAAGGAGCAGAAACCGGGCGTTGTTTATCAAAAGGCCCAGGTTGTTCGACCGTTCGATCCGGTTCCACCCGATCCATTTGTCCCTTTCGCCTATCGCCCTGGCCGCGCCGGCGAAAAGAGCGCACCCGAGCAACCCTTCCCGGCATCGGAAAAAATAGCGCATGCGGCAGCCGAAAGGCTTGCAGGCCCCCAAATAGTGGTAGCGCGACATGCAATCCTCGAACAGCGACCTCGCCTTCCCGCCCTCCGCCGCCTCCACCTCGATTTCCCCCAGGTCCTTCAATCGACCCTCGATCCGGCCCCGGCAAAGCTCCTCGACGCCGGAGTCGGGCCTGGAAACGGCCTCCCTCGCGCTTGCGATCTTCCGCTTTTCGGGCAGCGACAGCAATCCGGCGGATTCCAGTTTCACGAGAAGGGCCAGGCACGCGTCTCTTTTGCTCCGGCCCGAGGCCGTGCGCCATTCCAGGTGCTCCCCGATCGTTTCGGCCAGCTCGGTCAGGCTCAGTTTCGGAAAAAGGCCGACCGTTTCCCTGATTCGTTGGATCTCCGACGCCGAAATCCGTCGGCCGCAATGGATCAGTCCGTTCCTTTCGATACGTTTCATAACACGCCGTCTCCCATCTTTCCATTTGCGACACAAAAGTGGTTCGACGCTAACGTATCAAATTTTGAAATCCGAGTCTATGGTTTTTTTTGCGACAAATTTTTCGGCGCACGCTCCGAATCGCGCAGTCCGAGGGGTTCTGTGTGATATGCGTCAGAGCTGATGTTTAAGGTTAAAACTTGAAAAGGATCCGCGATGGTTCTTTCCAGGAAAACAAAGGAATCGATAAAGACCGCCCTGGCGATGACGATCGTCTATTGGGCGGCTCTTTCCCTGGACTGGGACAACCCGAAGTGGGCGGGTTTTACGGTTGCGTTCATCAGCCTGTCTACCTTGGGACAATCCCTGAACAAGGCCATGTTGAGAATGCTCGGCACCATAACCGCCTGCGCGGCCTCTTTGACGATGTTTGCCCTTTTTCCCCAGGACCGCTGGCTGTTTTTCGTTTCCTTCTCCATATACATCGGTTTCTGCACCTACAAAACGGGAGGGGGCAATCACCCCTATTTCTGGAACTGCGCCGGTTTCGTGGCCGCCATCATCTGCATGGGGGTCGTCTCGGATCCGACCAACGCTTTCCAAACCGCGATTCTTCGAGCCAAGGAAACCGGGTTGGGCATCCTGGTCTACAGTCTGGTCGCGGTACTACTTTGGCCTAGCGCAAGCAAGGGGCAATTCGAGGCCTCGGCGCGGGAACTGGCCTCGATGTTGAGTCGATTTTATCGCGGCTGCTTCGAGACGACGACCGGCGTGGACAACGAAAAGAAAATGGAGGATTTGAAAAAGCAGACCGTTGAGCGAAAAAACATGTTCGACCAAATGCTGGACGCCGCCGAAACCGACAGTTACGAGATCTGGGAGTCGCGAGACGGATGGCGACGCTTCCAGCGGGTTTCGGCTCGTCTGCTGGAGACGATGGAGCGCTGGCGCGGGAACGCGAGTATGGCTGGGCCGGGAGAGTTGCGATCATCCTTGCCCGGACTTGCCGCGTTCGATACCGAATTGACCGAGCGGTTCGATCAAATCGGTCGAATGCTTGGCGACAAGCCCCCCGAAAAACCTCCGGCCGCCGTCGATCTTTCCCCGGACACCGATAAAATCCAGGCAATGAATTCTTTTCAGACGGCGGCGACTGCGGTCGTCCGAAGCAGGCTTTTGCAAATGGAAGCGCTGACACGGTCCATGTTCGGGATTGTTTCCGAAATCAAGGGATTCGACGAGGCCGAGTCCCCGAAGGATTGAATGGCGGAACCAAAATCGGGTTTCGTTGTCGATCCGGATCGGTTGAAGGCGGCGTTTCAGGCGGCGATAAGCGTTTGGGGGCCATTCTTGTCTGGATATATGTCGGCGATGCTCCGGGCGGAAGCGGCATTGTGAGCTTGACCGCCTCTTTGGCAATCACGCTGGCGAATATGCCGCAGTTGTCGGCCTTCCAGGCATTCGTTCCCCTGCTAACCAGCATTGTCTTCGCCGGTATCGTTCATATGCTGATCATGCCGCAATTGTCGAGCTTCATAGGCTTGGGGATTTTGATTTTCCTGGTGATTTTCGCGATCTGCCATCTGTTCGCCGAACCTGAAAGGATGCTGGGAAAGGCCGCCGGACTGGCCATGTTTTTTTCGGTGACAGCCATTTCAAACCATCAAGTCTACAGCTTCTTTCTTTTCGCCAACATCGCCCTGATGGGATCTCTGGGTATCCTGGTTCTGGCCGCGTGCGCTTGCATCGTTCGCTCTCCCCGCCCCGAAGTGGAGTTTCAAAGACTTTTAGAGCGCTTTTTCCGAAGTTGCGAGCGCCTTGCAAATGCCTTGCGCCAGCGCCCCCGGCTTGCGTCCGGGGTTCTCGGAAGCTGGCTGTGGCGCTTTCATTTGTTCGAGATATCGACGATTCCGAAAAAACTGGCGGCCTGGAGCCGCTTCGCGGTTTCCAAGGCCCCGAGGGCCGCTTCGCCCGAGCTTGTGGAGACGTTGGTTCAAAACATTGCCTCCCTCGGCGACCGAATGAAAGAGTTGCTGGAGGAAAGCGGCGATCTCCGACCCGATTCCTCGCGGGAGGAACTATATAACGAGATCGCCGCCTGGCGCCGGAACCTGCGGGATGTTTTCGCGAGTCTGGCGAGAGACCCTGCGGCGGGAGACCGGGAAACCTATCGGGCCGGGCTGGTCGAAATCATGGAGAGGATAGAAGCGCACTTGAAAGAATTGCTTGCCGACACGCTGGACGCGAAGAGCGGCGCCCGAAACGCGGAAAGGTTCTTTCGCATGGCGGGCGCATATCGTGGAGTTTCCGAAACGATCGTCGAATACGCAGAAACCGCCGAGGCCGTCGATTGGTCCCGGTGGCGAGAGGAAAGGTTTTAAAAAATGAAAAGAGGAGAAGGGCCATGATTCCCGTGCCTCACGAACTGGCCATCGGCGAGGTTTTCATACCGCCGATGCTCGTTGCCGCTATATTGGGAACGACTTCGGCCGTAGTCGCGGCTCGCCTGTTGAACCGATACCGGATTTCCAGATTTTTTTTCTATCCGCCGCTGGTATTTCTGTCGCTGGCGATCATTTTCACTGTTCTTGTAGGGACTTTCATAATCGGGGTGTAAAGAATGAAGAACGCTTTCAAATATATTCTGACGGGAGCCGTCGTGCTGATTGCGGCTGCGGCGGTCTACTATAAATACAGGGATTACATCGTCAACCCATGGACTCGAAACGGCCAGGTTCGCGCTGAAATCATCCAGATTACACCGCGGGTCTCGGGCCCGATCGTCAAACTGCCGATCAGGGACAACGGATTCGTAAGCGCCGGCGATCTTCTCTTCGAGGTAGATCCTCGCACTTTCGAGGCGAACCTGGCAAAAGCCCGGGCGCAATACGACATGGCGAAAGACAACATCAAAGCCTTGGAGAAGCAGGTCGAGGCCGCGAAAGCCCGGGTAGAGGCGTCCAGCACGGCGGTTCTCCAGGCCCGGAGCGCAATCAAGGAGACGGAATCCCTGATCGAAAAAAGCAAAGCCGATTACGAGCGTCAGAAGGACCTTTTGCCAAAAAGGGCGACTTCGCAAAAGGCTCTGGACCTGGCCAAAGCCAGCTATGAAATCTCGTTGGAAAAACGGGAGGGCGCCTTGGCCGGCCTGCTGCAGGCGCAAGCGGGCCTGCGCCAGGCGGAGGCAGCTCTGGCCGAAACCGAGGCCAAGTTGGGAGCCCCCGGAGAAGCCAACGCCGCCCTTAGGGAGGCGGCGACCTCTCTGCGCGAGGCGGAACTGGATCTCGAGTTCACAAGGGTCGTCGCTCCGGTGGACGGCTACGTCACCAACCTGAACCTCAGAAAAGGAAGCAATGCGGCAGCCAACCAGCCGGCGCTTGCGCTCGTGGACGTCGACAGTTTCTGGATCGACGCTTATTTCAAGGAGACTTCCATCGCCGCAATCAAGAGAGGCAACAAGGCGATCGTCACATTGATGGCCTACTCGGACGATCCCCTCGAAGGCTACGTGGACAGCATCGGATGGGGCATTGCCCAAAAGGACGGCAGCACGGGCTACGAGCTGCTGCCCAACGTGAGCCCGACCTTCGAATGGATCCGGCTGGCGCAAAGGACGCCGGTCAAAATCTTCCTGTCGAACGTTCCCGGGAAGATCGAATTGCGGGTGGGCACGACCGCCTCCGTTTTGGTCATGTCGGATACGGAAACACCGATTCGCGATATCGACCGCTCGGCGAACGCGAAAAGCGGCAAATAGGGAGGCCAGTCATGGCGAACGTGAAAATTTATAGTGGAAAAACGGATGCAGCGGGGAGTGGAAAAACAGGGTTCGCCATGTTTTTTACGGCTTTGGCGGCGGTCTTGCTGGCAAACGGTTGCGCGGTTCTCGGCCCCGATTACGAGCGTCCCGCAGTCAGAATCGAATCCAACTGGATGTATGCTCAAGATACGCTCGCGACCGAAGAAGCTCCGCCGGATCCGAATTGGTGGAAAACGGCCTTCCAGGACCCGGAACTCGACAGGCTTGTCGAGGAGGCGCTGGACCAGAACCTGACGCTCAGGTCGGCGGCGCTTCGCGTGCTCCAGTCCCAACAGCGGCTCGCCATAGCCGTCGGCAACCAGTTTCCGCAACAGCAGCAGGCGTCGGGAACGGCGTCGAGACAAAAATCCGAAGGGACCACTTTCGACGCGTACCAGATCGGATTCAACCTCGCCTGGGAAATCGATTTCTGGGGGCGCTTTCGACGGCTTACGGAATCGGCCTCCGCCGAACTAGGGGCCAGTGTGGCCGGCTACGATGAAGTCCTCGTCTTGCTGGTTACCCAAACGGCCCGGACTTATATCCTCGTCCGCACCTTCCAGAAACGTCTCGAGGCCGCCCAAACCAATATCCTCCTGCAAAAGGAAAGCCTGAGAATCGCCCAGGCCAAATTCGACGCAGGCGAGGTCAGCGAGCTGGACGTAAACCAGGCCGAAAGCCTGTTGAACAATACGATAGCGACTTCCTACGCACTGGAGGCTTCCCTGTTGCAGCTCAAAAATTCGTTGGCGATACTCCTGGGCAAAGTTCCCGGGGAATTGGACTATCTGCCGGGTGAAAAAGGCGACATTCCGAAGCCCGAAAGAGAAATCGCCCTTGGAATGCCTCAGGACCTTATCCGGAGGCGACCCGACATTCGAATCGCCGAAAGACAGCTCGCCGCCCAGAGCGCGCAGATCGGCTTCGCGGTCACCGAACTGTATCCACATTTCGCCATCGGGGGCTTGATCGGTACGGCCGCCCTGCGCACCGGCGACCTGTTCGAAAACGATTCGGAAACCTGGGATCTTTTCGGCGCTTTCCAGTGGAATCTGTTCAACTACGGGCGACTCGAGAGCAACGTCAGGCTCCAGGACTCCTTTTTTCAACAATTGCTGACCGACTACCTGAACACCGTGCTGACAGCCCAGGCCGAGGTGGAAAACGCGATCGTCGCCTACATAAAGTCATACCAGCAACTCAAAGCTTACGAACTGGCGGCGGAGGCGTCGCGACGGGCGGTCGACATCTCCGAAACCCAACACCAGGACGGACTGGTCGATTTCAACACTGTCATCAGCGTCTTGAGGACTCACGTCCTGCAACAGGACACTCTCTTTTCGACCATGGGAAACGTCGCGTCCAACCTCGTGCAGGTCTACCAGGCCTTGGGCGGAGGCTGGGAAATTCGCGAAAACCGGGATCCGGTGGATTTCCTTCCTTCGGATGTAAAAAACGAGATGCGCGAAAGGACTCCCGCCTGGAAAGGAGTTCTGCATTGATGCGCCAGGCATACGAAACTTCACCATAGGCGACATGCTTTATTTACGGTCCCAAACCGGGGTGATGAAAAACGCGCTTTTAGAGGCGATTTTTTTCACCCGGTTTTTGTTCCGCGAAATTCGACGCCGTCGCGGTTCGGTCGTAGAGTACCAGGCTAATGTCAACAAATTTTTTCAAAATA
>CAZNTU010000264.1:0-7404 GCA_964575975.1 uncultured Desulfobacteraceae bacterium
TTCCGGGCGTGCGGGAAATCGAAGAGTTGCTCGAAAAGCTCTGAAAAAACCGAACCGCGATTCGCCAGCATTCCGCGACGACCGGTCGCGGGAATCGTAGCGAATCGCAAAACCGGCCGTTGATACGCGACAAAAAGGAAAACCCATGACCGACGACCAAATCGAAGAAATCGTATCCAGCCCGCTCTCCGACGCCGACCGCTATTACCTCGAGCAAGCCTACAAGAACCCCGTGGAGCGCATCGGCCGCATCGAGGACGCCGCCAAGTTTCTCGCCGGAGCCACCGCGACCACCTCCGGCCTCTACCTGGCCGCCTACAAGATCGCTCTCGGCGACGCCAAAAGCGCCGCCTTCCTCTGGCTTCTCCCCTACCTCCTCTGGGCCGGAAGCCTCGTCTCTTTCGTGCTGGTCCTGCTGCCCCGGCGCTTCGCCACCAAGGAAAACGACCCCGGCTCGTGGCGGGCGGCGTTCCTCCAATCCGGCGAATGGAAATACCACCGCCTGATGTTCGGCGCCGCGCTTTTCATCCTGGGAATCCTGGCGGGCGCGTACCCGTTTCATTCGCTGCCCTGACGGAACGTTTATCGCCGGGGAGGTCCGAAATTTCCGCGCCGATCGGCTATCCCCCCGGTCTCGCCGGCTCCAGGCGGCGGTAGATGCGCTCCAGCGGCAAGCGAACGTTTATCGAATCGAGTTTCAAAATATCGTGCGGATCGTTCAAATCCTCCGGAACCCACCTGCCGCTCTCGTCCTTGAAGTAGTGTTCCACCCGGCACGAATACTGATCGACCAGCACATACTCCTTCAATGCGGGAATTTGTCTGTACGCGACGAATTTCGTTCCGCGGTCGCAATCCATCGTGGACTTCGAGAGAACCTCGAAAACGGCGACGGGATTCATAATCGTGTCGTTTCGGTCCTTCTCAAGCTCGACGTCTCCGCAAACCACGCTCGCGTCGGGATAGAAGAAATGCTTGCCGCCGTTGGTCCCCACTTTCACGGCGGAACTGAAAACGACGCGATCGGAACCTTCCAAGGCCGCATCCAAATCGGACACGATGTTGACCGCGATACGGTCGTGCGCCAAGGACGCGCCCGCCATCGCGAAAATCTCGCCCTGGAAATACTCGCTTTTGGAATCGGAAGCTTCTTCCAGGCGGAAATATTCCTTCGGCGAAACGTATTCGTCCTTGGGATCGGGCATCCGGCAACTCCTTTCCATGCATTGTCCATGCGCTTGCATCGTTTTTGTCATGAAAAGGATACAACCCCGCAGCCTTTTCCACAACCGCAATTCTTTCGATGCGAAAACAAGGACTCCCGGGAAGACCGTTGTTTCATTGCGTTCTTGCTCGACAAAGATTACACTGTTATAAAAACGGAACCGCATGGACGAATCGGGAGGCGAATCGATTATGAAAACAATACAAACCGAAATACCCGAAAATCTCTACAAAGGCGCCGTTGCATTGGCGAAAGAAGGATGGTTCGGAAACGAAAAAGAGGTTTTTTCCGAGGCCATTAGACGCTTTCTGGAGTCGCACCGACCGGAACTGATGGATCGGTTCGTCAGGGAGGACGTCGATTGGGGACTCGATGGCGAGGATTAAATCGAAGACCGTCGTTGTATGCGATGCCGGACCTGTCATCCATCTTGACGAGATCGGGTGCCTTCATGCGATGAATGACTTTTCCGCTACTCTCCACATCGAACCATCCCTGTTGGAGGAGGTCGTACTGCAAGTGAAAAAAAGAATTCCGGTCCGGCCACTGATGGCGAAACGAGCGACAACGGTCTTCTCGGGCGAAAATAAGGATGAGGGACGAAATCGTCGGAACATATTTCGCCCCCGCTGTTTCGTCCCTCCCAGTCCCGGCAGGGACGACAGACAATAGACCGGCAATTCATTGCCGGGGTGGAATCGCGGAGGGCCGCAAAGTCCCGTTAGGGACGACAGAAGGAAACGGCGCGGCAACCGTTCTGTCGCCCCTGCCGGGACTCGGGGACGGACCGGACCGCGACCCCCGGCAATGAATTGCCGGGCTATTGTTTGTCGTCCCCATGGGACTGTGGCGCAAAAAAACTTGGAATCAACCCTATAAATTTCGTCTGGTTACCCGTATGCCGGGACGATGAAAACGCCGATTTTCCGGCCCTGAATTCTTCTCTCGTTTTTCTTCCTTTCCAGGCATGCAAGCCCTTCTTCGTTTCGCCAGGCGCACCCGACGGACGAGGCAATCTCGCGTTGGTCCGGTAGCGCCGCCTTCCACGGCGGCGCGGGCGTCCGGCAAACCGCATCCGACCGGGAACCGAGGGGCGCCGCGCCGCCGTGGAAGGCGGCGCTACCGGGCATCGGGGGGACCCCGGGCTGGGACGAAGAGGTGGAAAACGGAAAATTCGGAACGGATTTCGGGTGGCGAGTCGAATCGGTTGACGAAGGATACGGGATCCGACCTGCGCGGTTGGGCCGCGATTCCACCCCTTGAGGGGGGCCAGAGGGGGGCGTTCTCCGACGCGGATCGGCGCAATTCCCCCCTTGAGGGGGGCCAGGGGGGTGTTTCCGGTGGAGCAAGGATCGAACATGCCGCATCGACACCCCCCTACCCCCCCTCAAGGGGGGAATCGCGCCCCGTCATCTAGCCCCCCTCAAGGGGGGGAACTGCGCCGTCCTCCGACCGCACAGGTCGGGATTTTTCGCGGAATGGGAAAAAAAACGATCCGTCAATTGGTGCGAACCACCACCGGATTTCGGATGAAAAACCTGCCTTTCGAAAAGGAGGCTTTTCATCGCCCCCCCGCATGCCGAACCCGGCGCGACAATCGATCGTCCTGCCGGTCGGGCGCCCGACCGAAAATCGAGATTCCATCCGTTCTAAAACGAGAGCGAAGCCGACGCGTACATCGTAAAAGGCGCCCCCGCCTGGTAGGTCGATCCAAGAGTCTGATAGTCGGAGGTGTTGATGATGCCGACGTACTCCTTGTCCAAAAGGTTGCTGAACCACAGGGAAAGATCCAGCTTCTTGACCGGCATGTCCGGAAAGGCCTTGGTATAGCCGATGTTGAAATCGAATGTCACGGCGTCGTCGATTTTTTCTTCCTGGAGGATGTCCCCGTATCGGCTGGACCAGTATCGGACGACCGGCGAGAATGCGAAGTCTCCGACGCGGTAGCTTGCGATTCCCTTTATCAGGAATTCGGGGGCGTCGGGTACCTGGTTTCCCTCCACGGAAATCGTCTCGCCTCCCTGGTTCCGGATGTCCTCGGAAAAATAGAAGCGGTTGTAGGAAAAGGACGCGTAGAGGGACAGGTTCTTCGCGGGCACGGCGCCCGCCTCCAGTTCGAAGCCGTACGCCTCCGCGTCGAAAATGGAGGCGGGGAAGGTGGCGTCGAGGGACGCGTCGTAATAGTTGGCGGCCTTGTTTTCATGCCTGGCGTAATAGACGGTCGGGACCACGTACAGCTTTTCCGTGACAAACCGGAATCCGAAATCGAAGTTGTCCGCGATTTCCAGCTCCTGTTGGTCCCAGAGGTCTTGCAGCGCGATTCCCTGCTTGTCGAACGCGCTCTTCTGGGAAACGAAGAACGGGTAGAGAGCCACGCTCATGCCGTAGTTTCTTCCGTAGGAGAAATAGCAGCTCGAGGAATCGTTCAGGATATAGCTGACGCCGACGTTCGGAAGGAGTTCGTCGAAATCCTTCGAGCGGGCGCTCGAGGCGGTATCGACGGAGGCGGCCATCCGAAGAGCCGATTCGTAGCCGACGTCGGGAATTCCCTGCGTGTCGTAGGTGGTTATCTCGGGCATGGAATAGTCCAGGTATTTCGCTCCGGCTTCGAACTGAAACGAACCGACGGCGTATTTCCCGGATATGTATGGCGTGTTCTGGCGATGGCTGGATTGATCGGAAAGGATCTGCCATTTGTCGAAAACCAGTCTGCCGTCGGATACTTTGTACAGTTTCCAGGAGGTGGGCGGTCCGGGCCTTTCCTGTTCGAGATAAAAATAGCCGATACTGAAATCCAGAGAGTCGAATTTCAGGGAATATTCCGTCTGCACGCCGCCGAGGTCGTGATCGATGTCCCATCTGCGGATTCGGTTTTCGCCGTTTTTCATGGCGATCGTTTCTTGATAGTAGCCTTCGTCGTTCCAATAGAACGGCTTGACCATAATTTTCGAGTTTCCCGCCGATATTCGTGAGACCGAACCCCTTGTTCGCGGGAACGCCACCTTTTTTCCGTGATTTTCGTCTTGGTATAGGTTTCCGTGAAAAGAGGCCCTACAAAATCTTCCTCCTCGAATTTGCCCTCCACCACTATGTCGGGCAAAGCGACGGCATCTTCCCGGGAATATCCGGGTTTCGGGAAAATTGAACAACAGACCAAAATGGCGAGAAACATTGTCCGCTTCAATTTGAATCTCCTTTCCATACGAGAATGTCCTTGTCGATCCAAGCGTTTTTCGATATTGCGCGATAGCGAAGCAGGCAACCAAATGCGTCTTATAAACGTAAAATACCTTTTAAAATTAAGGTTTCTACGATAGGAAACATTTTTTAAAATGTCAAATAATTTCTAAAAGTGTCATTTGGCCGAGGGAGAGGACGGGCTGCGGGTTGGCCTTCGAAAAGCGTGGGGCGCGGGAGCTTGCGGGGAATTCGCGCAGGAGCCGTTGGCATCGATAAAATCCGGATTTTCGTCCCGTCGGGTTCGTCCCCGAAAATATCCGGGGGATTCTCGGTATTGTCGTTCCGGTCCTTTTCCGGTTCCGAGTTTCCGGAGACTTCGTCCGGTCCCTCCGTACGCCGAACCCCGCGCAATAATCGATTGACTTTTTTTCGCGAACCATATATTTGATAACAGTCATTTGACGTTGATAAAAACGAACGAACCGGTTTTTCGCAACTGCGGCAAGGCGAATCCGCGCTGGATCGATCGCGCTTGCAACCGATTCGATTCGACTGCGGAATTCGGAGAAGATTGGAGAAGACTTGGATGGACGGGATGATCGACATTTCGAACATCGACTGGAACGTCGTATGGCGGGAATCCCACGCGAAGTCGGGGAAGCCGTTCCGCGACCTGGAATTCTTGAACGAACGCGCGCCCGATTTCGCCTGGCACGCCGAATCCGGCGACTATATCGACCAGTTTCTTGCGAGCGTGAATATCCGGCCGAAGCCGTTTCGAAACCGGTCCGAAATCAGTCCTTCCCCAGCATTACGCTCGTGGCTTTGATCGGAACCTGAATCTCCTCGCCTTCCTTGACGCCAAGCTCCTTGACGGCTTCCACGCTGATAAGGGAGGTGAGGACGTTTCCGCCCCCCATGCGATCCCGCACCTGTTCACAATTCCGCGACGCTGTTCCCGGTGACCGAACTCTCGTATCCCGGAAGCGCGTCGATCTCCCTTCGCAGGGCCGAGGACTGGAGCACGTCCAGAAGCACCTTTACCGTCGGATGCCCCGCCATGTCGTTCGGGACCACCAGGTCGCAGCGAACGGCGGCTACAGGTACGAACCCGAGCCCGAACACCTCGGCGACCGCCCTCATTCCCAGTGCCGCGTCGGCCACGTTGCAGGCGATGCGATAGGCGCCCTCCCTATGCGACCTCACCACGTTGCCGTAGCCGTTGATCGCGCTCGGATCGATCCCCGCCCGTTTCAGATGGTCGTCCAGCAGGACCCGCAGAGCCGCGCCCTCCTCCCGGTTGACGAACCGCACCATGGGCTGCGCCAGGTCGGAAACCATCCGGATGCCCAAAGGATTGCCCTTGGCGACCATCAGGCCCTCCTCCATGAACGAGAAGGCCAGCACGCGACTCCGCATTCCGCCCAGCTTCCGCCTGGCCTCCTCCACGTTCGCCTCGCTCTTTCCCGTGTTGTGAAGATGAGTCCCCGCCACGTGGGTCTTGCCTTCGGCGAGTCCCTCCAAGGCGCGGTGGCTGGATGCGAACCGGCAATGGACGCGGGCTTCCGGCGACGCGAGGGAAACGTGGTGACCCAGAATCTCGAACGCGGGATCGCAGCCCATCAGGATGATCGTCTTTTCCAGACGTTCCGACGGCGAAAGAATACGCGCGCTTTTCCCGTCCTCGTTCAGAAGACCGTCGGCCGGACGCAGACCGAACGACACGGATTCGGCGCCCTTCAGCGGAAAACCCACCAAACGGTCGCGCACCCGTCCCAGGGCCAGGCGCGTCGAGGGGGCGCAGTTCGCGTCGGCCAAGTGGACCGGCTCAGTCTCCGGCGGCGCGGTATCGACGAAAAGCTCCTCCACCCGGCATCCGAACAGGCGTGCCAGCCGCAGCGCGATGGCCGTGTTCGGAAGGTAGCGTCCCGATTCGATGTCGTACACCGCCTGCCGCCGGATGCCCACCTTGTCGGCAAGCTCCTGCTGCGACCAACCCCGCTTCGTCCGATATTCCTTGACATTGCTGATAATAAAGTCGTCTTTTCCCGTCATTGGCTCCTCCCCGAACGTTAAGGGCGCCCTTTCCCGAAGGGCGAAATAAATATATTGACTCGATCCTATATCATATGCAAGTATCCCAAGTCAAATAACGTTTAAAGACGTCTGTTTCGAGTTTCGCGTCGATGAATTGTGCAGTAGACGCATGGAATTTACCGCGTACAACATTTACCGAATTTACCGCGTACGAACGGAGCGATTTTCGCATGGACGACGTTTACGACGAACTGAAGCGGAGAGCGGCCGCCGTGCTGTCCGACCGGGGGTTGCTGGGGGAGACGGAAAAAGTCAAGGCCCGCGCGCTGAGCCCGGAGGAGGCCATCGGCAATCTGGAGGCCGACGACTTCCCGATCCAAAAGGGCAGGGAGCGCCTGATGCAGGCGGATGTCCGGGGCTCGTTCGGCCAGGCCTTCACCGATCTTTTCGGCGACTACGAGGGAATGCTGGAAAGCATTCTGGAAGCGCCGTTGACCAACAACTACAGGCGGGCGATTTTCGTGGCGGCGATAAACGCCGCATTGCGCCACTTGGGACTGGTCGAGGGCACCGTGCATTGCCGCGACAAGGGACCCAAGGAGTGCGCCGACGCGCTCGCGGATCATATTCAAAGCGCGTACGGGCGGCCGAGGGTCGCCCAGATCGGATTTCAGCCGCGAATGGCGGAGGCTCTGTCCTCCCGGTTCGAAACGAGGGTCCTGGACATGGACCGGGACAACATCGGCAAGCGGAAATGCGGCGCGCTGATCGAACCGCCCGAGGCGGCCGAATCGGCCGTCGCGTGGGCGGACTTGCTCGTGGTCACCGGGACGACTCTGGTCAATGGCACCATTCATAACTTTCTGACCGAAAAGCCGGCGATCTTCTACGGCACCACCGTGGCCGGCGCGGCGCATCTCATGGGATGGTCGCGCTTTTGCGCCCGCAGCACCTGAGAAAGG
>CAZNTU010000265.1:0-7375 GCA_964575975.1 uncultured Desulfobacteraceae bacterium
CGGTTTGCCGGCTGGCGAACGCGATGCACGCGAAGAAGGCCGAGCTGGCGACGGATGCGGTGCTGAACCGATTGGAAAGGGAGTTGAAACGGGATTTTCGCGGTTTCGACGTTTGAACGAGTAAGCTTTATCGAACGCGGAGGTGATTTCGTATGGAATTTGAGGGCGAAGCTCCAAAACGTGTTTTTGCCCGATTCGTTGAACCGGCTGGTCCGAAAGGAAAATGGCGACGCCGATCTTCGCGGGTTCACCCCGTTTCCGTTTCCGCGTATGTTTGTGGTTCATGAAATAAATACAACGCCGTTTGTGTATCATATATGTCAGAATATGAGTCGCAAACGGTTTTGCGATTCATTCGCGAGCATCAAAGGCATCGTACCCCTCCGCAATGTTCAGCAGTTCCGGGAAGGCCAACGTGGCGGCGCGACGACCGCTTCCGGCTTCGATCTGGCGGAGGATTCCCTTCGCCTTCAGAAGATTCAATATGCGCTGCGCCGTAGGCTTGGGAATGTTTGCGGAACGGACAAAATCCGACCCTTTGAAGATCGGCCTTTCGAAAACCCAGTCCTGCGCGTGAATGGCATATTGCGAATGGGTCGTTTCGGCGAACAGGAGCTTCATTCGGTTGTAAAGGTCGAGAATCGCCTTTGCCTTTTCGAGGTTTTCGACTGCCTGTATTCGAGTCGCCTCGAGGAAAAAGGCGCACCATCCGCTCCAATCGTCGTCCCGGGAAATGGCAAGCAGCTTTTCGTAATATTCGTCGCGGTGGCTTTCCAAATATGCGCTGATGTAGAACATCGGCTGTCGAATAATGCCGGACTGATACAGGAACAAAGGTATCAGCATGCGCCCCAAGCGTCCGTTGCCGTCCAGGAAAGGATGAAGGGCCTCGAACTCCGCGTGGAGAAGAGCCAGTGGACCAGCCGGTCCGGGGCATCCTCGTGAATGTATTTCTCCCAGCGGGACATGGCTTGGGGCAGCTTGTCCGCATTTATCGGCACAAATTTGGCCTTTTCGATGGGGCAGCCCTTCGAGCCTATCCAGTTGGGCAATTTTCGGTAGCTGCCGGGGGATTTGCCATGTCCGCGAACGCTGTTGAGGGGAATTCTATGGCATTCCAGTACAATGCGCTGACATAGCGGCAGATCGACCAGCATTCCGGTCGCGGCCCGCATGGCCTTGCGATAATTGAGAATTTCCCAGATGTCGGCCTCTTTGGCTGACATGGTTCAAAGGTTCGGCCTCTTTGGCTGACATGGTTCAAAGGTTTGCCACATAAAAATTACGTGCCGAAACAAACAACGAGATGATGCGATTTTGCGACCCGAGCGGTCTTCCATGAGCGCTATCGAACTCGGATCAAGTCTCGCCGATCTTTCGTTTTTCAGTCGCCATCGGTTTTTCTCGCAAACCGAACAATTCCGGTATATACTTCGAGCGAAAAAATGTCCGGGACGGCGTAGAAAGCATGGAAGCTCGATGTTCGAATTTTTCGCTCCGAGCTTCCGGACACATCGTCGATCGGGCCGGAGCGTGCGCCGAAGAAGTCTCGGATCAAAGGAGACAGAAAATGCTTAATTATCTGAAAACGACCAATGTCGGCCCGGCAAGGAACATGGAGCTTGCATTCGGAAAAAGGCTGAACCTGCTTACGGGCGACAATGGTTTGGGCAAGAGCTTCCTTTTGGATATCGCGTGGTGGACCATCGCCCGAAAGTGGCCCGCCGAGATCAACCCCAGGCTCTCCGCCGGCAAAAAGGCGTTGCCGGCGGAGGCCGGCCCTGCCGAAATCGAATTCTCGTTTTCCGGCAAAGGCAAGGAAAGAAAGTACAGCGGCGAATACCTGCGCAAGGAACAGGCCTGGTCGGGGAGTTCGGGACGTCCGCTCAATCAGGGGATCGTTCTATACGCCATGTCCGACGACAGCTTCGCGGTATGGGACCCTGCGCGAAACTATTGGCGCACCAAGGATGGCGTGGACGTTCAAGACCGCCCCGCCGCTTACGTGTTCGGCCCGACCGAGGTATGGGACGGCCTTCCGGGAAAAGGCGGCACTTGGCTGTGCAACGGGCTCGTGCGCGATTGGGCCGGATGGCAAAAGGAAAAAGGGCTGCCGTTCAAGAGCATTGGGAAAGTGCTGAAGGCGCTTTCCCCGTCGAGCAAGGAATCGATCAAACCCGGGGAGCTGACCAGGATCAGCCTGGACGACGTGCGGGACATGCCCACCATACGTATGCCGTACAGGCAGGATGTGGCCGTTGTCCACGCCTCTTCCGGCATGCGGCGGATCATGGCTCTTGCCTATTTTCTGGTTTGGGCGTGGGAGGAGCATAAGGAGGCCGCAAAACAGCTCCAGGAACCGAAAGCCGAACAGATTGTCTTTTTGATCGACGAAATAGAGTCGCACCTGCATCCAAGCTGGCAGCGCAGTATCGTACCGGCATTGCTTTCCGTAACGAAGGAATTGGCTCGAAGCGCCGAAGTTCAGCTGGTCGCGACAACCCATTCGCCTCTCGTCATGGCCTCGGTGGAACCCTTGTTCGATTTCGAGCGGGACGCTTGGTTCGATCTCGATTTCGAAAGAAAGAAGGTGGTGTTGCGTCGCCGGGATTTCATAAAGCGTGGGGATGCTGCAACTTGGCTGATCAGCGAAGCGTTCGATATGAAAAGCGGTCGTTCGCTGGAATATGAAAGACTGGTCGAAAATGCCTCCGCCTTGCTGGAAAAGGAGAACCCGAACATTTCCCAGATCGAAAAGATGAACAGGGAGCTTGTCGAGGCATTAAGGCCGGAGGACGAGTTTCTATTTACCTGGCGATACATCTGCAAGAAGAAGGGATGGCTGAAATGATTCCAGTGGCCTTGCAACCGGAACCTGTCGATTTTGACGAAAAAGTACGCCAGCGAGGTCGGGACTGGCTAACTACCCATCGTATCGCGCTTGACCAACCGCCGCCGAAAGCTTCCTCAATCCCGAATTACTGGACAAGTTTCAACAGACAGCTATGGGAATCCTATTCCGGCGTATGCGCCTATCTTGCCATTTTTTTCGAATGGGTTACAGGGGCGGCTTCGACGGATCATTTCGTGGCCAAATCCAAAAACGCCGGGGAAGCCTACGAGTGGGACAATTACCGCCTTTCCTGTCTGGGGCCGAACAGGAACAAAGGCAAATTCGACGATGTACTGGACCCAATTGGGCTGGCGGCGGATACCTTCGAGCTGAATCTTCTAAGCGGTAAAATCAAACCAAACAGCAAAAAGAATCCGGAGCTGAGGAAAGCGGCGTGGAAGACCATAAAGCGGTTGAAATTGGACAGTCTGGACCACAGGGCCATGCGAGCCAAGCATTTTTCCAGGTATCTTCGTTGCAAAGACGAACAGACTCTAAAGGAATTGTCGCCCTTTGTCTGGTACGAGGCCCGTCGGCAGAACTTGCTATGATTGCGAATCCCCCAAGGCAAGAAAATTTAACTTGGAAAAACTTGAAGATACGAAATACGAGTTGCTATTTTGTAGAAAGGGATCGAATGATAACGGTAAATGTGCCGGACAAACTGTCAGGCAAGATAAAGGAAATAGCAAGGTGATATTCACCCGCTTTTACGACACCTTGGTGGATATCGTGCAAAGATTGAAGAACGCCGATCCGAGAATCCTCGCGGGAACCTATTCCGGAAAGGAGTGCCGGTTCGTGGAGGTCGGGACCTGGAAGCTGAAAAGCACCGACCGGGAGGACGTCAAGCACCGGTTTTTGAAGGGCGAAATCGACGTTCTCGTCTGCACCGACGCGGCGGCCGAGGGGTTGAATTTGCAGACGGCCGACATGATCGTCAATTTCGACCTGGGCTGGAATCCCATGAAGATCGAGCAGAGGATCGGGCGAATCGACCGAATCGGACAAAGGCACGACAGGATTTTCGTGCTGAATCTGTGCTATTTCGGCTCCGCCGAGGAGATCGTCTACGGTCGGCTGCTGCATCGCCTGGCCGAGGCGGATTCCGTGGTGGGGGAGCAGCAGTTTTCCATGGCCCCGGTGTACAAGAAAGAATTCCTGGAACTCGCGGAGGGCCGCCTGACGGAAGAGGCGCTGGAGGAAAAAATCCGGGAGAGGTACGCGGCCGCCGGGGACAGGACCCGAAGCCGGGAAATTTCTCCCCGGGAGCTTTACGAGATCTACAAAAAGCTGTCCGAGGACGCGAACCGGAAGGTTCCGCCGGTCACCCTGGACGCGATTCGTTCGGTCCTGTTCGAATCCGAGTACTTGAAATCGAAGGGATGCCTGGTCCTGCCGGACGAATCCATGGAAACCATGGTTGTGAACAACATACCCGGCATTCCGGACAAGACTCCCCTGACCGCTTCCCGGGAGACATTTGAACGGGGCCTGCCGAACGACGATTCGCGACCGCGCTTCGCCTCCTGCGGCGATCCGGCCTTCGACGCGCTGCTGAAGCACATGGCCGGATTCCCGCTTCCCGAATCCGTCGCGCGGATCGAACTGCCATCGGACAAGCGGAGCGGGCCTTTGGCGGGGTACGCGGTTTCCGTCGTCGACGACGGAGGGAATTCGGAGTGCGTGCTGGTCGCCGGTTTGAACGGGCTCGACGGCCTTTCGATCGACGAAAAGGGCAAGATCGACGAATCGGACCTTGAAAGAATCGAGGCTCGGTTGAAGGATATCGCCAACGGGGAATTCGGGGATTTCCACGTCGCGTCGAGAATGCGGTCGAAAAACGGGGAGACGGCCCTGCCGCACCTGGCGCTGAACTGCATGGCGGTCGCCTCGGACATGAAGTCCTCGCAGAAGCCGAACTTCGCCCTTCCGAACTTCCGGGACGAGGTCAGGCGCATGGAGGAAACGTGCCGGGACAAGAAGTGGAGGGAAATATCCAGCCTGCCTGCGGACTTGGCCAAGCGGCTGGCCCATCCGCTCTGGAAAATCGAGGTTCCGAACTTCGGAAGCCTGGCGAGCGTGAAAGTCCCCGTCCGGGCTTTCCTGTGCGCCCTCGACTCGGTTTGCCGGCTGGCGAACGCGATGCACGCGAAGAAGGCCGAGCTGGCGACGGAGGTTGTGCTGAACCGGTTGGAAAGGGAATTGAAACGCGATTTTCGCGGATTCGACGCTTGAATTGATGGTAGAGCCTAACTTGTGAGTGGTCGAAAAAATAGAAACCACGAATAACACGAATAACACGAATAACACGAATTCCAATTGTGGATTTTTTAACCTTGCCATTACATGTCGAGCGCCATCGGGCGGGAGTCGCTGATCGGGTTTGTTTGCCGGTTGGGGCCTCGAAACGAAATAGAGATGCCAAAGCCGCGCGCAATAAAGGCTGACGGCAAGCGCTACGGCATATTTGTTTCGTTTCGCAGCCACAGCCTGTCGTTCCGTGTTTCCGAGGCGTCTTCGGCGGCAAAAGGCGAATTCTATTCCTTTTTCGGGCAAGCCGAATCTTTCCGGGACGGCTCGCGGTTTCCCCTTTTTGACGAATGCGGAACACCCGTTTCGCCTTGCCGACTTCTTGTTCTCCGACGAATAAGGTAATAAGGTTGGGGGTAAAGATGGCGTCGCGTGCTACTAAGGTTGAAAAGAACGAAAATAAGATTTTAAAAAGAGACCGAAAAAAAACCTTATTTTGGCACTTCCAAACCTTAGTAGCACGCGGCATCCTCCTCCCCCCCGACCTTATTAGCTTATTGAAGGCTCGGAACAAAGCAAAGCCGCCGACGTTGCGCGCAATATATCGGCGGCGAGAACGGCGGCATGTTTATTTCGTTCTGCGGCCCGCATTGCCGAGTCTTGAAAAACGATAAAAAGAAGTATACATTTCAATCTTTCAATCAAGTCGATTCCGAGCATTGGGGGCGGACAAGGACGGTTTCCGACTTGATCCGTATCGATGGCGGCAACAACCTGTCTGTTTTGAATAGGGAAGATTAAAACCGAAAAGCCCGCCTCTGCGAAGAAATTTCATGAAACGAATCGGGACGTGGAGGGAATAAAATGCCGTGTTCTCTCGACAGGCTGACGATCAAAGGCTTCAAGTCAATTCGCGAGTTGAAGGACTTCGAGTTGAACAATCTGAATATTCTCGTCGGCGCCAACGGCGTTGGCAAAAGCAACCTGATCGAGTTTTTCAGGTTGTTGCGCAATATCGTCGACGGCAACCTCGACGAATATATTCGGATGGGCGGCGGAATCGGCGATTTTTTGTTCAACGGCCGCAAAGCGACTCGGGATATGGAATTCGAAACCCGGTTTGGCGTCCGGGGCTATCGGTTCCGCCTGAAACCCGGACCGTCGGAAAACGCATTGCTCGCCGACGAAGCTCGCTATTGCGAGCATGGAGGAACGGGGTGGCGGGTACTTGGCGACAGTCCGAACGATAAATCGTTGCTGGTTGAAGAGGCGAAAGGCGATTCGCCGGGCAGCCAACACAGCAAGCCCGTCTACGATGCGATCTCTTCCTGGCGGATTTACCATTTCCACGACACCGGCGTCACGGCGGGCATGAGGCACTATGAAATCGTCCAGGACAACAGGGCGTTGCGTTTCGATGCCGCCAACATCGCCCCCTATCTTCTTCGTTTAAAAAAGGAACATGCGGTCGAGTACGGGGAGATCTTGGAAGCCGTACGTCTTGTGATGCCTTTTTTCGAAGATTTTCTTTTGGACGCGGCCGAATTCGGACCAAAGCGAAAAGTCAACCTTTCCTGGCTGCAAAAGGGCTCGGACTATCCCATGCAGCCGTATCATCTTTCCGACGGTTCCATTCGTTTCATTTGCCTCGCTACCGCGCTGCTGCAACCGAACCCGCCGTCAACGACCATCATCGACGAGCCGGAACTGGGATTGCATCCGACGGCCATTGCGATTTTGGCGGAACTGATCCAAAGCGCCTCGAAGAGAACGCAACTGATCGTGGCCACCCAATCTCCCGCCCTGATCGACCATTTCGAAGTCGAGGACGTGATCGTGGCGAACCGCAAGGGCGGGGCGTCGATATTCGAACGGCTGCGGGAAAAGGATTTCCATGCATGGCTCGAAAAATATTCGGTCGGCGAACTCTGGAGCAAAAACGTGATTTCCGGAGGATCGACCTTTGAATAAATACGCGGAAATAGTCGCCCTTGTGGAGGGAAAGACCGAACAGATTTTCATACGGGACATAGTAGGGCCGTACTTGGCAGAAAAGAACCTGTTCATGACGCCGATAATCATCTCCAAACCCGGCCAGAAAGGCGGCGACGTAAAATTCGACCGGGTCGAAAACGACATCGAACCGCACCTCAAACAGCGTTCCGATACCTTTTTGACACTGTTCGTCGATTACTATGGAATCAAGGGCGATTGGCCCGGGCTGCGAGA
>CAZNTU010000266.1:0-7340 GCA_964575975.1 uncultured Desulfobacteraceae bacterium
CTCAAGGGGGGAATCGCACCGCCATAGCCCCCCTCAAGGGGGGAATCGCACCGCCCTCCAACCGCACGGGTTGATAAATTCGGCATGTTACCCGTTAAGTTTACAATGTCAAATTAGCCGTTAGCTGTTAATCGGGTGATTTTAGCTTTTGGATAAAGAGTTTTTCTAAAATCCATCGTTTCCCCGTCCTTTCTCAATGCTGACAGCCAACCGCTAACCGGCAATAACTAACCGCCAACAGCTGACAGCTAACACCTAACCGCTAAAACCTATCGCCCCCGTCGGGCAGTGATCCACGCATTTCGCGCATTTGTCCGCCGCTTGCGTCATTCGAGTACACAAGTCCGGGCGGACGATTTTGATGCAGCCGTTTTCCACCCGCAGCACCACCGTGTCGGAACTCCGAGGGGCTCTTCCCGAATAAATCTCCATGCAGTTGGCCGTATTGTACTCGCAGACATAGATGCAGACGCCGCAGCCGATGCATTTTTTCTCGTCGATGACATGCCCGGTTTCCGTCTTGTCGGCAACGGGACCCAGCACCTCGTTCAAGGCGTCGATGAACCCCGCATAGTCCGGTTCGTGAAGGACGGGACAGTCTTCGGGTTTCAAGTCTCCGGAAACCAGAAACTCCGCGAACTCCCGGCACGTCATGCCGCACTGGGCGCAGTCGGTTTGCGGCAGAAACTCCAATATTTCTTCGACTGTTGCCATAATTTCGCCTAAATCCCCTTGATGGCGCCGTTTGTAAAATGTTTCCAGGAAAACAGATTCGACGCGCGGACGGTTCTCGGCTGGAAAAACCGATTCAAAACGTCCGAAGCGTCCCGGCCGCTCCTTTTATAATAGATGGTCTTGGGGGCTTGTTCGCCCGTGAACGATCCGTTGCTGATAACGATTTTCCCGCCTTTAATCAAAAACTGGCATGCCGGATCGAAGACATCTTGTTCGGCGTTCTTGTCGTAGACGGCGATATCGGCGGCGGTGCCGATTCCGAGATGCCCCTTGTCGGTCAAACCGACAAACTCGGCCGGATTGGCCGTGGTCATTCGGACGACCTCGTAGAAATCGATTCCCGGCGGATGGAAGTGTCCGCCATACATCAGCGAAAGGGGATCGGCCGAAATCGCCATGCGCTCGGGACGTCCGACCATTTCCGTCAAAGACGCCGCGTCGGTTGGATCGTTTCGAATATCGAAGGTCAACGGCTTGGAAAATCCGAGATCCACGTCAACGCCGCCGCCGTTTTCGCCGATCGCCACGCAGGGGGCGCCGTTGCCGAAACGGACGTCCTCCGTCGTTTCTCCGGCGAGGGCTTGCAGGGCTTTTTTCTTGTCCGGTTCGCCGGCGATGTAATTGTGAAAATCCAACAGGTGGAAATTGCCGGCACGACTCGCCAATTGTTCCAAAAGGCCCGGGCAGGCGTGAAGAAAGATCTTTTGATCGAGACGGGAGGATATGTTTTCCAGCAACTGGAGGATGACGTTCATCGGCTTGTTCTTGTGAACGTAGAATTCCTGCTCGTATCTTATGAAAGGCTCGCAGACGGCGACGCCTAAAGCGCCGACGGCGTCCTGGAGTCCCCGAAACAGATCGGCGACGACCGCCTCGTCGTTCGCCACGATCCATCTTTCAATGTCGGTCATGGCGACGGCGAGCAACGCCGAGGTGTCCACGAAGGGGATATGGTCCATCTCGTGATGGACGAACCCGGCGGTTTGCGGCGTCATCAACGATTCGACCACGTGGGTGATTCCCAAGGACGCGAAACTTTTTCCGACGGCTTCGGGGGTCGGGAAACCAAGACGATTCCTGAGGTGGTGGATTCCGAAAAAGGCGACATGGGCGTTGACGACGACACCGCCGGGGGTCACCGCCTTTCCCCGTGCGTCGATGGTTGTCTCGGGATCGGAAAAAGGCTCGCAGACGATTCCGTCGGCGACGAAGACGTCTCGTCGTTCCCCGTTGACGCCGTTTTTCGGGTCGTACACCAAGCCGTTTTCGACTAAAATCTTCATCGAATCAATTCCCGCATCCGTTTCAAAATATCCTTGGTTCCGTCGGCTGCCGCAGGGACGATCCGCTTGAGCGTCAAAGGCACGCCGTCCATGCGATAGGCGATCTCCTCTTCCTCGATGCCGCAGACCGCCGCCGGTATCGCCACCTCGCACGAGCCGGTCGTCCGGTTGAAATAGGGGGAAACGACGATCAGCGGTATCTTTCCTTCCCTGATGCGGTCGATTTTTTCCTCCGGGAGCATCCAGAACAAATCGGAGCCGACGGATAGTATGGCGTCGATCTCTTCGAGGCGGTCGAAAGCGCTTTCGCCGTCTTTTCCGACGACGGGAGGGTCGCTAAAATCCGCAGGTCGGACATGGCCCGTTTTTCTGGAAAGCACCATGTCGGCGCCGCAGGCGTTGAATTCGTTGTACACGGGAAAGAAGGCGCAGCGCGAATTTTCGTTCAGTTCGGCCATGAGCGAAAAGATGGCTTCGACGGATTCTTCGGGCGCGGGATCGTATCCGACGCCCCTGCCGACGAAAACGGCCACGAGCGCCGCCGACCTTATCTGCTCGGCCATCTCTTTCAATCGACTCTTCTTGACGGGATATTGTTCGGGCTCTTGTCCCGCGACAAGCGCCTTCAACGCGTCGGCGACCGGCGCGTTGTTTCCCGGCTGGGCCGTCAGAAACTGCCCTGCGAATTTTTTCATTTCCGTTTCGAGGACATCGACCACGAACGCCTTTCGGTCCTCGAAGCCTCTTTCGGTGAATTTGCCTCTGGGGAAAAGGGCGTACCGGGTCAAAAATCTAGGGCAGGAATGCAGGGGGTTGAATCCCCAGAAAATAGAGCAATCCGCCTTGTCCTTTATTTCTTCAAGGGAGAGGATCGGAAGGTCGGATTTTTCCCACGCGTCGTACACGATCCCTCGAAATCGGGACCCTTCCGGCTCGTAGACGCCGCCGATCTCCCTGGCCAACTCGAACGCCTCGACCTGCGCGCGATAGCCGATGTTGACCAGGCCGCAGACCAGGGGTCTTTTCGCCTTCGACAGGATATCGGCGGCCTTGGCCAAAGCGTCCTCCATTTCGACGGTCCGATGGCGCAAACCCTGCCTGACGGAGGGTTGAACCAGCCGGGCGCGTTTTCGATCCGGATGAAACTTCCTCGTCCCTTTGAACTTGCTCAATCCCCATGCGCAGACGTTGATCACGTCTTTGATCTCGCCGTCTTCCACGGTCAGATCGATATCGTCGCAAAGAGATCCGCATCCGGGACAAACAATGGATTCCATTAGTTCCATGGGTCGATTTTTCCTTTGATTCGGGCGATGGCGCCGGCGGCGGCGCCGCTGGCCTGCGCCACCGACTCGGCGATGTCTTTGGGGCCTTCGCAGGTTCCGGCCCAGAAAACACCCTCCACCGTGGAATGGTGCCGCAGCAGGGTAGGGTGCATGGCTTTTCCGAAACCCAGACGATCGGACGCCGGCATAATCTCCTCGTCGAACGGGATTTTCATCCTGCGCGGCGCCAATCCTAGGGCCAGCACGACCATGTCCGCTTGCATTTCCCGCACCGTTCCCGACGCGAAATCGTTGTATACCAGGACCGGTCTTTCGTTTTTTTCGACGATCTCCCCGGGAATCGCCTTGACGAATTTCACGCCGCTGTTCTTCGCGCGGGTGTAGAGTTCCTCGAAACCCTTGCCGTGCGTTCGGATATCGTTGAAAAATATGGCGATCTCCATGTCCGGATCGTGGTCCTTTGCAATCATGGCTTCCTTGATGCTTGCGGTGCAGCAGTAGCCGGAGCAGTTGGGATTGAACCGGACGTCTCTCGAGCCGACGCAAAGGACGAACGCCAGGGTCTTGACTTGTTTTTGGCCGTGGGTGGTCAATGCCCCCTCGGTGGGGCCGGATGCGCACACGATGCGCTCGAATTCCAGGTTGGTCACCACTCCCGGTATTTTTCCGTAGCCGTACTCGGGTCGGAGGCGCGGATCGATGACATCGACGCCGGCGGCAACAATAATGGCGTCGGCGTATATTTCTACCAGCTCTTCCATATCGTCGAAATCGATAGCCCCTCGTTCGCAGGCTTTTTCGCACAATCCGCACTCGATGCAGGCGTCCTTTTCAATGCAGGAAACCATGGGGATCGCCTGCTCGAAAAGGATTCGGACGCATTTTCTGGGCTTCAGGCCCATGTTCCAGACGCTGGGCACTACGACCGGGCAAGCCTCCGCGCAGGCGCCGCAACCGACGCATTTGGCCGAGTCGATATACCGGGGTTTTTTAACGATCTGCGCATGAAAGGTCGGACCATCGCGGGAGATCCTCTTGATATCGGCGTAGGCGATCAACTCGATGTCGTGATGATGATAGACGTCTACCAGCTTGGGACCGAGGATGCAAATGGAGCAGTCCAGCGTGGGAAAGGTTTTGTCAAGCTTTGCCATGACGCCGCCAATGGACGGCAGTCGCTCCACAAGACAGACCTTGACGCCCGCGTTGGCCAAATCCAAGGCCGCCTGGCAGCCGGCGACGCCGCCGCCGATCACCAGCGCGGTGTTCGTCGAGCCTCGTTTTCCGTCGCCCGGCCGCGAATCCTCCAGACAGGCGAAAATCGCCTTGCCGGCGATCTCCTCGTCGCTTTCGAAATCGTGAATGTCGAGTTGATCGATGTCGATGCCGCACTCGACCGCGACGTCGTTGAAAAGCTCCGCGCTGATCGCGCGTCCGCAGGCGGCCACCAGGACATCCGCGTAGCCGCGGCACCCTACGATGTCGATAAATTCGCGGATTCCCGCAGGCGAACAGAGACGGTCCGAAGTATGCCCCGCGATTCCCGCTTCCTCCAGGCGCTTTTCGACCGCTTGAAAATCCGGAGTCCGGCTTTTCATCAGATCGGTGCAGGAGCAAAAGAATACGGCGTTTTTCATTTCAAGATCTCTTTTTCGAGATAGTCGTTCATTTCACGGATCGTCTGCATGAAGACGGCGCCCTCGGTGGCGGATATCCACTGGAGTCTCAATCGATTCGTGTCGAAGCCCTCCTTGTCGAGCTTTTTTTTCAATCGCCGAATCCGCCTTTCCGCGATCAGGTTGCCGGAAATGTAGTGGCAATCCCCCGACGGGTGGCACCCGGACACCAAGACCATGCCCGCCCCGTTTTCGAACGCGCGCATGATCATCTCCTTGGAAACCCTTCCCGAACACAGCGTGCGAACGATTCGAACATTGGGGGGATATTGCATCCTGCTCACCCCGGCGCAATCGGCCCCCGCGTAGGAACACCAGTTGCAGCAAAACGCGACGATCTTTTCCGCGGGGTTTTCCTCCAAAGCGGCGTCGATCTGGCTCGTCAACTGGTCGTGGGTAAACCCCTGGATCGTCACGGCGTTCTCCGGGCATTCCCCGGCGCAGACGCCGCATCCCTTGCAGGCGGCCAGCACGACCTCCGCTTTCTTCTCCTTCTTTTCACCCACGATCCGGATGGCGTGGTAAGGGCAAAGACGGGCGCATATGCCGCATCCGTTGCACCTTTCCGCATCGACGACCGTCACGTAGGCGTCCAGTGCCAAACAGTCCTTGGAAAACATGCCCAAGGCTTTGGCGGCCGCTCCCGAGGCGTGGGACAAGCTTTCGGAAATGTCTTTCGGGCCGTGGCAGGAACCCGCCAGGAATATGCCGTCCAGAGAGGTTTCAATAGGTCTCAGCTTGGGATGCGACTCCAGAAAAAAACCGTCGGCGCTGTAGGGAACGGTCAAAATTTCGTGAATTTGGTCTTTTGTCTGGCACGGCTCCATTCCCGTCGCCAGAACCACCAGATCGACTTCGTCCTCGACTTCGCGGCCGAACAGCTCGGAGTTGGCGCGAACGACCAAGGAGCGGTCCCGGCTTTCCTCGACGGAGACGATTTCGCCCCGGATAAACAGGACGCCTTTTTTCCGGATCTCCGCGTAGATTTCCTCGTATCCTTTCCGATTGGCGCGTATGTCTTTGTAATAGACCGCGATATCGGTTTCGGGAAACGAATCCGTAATTTGCCTCGCCTGTTTCAAGGTTATCTGGCAGCAGATTTTGGAGCAGTAGGGGTGCGTCTCCTCGTTTCGAGAGCCGACGCATTGGATAAACGCGATTCTTCGGGGCGCCTTGCCGTCGGAAACCTTCAGGATTTTCCCCTGGGTAGGCCCGCGGGGGTCGAGCATCCGCTCCAGTTGCGACTAGGTGAAGACATTCTCGAACCGGCTGTAGGAATACAAGTCGTGTTTTTCCGGTTTGAACGAAGAAAAACCGGTGGCTACGATGACCGCGCCCGCCGACAGATTGATTTGTTCGTCGGCCATGGTCAAATCGATGGCGTCCATGGGGCACGCGGAAACGCAATCCCCGCATCGGGTGCATGCCTCGGAATCGATCGCGAACCGATCGGGAAAGCATCCGTCGAAAGGCAGGTAGATCGCCTTGCGCAGGGCCAGACCCTGCTGGTGTTCGTCGGGGACCTGGACGTCGCAGGCGGACAGGCACTTTCCGCACAGATCGCAGTTCTCTTTGACGAATGTCGAACGTTTCCGGACGCCAGCCTCGAACGCGCCCACGTATCCCGAAATGCTCTCGATTTCGGAATTGACGAGCGTATTGATCCTGGGATGCCTTACCACGCGGGTGACCATGGGTGTCATGAGACAAACGCCGGTTTCGAACGCAGGCGACACCCGCGACAGGCGAACGGCCGCGCCGCCCAAAACCGGACTCTTTTCCACCAGGTCCACCTCGAAGCCGCTGTCGGCGATGACAAGCGACGCCTTGAGCCCCGCGACGCCGCCTCCCAAAACCAGCGCGCGTTTCTTCACCGGCGATGTCCTGTCCGTCAATGAATGGGGTCACACCTTGATTTGTGATTATCTCGCAAAGGTATCGAAAAGATTGCCAACCCGTTGCGGCACTCGTTTTCTACCCGCCTTCCGGAAACGGGCTTCGACCTTCGGAGAATCCGGAGGCTTCTCGAGCACAGGTCGATCAAGTCCAATCCGATCTGTCTCCACGTGTCGAGAAGGCACCCGGCCTCGACGAGAAGCCCGCTCGACTTCATCGAATTCGGGGACGGGCCATCGGTCGGAAAGGATGGGGGAAATGTCGGGGCTGCCTGAACGCAAAATCGAAGTCGCCGACATTTTCCGCAGGCACATAGGCGACTGGCTGGAAATCTACAACCTGCCCATGCGGTACTACGAGGTCGTGGCCGACATAATCGGGTGCAGGACCGAATGGATGGGAGGCCACGTGTGGGGTGATGAAAATTATCGTCGATCAAGCTATATTAATCCGTCGGTTTTTGT
>CAZNTU010000267.1:0-7318 GCA_964575975.1 uncultured Desulfobacteraceae bacterium
TGGCGCATCGACACCCCCCTAGCCCCCCTCAAGGGGGGAATTGCACCGCCCTCCGGCCGCACAAGGGGGGAATTGCACCGCCCTCCGGCCGCACGGGTCGATAAATTCGGCATGTTACCCGTCAAGTTTACAATGTCAAATAATCAATGGTTGATAATCAATGGTTAAGTGGAGGCCGGGTATAGTATGGATTTTCAACGCTGAAAACTCGACATTTTCGTCACCCCAGACAGAACCTCTTCACCCCATCTACCCACTCCCCGTCTCCTACATTGCGGGCCGATAAAGCAATTCCATATATTTTCGCGCGGCGCGGCCCCAGGTAAAGCGACTTTCGGCCGCGTTCCGACAGATCCGTTCCCATTTTTCGGGATCGGAGAATTTCAGCGAGATCGCGTCGATGGTTGTTTTGACGAAGCCGTCCACCTGCGACGCGAGGGTGTTTCCCTCGAACGAAAAACCGTTCTTTCCGTGCTCCACGGTATCTTTGAGCCCCCCGACTCGATGGACTGCGCAGGGTTGTCCCTCCCGCATGGCCAGCAACTGGCTCAGTCCGCAGGGTTCGTAGCTGCTGGGCATCAGAAAAAGGTCCCCGCTTCTGTAAAGCGCGCGGGAGCAGTCATCCGAATAGCCGTTCAAAAAGACCATGTTCTCGTGTCGCGAACTCGTGCGCGCCAAAAAGTCTTCGTATACGGGATCGCCGCTGCCCAGCACGATCAGCAAGCCCCTTTTCCCCAGGAGCTTCAAAATCGATTCCAGCCCCGGATTTCCGTCGGACCCGTCCGCCATGAAAAGCAGCAGCTTCTGCTCGACCGTTCTTCCCACGAACGTCAAAAGGGTTTCCGGAGCGTTCGTTCGTCTCTCCCATTCCAGCAGCCGGGCGTAGGCGACGAAATGAGCGGCGTCCACGCCTCTTTTCGTTCCCGCCCACTCCAGCACGGCGGCTTTGAGCGTCGATATGGTCGCGAAGAAATCCCTTTCCGGCGACCCGCGAAAGTCGTCGTAATCGCACCCGTTCAAGATTCCGACGAGACGTCCCTCGTCGCTTGCCCGCCTTAAATCCGCCTCCAGTCCTTCTCCTCCGAAAAATTCGGGTTTTCGGCTTGGTTGCTGTATTTCCTGGCCGTACGACGGCGATACCGTATGCACCATGTCGGACAATCGAATTCCAATGGCCATGGGATTGACGCAATCTCGCCATCGCGGGTCGGACACTTTCGCCCAGTCGTAGCGAATATCCGGGAACCAATTCTCCAAAGACGAATCGTGCCACCTCAAGGGACGAATTCCCTGGATGCCCAAATTGTGAATGGTGTACACGGCCGGAATCGATTTCAGTATCTCGCGTTTCGGGGAAAACTGCCTGAGGAAAGCGATCAGGGCCGCGTGCCAGTCGTGCAGATGGATCAGATCGACATCACCGACCAGGCCGGTAACGACAGCCGCCGAGGCGGCGGCGCAAAACAACGCAAACCGGTTGGCGTCGGTCTGGAAAGGAACTTCCGGGGGATCGTCCGTATAAATCCGATAGCGCCCCGTGTTCGGGTCGAACGATTCCAGGAGCGGATGGTCGATCGCCATGTGACGCACCCCCGCATGTTTCTTTTCGGGAAAGATTTCGTAGAGATTCGCCCGATGCTCGTATCCGCGAAATGAAAAAGAGAAGTTTTTCAACAGACGGACTTCGGAGTTCGTCTTGTGCAAAAAACCGTGCGAAGGCGTCAGCGCGACCACGTGGTTTCCCAAGTCCGCGAGCGCGGGAGGCAACTGCTCCACGACGTCGCCGACCCCGCCCGCTTTCCCTCCTTTTAGGGCGCCGTTTTCCGACGAGACAAAAAGAATGTTCATTGGTCCTGCACTCCACTAAGGTGTTTGTGTCTCGGATATACTTTTATACCCGTATTGTAAATCCATACATAATCCATAATCATTCTCGAATGTATATCGACTTGCGAGTCGTGGCAAACGACAATCGGAGCAAATGATGGGCGAGACGAAAGAAAAGAGAAAAAGGGTTCTTATCGAGAATGTCGCCCCGGAAATAGACGCTGGTCGTTTTCCGGCCAGAAGGGCGCTTGGGGAAAAGGTCGGGGTGGAGGCCGACATTTTCGCCGACGGTCACGATTTGCTCGCCGCCCGGCTTTTCTGTCGCAAGGAGGGCGCGGAGCAGTGGGAGGCCGTACCCATGTCGCTCCTGGGGAACGACCGCTGGAAGGCGGCATTCGTCGCGCGCGAACTGGGGGTGTACGAATTTACGTTGGAGGCGTGGATCGATACGTTCAAAACCTGGAGAAGCGGGACCGAGAAGAAATCGGCGGCGGGCCTGAACGTTTCCGTCGAACTCATGGAAGGTGCCAGACTGGTCGGAGAGGCGGTTTCCCGCGCCGAGGGCAAGGACGCGGACTTGCTGCAAATCAAAGCCGCCTCCTTGAACGCCGAAGTAAAGTCCGGCGGAAACTCCCTTTCCATGGTGGACGACGAACTTGGGCGCCTCATGGACTTGTATCCGGACAGGCGTCTTAAGACGACGTACGGGAAGATTCTGAAAATACGCGTGGAAACGCCTCGCGCTCGTTTCGGCGCCTGGTACGAACTTTTTCCCCGGTCCGCTTCCAAGGAACCGGACCGGCACGGAACGTTCCAGGACTGCATCGACAGACTTCCCTATATCGCCGAAATGGGCTTCGACGTGCTTTATCTTCCGCCGATTCATCCCATAGGCAAGACCAACCGCAAGGGCAGGAACAACAGCGTTGTCGCGAATCCGGGAGATCCCGGCAGTCCGTGGGCCATCGGTTCCGAAGAAGGCGGCCACAAAAGTATAAACCCGCGACTTGGAACGCTCGAAGATTTCAAGCGACTTGTTTCGGAAGCCCGGAAACGTGGAATCGAAACCGCCATCGACATAGCCTTCCAGTGCAGCCCCGACCATCCGTACGTCAAGGAACACCCGGAATGGTTCAAAACGCGCCCGGACGGATCGATCCAGTTCGCCGAAAATCCCCCGAAAAAATACGAGGACATCTATCCCTTCGATTTCGAATCGGAGCAGGCCGAATCCCTATGGAACGAGTTGCTCGACGTGGTCCGGTACTGGATCGAGCAGGGCGTGCGAGTGTTCCGGGTGGACAACCCGCACACGAAGCCCCTGCCCTTTTGGGAATGGCTGATCGCCGAGGTCAAGAAGACCGACCCGGACATTGTTTTCCTGTCGGAGGCCTTCACCCGTCCGAAAATCATGTACCGCCTGGCGAAGGGCGGTTTCACCCAGTCCTACACCTATTTCACGTGGCGCAATCTCAAGTGGGAGATCGAGGAATATTTCAAGGAACTTACGCAAACGAACGCGAAAGAGTTCTTCTGGCCCAACCTGTGGCCGAACACGCCGGACATTCTTCCGGAATATCTGCAAATGGGCGGGCGTCCCGCGTTTCTAATCCGGTTGGTCCTGGCCGCGACTCTTTCCTCCAACTACGGCATATACGGCCCCGCGTTCGAACTCTGCGTCAACGAACCCAGAGCGCCGTTCAGCGAGGAATACATGCGCTCGGAGAAATACGAGATCCATCGCTGGAATCTCGACCGGCCCGACAGTCTCAAACCTTTTATCAGCCGCATAAACCGCATCAGGCGGGAAAACCCCGCCCTGCGACAAAACAATTTGCGGTTCCACACGGTAAACAACGACAATCTCGTCTGCTACAGCAAGCGTTCCGACGACAGGGACAATATCGTCGTCGTGGTGGTCAATCTCGACCCGCACCACTCCCACGCGGCCTGGTTGAACCTCCCGGCGAGGGAGTTCGGCCTCGACGAGAAACAGACGTTTCAAATGCACGATCTGATCGGCAACGCGCGATATTTGTGGCATCCCGGCGACAACTACGTGGAGCTGGACCCGAAGACGGTCCCGGCCCACATTTTCCGAATCCGACGCCGGGTGCGATCCGAACACGATTTCGACTATTTCATGTAAAGGAGATCCTATGGCCGCGGAAGCGAAAAAAGGTCCGACTCCGGAGAGGACGCCGTTGTGGTACAAGGACGCCGTGATTTACCAGCTGCACGTCAAGACTTTCCACGACGCCGACGGCGACGGAATCGGCGATTTCAAAGGTCTTAGAAAAAAACTGCCGTACTTGGCGGAGCTGGGGATAACGGCTCTTTGGCTTCTGCCGTTCTATCCGTCGCCCTTGAAGGACGACGGGTACGACATCGCCGATTTCCGGGGGATCAATCCGTCCTACGGAACCCTGGGCGATTTCAAGGCCTTTTTGAAGGAGGCCCACGATCACAACCTTAGAATCATCACGGAGCTGGTGATCAACCACACGTCCGACCAGCATCCGTGGTTTCAGAAAGCCAGGCGATCCAAGCAGGGTACCATGGCGAGGGACTTTTACGTCTGGAGCGACACCCCGGAAAAATATTCCGAAACCCGCGTGATCTTCCAGGATTTCGAAACCAGCAACTGGACATGGGACCCGGTGGCGAAAGCCTATTTTTGGCACAGGTTCTACTCTCACCAGCCGGACCTCAACTTCGACAACCCCCGGGTGCGGGAGGCCATTTTAAAGACGCTGGATTTCTGGTTGGACATGGGCGTGGACGGGCTTCGTCTCGACGCGGTACCCTACCTTTTCGAACGGGAGGGGACCAACTGCGAAAACCTCCCGGAAACCCACGAGTTCTTGAAGTCGCTCCGGGCGCACATGGACTCCAAGTACGACAACAGGATGCTTCTGGCCGAGGCGAACCAATGGCCGGAGGACGCGGTCAAGTATTTCGGCGAGGGCGACGAGTGCCACATGAACTTCCATTTTCCGCTCATGCCCAGGTTGTACATGTCCTTGCACATGGAAAACCGTTTCCCGGTGGTGGACATCCTGGATCAAACGCCGGAAATCCCCGAGACGAGCCAATGGGCGATATTCTTGCGCAACCACGACGAATTGACTCTCGAGATGGTGACGGACGAGGAGCGCGACTACATGTACAACGTGTACGCCCAGGAACCCCGCATGAGAATCAACCTGGGAATCAGACGGCGCCTGGCCCCGCTTCTGGGGAACCACCGCCGCAGGATAGAGCTGATGAACGGGCTTCTACTTTCTCTTCCAGGAGCGCCGGTGATCTACTACGGCGACGAAATCGGCATGGGCGACAACATTTACCTGGGAGACAGAAACGGAGTCCGGACTCCCATGCAATGGAGCCCGGACCGCAACGCCGGCTTCTCCGCCTCAAACCCCCACGTCCTCTATCTGCCGGTGATCATCGACCCGGAATACCATTACGAGGTGGTAAACGTCGAATCCCAAAAGAACAACCGCCACTCGCTGCTCTGGTGGATGCGCCGCCTGATCGCCCTTAGAAACCAGATCAGGGCGTTCAGCAGGGGAACTTTGAAATTCCTCGATCCGGAAAACACGAAAATCCTCGCGTATTTCAGAACGTACCAGGAACAGCGAATCCTGGTGGTCGCCAATTTTTCGCGATACGTGCAATACGTGGAACTGAACCTGAAGGATGACATCGGATCGTCGCCGGTGGAGATTTTCGGCAATACCCCCTTTCCGGAAATCACGGAAGAACCTTATTTCCTGAGCCTCGGTCCCCATTCGTTCTACTGGTTCGACATTCGGCCCCCGAAAGTCGAGGAGACCGTTTCGGAGTACATCATGGATCCCGAAAAGACGCCGGTATTCGAAGTGCGAAACTCCTGGGAGGAACTGTTCCGCACGCATGTTCCGGAGGAGCTGGAAAGATGGATTCCCTCCTTTCTGATGGGACAGCGGTGGTTCGGCGCAAAGAACCGATGGATCAAAAGCGCGGCCGTCAACGAAATCCTGCCCGTCACCGAAGAAGACACGGTTTTCTTTCTTCTTTTCGCGCGGATCGCGTTCATGGATGGTTTGGACGAAACGTACGTCTTTCCCGTCACCGGCGTATCCGGTTCCGAAGCGGAAAAGATCAAGGAGAAGTCTCCCCGAACCGTCATAGCGAGAGTGCTGGTAAAATCCGACAATTCGATGGAATACCTGGTGGACGCCTCGACCCACAGGAAATTCTGCCACGCGCTTTTCGACAAGATGGCGCGCCGGATAGGAATCAAGGGTAGGAAGGGCCGCGTGATGGCCTGGCCGGGAAAGGCGTTGAAACAGTTGGGGAAGGACGAACAGCCGCCCTTCGAGATCAAGGTCGTGACGGCGGAGCAGAGCAACACGTCGGTGATTTTCGGGGACCGTTTCATCCTCAAGCTTTTCCGTCGATTGCAAAAGGGCGTCAATCCGGACCTGGAAATCGGACGGTTTCTAACACACAAAGGATTTCGGCATCTTCCGCCCTCGGCCGGGGCGATCGAATATATCGAAGACAAGGAAGAGCCCAAAACCATTGCCTTCATGCAGGAATTCGTCCCGAACCAGGGGGACGCATGGAAATATACGCTAAACAGCCTTACGGGCTATTTCGGACGTGTATTGGAGAGCTACGACGAAAAAATAAAGCCCTCCTGCGGACATTTATTGAACATGGCGCGGAAGGAACTGCCGGAGAGGGCGGCGGACTGGATCGGCTTCTATGTGAACGACGTTACCCTGATGGCCCGCCGCACCGCCGAAATGCACGTTTTTCTGGCTTCCGAGAGGGAAGCGTCCAGCTTCGTCCCGGAGAACTTCTCCAAGCTCTACCAGCGCTCGCTCTACCAGTCCATGCGCTCCCTCGCCAGACAGGTGCTTCCGCAACTCAAAAAGGGAATAGAACGACTCCCCGAATCCGCAAGAAAAGACGCACTCCGGATTTGGGACCGTCAACAGGACATTTTAGACTGTTTCCACGCCCTCATCGAAAGGAAGATCACCGGCAAGCGCATTCGCTGCCACGGCGATTTTCATCTCGGCCAAGTACTTCATACCGGCAAGGATTTCGTGATCATCGATTTCGAAGGGGAACCCTTGCGACCCATCAGCGAGCGCAAAATCAAACGGTCCCCGTTAAGGGACGTCGCGGGCATGCTGCGTTCCTTCCACTACGCCGCCTACAGCGCCATCGCCCAGGAGGAGGTCCGCGGACTGGCTCACGGCCATACTCGCGAGAGTCTTGAAAAATTCGCCGAATATTGGTACTGCTGGGTGTGCGCGATATTCCTGAATAACTATCTGGAGGAAACCGAACCGGCCGGCATTTTGCCCGGGTCCGACGAGGAAGTCCGCGTTTTGCTCGACGCGCTCCTGATGGAAAAGGCCATTTACGAACTCGGATACGAAATGAACAACCGTCCGGACTGGATACGAATTCCGCTGAAGGGGATCGAAGG
>CAZNTU010000268.1:0-7296 GCA_964575975.1 uncultured Desulfobacteraceae bacterium
GCAAAGAGGAGTAGGTTATGCTGTTGGTTGTATTGTCACGGTCTTCGTCGGTTATCAGGATGAGATTGCCGGCGCCCTCGGGTCTTAGGGGATAGCTATTTACAACATGCTGCAACGCTTTCCACCCGTCCTCGGTTCCTCCGTACAACTCGAGATTGTTCGCGGCCTGGACAAACTCGGCCGCCGTGCCCATCTTGGCTCCGCCGACCAGGATTTCCCGGGGATTATACTCGAAGCCTACCAACCCATAGAGATTTTCCGTGTCGGCCCCGACATTTTGATCCAGAAGCTCCTGTTCCAACCGTTCTACGAATTCCCCGATCCAATTGTGTTCCCCGGACATGGAACCGGACTCGTCAACCACCGCTACGATATCCGCGAATCCCGCGCCGGCGCCCGCCGAACCGGCGGAAACGGCGCAAAACGGGTCCGGAGCATGAATGCCTTGGCCATATAGGGCCTGGGGCTGCCATGAGATTTCTCCCGTATTGGACGAAACGACCATGCCGGAGGGGGCCGCAGGCAAAGAAAAGACAGGAGGAGTATCGAGATTGGTCAGAATTTCCACCTTGTATAGATAATTTTCGTTGTTAGCGACCTCCGTTAACGGTATCGACGTAATCGAGAGTTCGGGCGCCGTTATCTCCAGGGCGAAGGACTGACTGTCGCTTCCTCCTCTGCCGTCTTCGACCCGGACGGTTATATCGCAAGTCCCGGAAACCGGCCGTTCCCATTGCAGCAGTCCCGTGCTTTCGTCTATTCCGACGCCTTCCGGCGCCGAAACAATGGAATAGGAAAGAGCATCCCTGTCAGGATCGTTGGCTATTATAGCGTATTCGTAGCGGTTGCAGCTTGTCGCGGAAAGCGTCGGAAGAGAAACGATATAAGGATAGTTGTTGATCGCGTGAAGACCGCATTGGTTGTCGGAAGGAACCGAGGGGTACAGCCTGCCGTCGTCCACGGCCGGACGAGGCCGACTGTGGTTGACATTGACGGTGACTTCTCCGCCGCATCGAGCGCCGTGTACATCCGTGGCGATATAGTCGATGTGGTAGACGCGGCCGTTCGACGTGCCCGACCGTTCCGACAGTACCGAAGCGCCGCTTTCGTTTATGCCGCTCGCGTCCCATTGCGTATTGCCGTCACCCGAATCGTTGACGGGTTCGTCCTGGAAAATGCACTGAACCTCTATGGAAAGCGGATCTCCGTCAGGATCGACGACCCCGCCTATTTCTATTTCCTCGAATTTGTGATTCGGCGGCCAGAGGGAGGCGGGATCGGCATAGGCGCCCGAACAGTCGGGCGCCCTGTTAGTGCCGTAATCGGCAAAAACCGTAACGGGAAGCAACGAGCACAAGAATACGAAGACGCCGAGCAAAAGACACAAACGACCATTCTGGGAAGATTTCATGTTTTTCAATCCTTTTTACTTCTGTTTTCGGAACCCTTCCTGCAAGCGACGAGAAGCTGTGAAAACTTGAAGGCGGTCGATCTTGATCGGATTATCAGCCATATCGTATATCCATACAGCTTTCGGATGTACTAGGATGCGGCGGTAAAAAGGTATCGATTAGGCAGAAAAAAAAGCAGTATCAATTGCTTATTTCAACCACCTCCGCATCACGCGAATCGCCGGTCGGCCTTCGACCGGGAATCGGTCTTCGATCTGCATGGAACAGGGATTACTATTGGCAGCCCCCTTTCCAATTGTTTTTAGGAAAGGCAGCTTCCTTTGGTAGTGCATTCGATTTTACGAACATTAGGGCAAGTACTTTGGGCCGAAGACTTTTGCGCTCCGATCGCGCTTGTCTTCGACTGTATGGCGGTCTCCTATCATGGGACAAAATAAAAAATCAACCTTTTTTTTTCAAGAAAACGCGATACTTTTTTGATGTTTTCGGAACATATTGATTACTTTGGAAAAATTGCGTTCCCGAGAAGAGGTCGGCGAAATTTTTTTTTCTGCCATGGCAGGATACGACCGGGATGATGAAAATCGACGTTTTTTCGGGGGCAATCCGTCAGTTCGGAGTTATTCCTGGCTTTGCAAATAGCCGTTAGCTTTTAGCCGTTAGCTCTTAGCCTTTAGCTCTTAGCCTTTAGCTCTTAGCCGCCGCTCGCCGATTTTCCGGGGTATCCAACGGCCAACGGCTAAAAGCTGACGGCTAACGGCTAAAAGCTTGATCCCGACGCGCAAGAAGGCACAAAACCAGGATGAATTCCAGCCTCCTTCTTGCAACATATTTTCATCACCCCAGGATACGACGAACGACCATGTTTTCAGCTCTGGCAACCGAGATCGAAGCCGATATTTCATTCCTAATTGGAAGCACGCCCAATCGTACAATCCGTTTTTATTCAAGAAAAAGTTCCTTTGAAAGTTGCTGCGTATCGAATCCAAATTCCTTCGCTGCCTCGACCATACCAATTCAACAGTCGCAACAGTTTTGCTGGGCCTGGTTCTATTCCACTCTGCGGCGCATCCGCAACATGGATACCGCCCGCTTCAGATTTAGCCGCGCCCGAACCCCGTACTTGCTTTCGAAATGCTCGGTGAAATAGATTCGCGACCGGTCCAGGAAACCGGATAGAATTCGGGAACGACCCGCCGCGTATATCGTATCCGGTACCCGGACGTATTCCGCTCGAATGGCCGCTTCGTACGAATCGAACGTCTCCGGGGGCTGCCCGAGGATGGAGAGGTCGATATCGACCACGAGCGCGGCGTCCGGGGACGGGGGAGTCTCGTTGTGCCTCGTGGCGAGGATCAGGTCCCGGACCTCGACTTGAACGGCTTCGGGGCAGCCCGACCCGGCGAGAATCTCGAGCGCCAGCCGCGCGCTCTTTTCCTCGTTGTCCGAAGCCATAGGATCGTAGACCGCATCGTGGGTCCAGATCGCGAACTCCACCGAGTCGGGCCGTCGCGCCAAACCGGCGACGGCATCGAATTCGCGGAGACAATGCTCGATATGGCCCAGGCCGTGGTAATGGCGACGGGGTTGGCCGTACGCGGCGACGAGCTGTTCGAACGCGTCCTCGGCGGGCGGATTTCCGCACAATCTCGTTACAAGCGAACGCCATCTTCGACAGGATATCATTCAGTCCCCGCTTTCGCCCGGAAAAACGATGAACTCCGCCGGCACATGATCCGTCAGCCAAACCTTGTTTTCGGATCACCCTTTGAACCTCGGTTCTACGTTTTTCCCGAATTCGAATTCGTTCGACTCCGTTTCTTTTAAACCGTGCCTTTTTCAATTGCAATATTTTTAGTCGTATTTTATTCCCAATTTGCATGCTTTCAAGTATCCGTTTATAATGGCTTAATTTTTCATGGTTAACAATCGCCCGGAACGGAGCAATACAAGGAACGAACTCGCAATGAAGCCCGAGCATCTTATCGCAAAGCCGACCATTCTGATTGTGGACGACCAGCCGGAACATCTTAGCGCGCTATTCGCGGAGCTTCAGCTGAACGGATACAGCCTGCTGGTTTCCCGGAACGGCGCCGAAGCCTTTAAAGTTCTGAGCCGCTTCCAGCCCGATATCATCCTGATGGACGTGAGACTTCCGGACACGGACGGGTTCGATGTCTGCCGGCGCCTGAAACGGGACGAAGCGCTGCGCAATATACCGGTCCTGTTTACAACCGGCGTCTCGGAACTGGACGGAAAGCTGGAAGGCTTTCGGGCCGGGGGCGCGGATTATATCACCAAGCCGTTCCAACTGGAGGAAGTCCTTGCCCGGATCGGGACCCACCTGACCGTCCGGCGACTTCAACGGTCCCTCGAGGAGGAAAGAGAGCGGTTCAGAAGGTTGTCCGAGGCCACATTCGAAGGGATTCTGTTTCACGACCGGGGGCGCGTCGTAGAGGTCAACCGGTCGCTGGAGCGCATGTTCGGGTTTTCCCGCGAGGAAATGAGGAAACGCAACGTTTGCGACTTGTTTGCGCCGGAATATCGTTCGGTGGCGGACGAACTGGCGATTTCGGATGCGGAGCGGGTTTGCGAGGCTCGAGGCCGGCGAAAAGACGGGACCGAATTTCCGTTGGAGGTCCAGAACCGCCCGGTCCGCTATCGGGACCGGAGTCTCCAAGTGATCGCCCTGCGCGATATTTCATGGCGCAAGACCCTGGAACGGGAGACGCGGCAGTTGGCGTCGGAAAATATCGTTCTGAAAGCCTCACTAAGCGAACGGGATCGTCTGGGAGAACTGATCGGCAGAGGTCCGGCCATGCAAAAGGCGTACGAACGGCTGTTGAAAGCCGCCGTCACCGATGCGCCGGTAATCGTCTACGGCGAAACCGGAACGGGCAAGGAACTCGCCGCCCGCACCATATGGCAGTTGAGCGAAAAATATGCCAAAGTCTTTGTCTCCGTGAATTGCGCCGCCGTTCAGGAACCGCTGTTCGAGTCGCAATTTTTCGGGTATCGAAAAGGGGCTTTTACCGGCGCGACGCGTGACGAATCCGGATTTTTCGATCAGGCGAAGGACGGAACGCTGTTCCTGGACGAGGTCGGCGAACTGGGTCCCGCCATGCAGGCCAAGCTTCTCCGGGTTTTGAACAACGGCGAATACACTCCTGTAGGCGCCACGAAACCGAGAATTGCCAATGTACGCATTATTGCCGCTTCGAACCAGCCGCTTCGAAACATGGTCGCAACCGGAAAGTTTCGCGAAGACCTGTTTCACCGGCTGCATGTCATCGCCATCGAAATGCCGCCGCTTCGGCGGCACATGGAAGACATTCCTCTCCTGGTCGACCATTTTCTCGGCGTTCTTGACCCGGAGGGCGCGACAAGGCGTAGAATTCCGGATGAAATCGTAGACCGGTTCAAGGAATACGACTGGCCCGGAAATGTTCGCGAACTGATCAACGAGGTCCGGCGCTATATCGCCATGGACGAGGTGGAGCTGCATTCTCCCCATATACCCGAGTATTCGCCGGAGGGCGGGAGCGGGTCGTCGGCGGCGGGGCAGCCGTTGAATGAAAAGGTGATGGCCTTCGAACGTCAAATCATTGCCGATGTTTTGTCCGGCGTGGACGGCAATCGCGTCAAGGCATCCGAGCGGCTCCAGGTTCCTTTGCCCACTCTGTATCGAAAAATCCAGAAATACGGGTTGTAGCCGGTGTTTCGAATCTGTCTGCTTTTCCTGATTGTGTTGGCAAACCCGGTTTTCGCCTTTGCGCAGGCGCCGGTTTTGTTGACCGACGGGCAGGATTGCTATCCGCTGGGCAAATCGGTCGCGTATCTGGAAGATCCCGGCGGGACCATGAATATCGACGACGTCATTTCCCCGGAAATATCGTCCCGATTTGTCCGAAGCCGGCTCGACGTGCCCAGTTTCGGTTTCACGGAATCAGTCTATTGGGTTCGCGTTAGTCTTCGCAACCATAACGCCCGAACCCGGGAATGGCGCTTGGTGCTGGGATTTCCCAACATGCAGCAGGTGGAATGCTATCGACCCCGCGCCGACGGAAGCGGATTCGAGGTCGTCCGCACCGGCACGCGCCATTCGTTCTCGTCCCGCGAGATCCCGTACCGTCTTTTTGCGTTCGACCTCGTTTTGCCCTTTGAAATCGACCAAACGGTCTACCTTCGTTTCCGAAACGACTGGGCCATGACGCTTCCCCTTGTCCTCTGGTCCCCGGACGGATTTACGCGGCATTGCCAACGCGAAACATTGACGCTCGGAATCGTATACGGAGCGCTTTTGTGCTTGATCGCGTACAATCTGTTCCTCTGGCTCGCGCTGAAGGAGCGCGACTACGGCTACTACGTGGGAATCTTGCTATGCATGCTCGCGGGCCAAGTCGTATACGAAGGATTCGCCGGCCAGTATTTCTGGCCGGATTCTCCCTTCTGGACCGACCTTTCGCTCGTTCTTTTCTTCCCGGTCGTTTCCATACTGGGCACGATGTTCGCCGTCTCTTTTCTGGATACCCGCAAACGCGCACCCGTCGGGCACTTCGTGATTGTCGGGTTTATCGCGATCTGGGGGCTTTTTCTTGCGCTCGTTCCGTTTGCCGACTATAGCGGACTGGTCCGCGCGACAATGCGGATTCGGCTTGCCAACAGCCTCGCTTTTACCGGTATCAATTACATTATTTGGCGACGCGGATATCGACCGGCGCGTTATTTTTTTCTGGCCTGGCTCATGACCGCTTTGACATTTATACCCTTCGCACTGATGCGACTTGGCGCAATGCCGAATTTTTCCTTGGTGGAACAAGGGCTTCGTTTCGGCGTAATATTGACCGGATTGTTCTTCTCATTCGCCCTAGGCGACCGCATACAGACCTTGCAGCGGGAAAAAGAGGCTGCACAGTGCCGGTTTGTTTCGACTTCGAAGAACATGGAAACACTGATCAAAAAACAGAACGTCATGCTGGAAGAGAACGTAAGGGAGCGAACAAGGGCGCTGCAAAAGGAAATTAGAGAACATCGGAAAACCGAGGCGCAGCTCCAGCGCGCCAAGGAACAGGCCGAATCGGCGAACCAAGCCAAAGGCCAGTTTCTTTCCATGATGAGCCACGAACTGCGCACGCCCTTGAACGCCATTCTTGGCTACGCGCATTTGCTGAAACGTACGACGGCGAAGGGTTCCATGGAATACACCGGCGTCAAAACCATCGAACACAGCGGCCGGCATCTTTTGCAGCTCATCGAGGACCTCCTGGATCTGGCGAAAATCGAGGCCCGGAAAATAGAATTGTTTCCGGCTCCGTTTCGCCTGCCCGAACAACTGGAGATATTGGCGGACATGATTCGCCCGCGCGCCAACGAAAAGGGACTGGATTTTCACTGGAAACCGCCTTCCAATATCCCGGAGGTCGTTCTTGGAGACGCCAGGCGATTGCGCCAGGTAATGCTCAACTTGCTGGGAAACGCCGTGAAGTTTACGCAACGGGGAAGCGTGAGACTGGAAGTCGCCAGAGTCGAGGGAAACAACCTGCGATTTTCGGTCCGGGATACCGGTCCAGGCATTCCGGAGAATCGAATCGAGCAGATTTTCGTTCCCTTCGCGCAGTTCGGAGAAGGCGGAAAAAACACCGAGGGCGTCGGACTGGGACTGGCCATCAGCCGGTCGTTGCTGCGGGCAATGGGCGCCGAACTGCATGTCGAAAGCGCCGTCGGCGCAGGAAGCACTTTTTGGTTTCCCCTGAACCTGCCGGAAGTTTCGAACGGGATTTTCAAAAGCGCGGAGATCATGGATTCGCTCGAAACTCCGATCCTCGTTCCTCCATCCGCAGACCTGGAAAAACTTCGATATCTTGCCGGCATCGGCGCATATACG
>CAZNTU010000269.1:0-7280 GCA_964575975.1 uncultured Desulfobacteraceae bacterium
TACTCGGAACGAAACAAAGTTGTCGCCGTTGCGCGCGATATACCGACGGCGAGAGGGTTGGTATATTTATTTCGTTCTGTGGCCCTTAGCTCCCTCCGCCCTCGAGGAAAAGGTCGGGCGACCTTTTGACCTTTTCCTTGAGGGCTGCTTCGCGATTCTCGACGACGACCGAATACGAGAGCATACCCGGACCTGGGCTTCGAGGAATTTTTTTCTAAACCGCCAAGCCGCAAAGAACGCGAAGTTTCTTGAAAAAACTTTGCGACCTTTGTGTCTTAGTGGTTCCTCTTTCTATAACCCTAACGAAGTTTAAACAAACAATCCCCCCATCAATGACCGACTCGAAATATTCGCCCCGCCCAACAACTTCGAACTTGACAAATTTCCCCCGGTCCGCTAAAAGCATTCCTTGTCATCGTTCAAGGCACGTACAAACGTTTCGTTCTCCGAAACACCGAACGAAAAAGAGCAAGCTGCCGGAAACGAAGTCGCGCATTGATTTTTGACGCAAGGCATGTTTTTAGAACTCGTTATCAGCGAACGCCGACGGTTGTTTTTTCGTGAACGACCAACGCCGCAAACGAACTTGATTTCGAACTTAAACCTGTAGTCGTGTTTTTCGAAATGGAATCTTCGCCCAAGGAACTTTTGACATACCGGTTGCTCAAGCTTGTCCGGGAGAACCGCGACCTCACCCAGCGGGAAATGGCAAGCCGAACTGGCGTCAGCCTCGGCAAACTCAACTCCTGCATGCTGGAACTAATCGAAAAAAGCCAAATAAGAAAAACCTTCGCTTCGCCCCTCGACAAAAAGAAGTGTTCCTACGAGATCGCGCCCGAAGGTGCCGAAGAGCTGTGCCGCCTTGCCGCGCGCCTTCTCGAGGCGAAAAAAGCGGAATTCGAAGAGGTCAGGCGAGAGATCGTATGCCTGAGCAGGGGCTTGGAGGCGGAAGACTTCATATCGGCAAACCCTGTTGAGGCAGAAGCAGGCGAAGAGAACTGACGATCCCCGACGCCTTCGCCGGGGACCGCCCTTGGTTTGTCCGACCGAAAAACACGGAAAAATTCTCAATGTAATCCAAGGAGCGGAGCTTTATCCCAATCAAGGCGTTCGATCTTCGGCTTTCCAGGCTCAACGTTCAATGCCGCAAATGCTTTACGGAACCGTTCTCGTCGATGTCGCCGAAAGCGAACGTCGATTCCCGAACTCGAACTTTGAAACAAGAACGAAGATATTTCGAACTTCCCTGATTCCCAACCCCTGTAACTGTGAACGCCAGCCATGAATACCGAATTCGAAAAGAAAACGGCGCGCAGCCTGCTTGAGCTGCTTTCGAAAAACCAGAACCTTTCCCAGCGAGACATGGCCCGCCGGATCGGTGTAAGCCTCGGCAAGACAAACGCCTGTCTGAAGCGACTCGCAGAAGAGGGCTTTGTCGAAGTAAAACGAGGTAACAAAAGCATCGGCAAAAAGCGGTTGGAATACGTCGTCACCCCCCGTGGCGTGGCGGAAAAGGCCGAGTTGACCTTTCGCTTTCTCAAGAAGAAGCTGACGGAATACGAGGAAATCAGATGCCAGATAAAGGAACTGAACCGGGACATGGAACAGGAAGACCTGCGCGAGCTGCTTTGACGCCGTCTTCTAATACCTTGGATTTCGCTAGTATTTTAGCCATATTTTTGTTTTTTTATCAATCCCTCGGCGACAGCGTTGATTTCGCGGGACTTTTCTGAAAAAGTATGAGAAAACCATCGTAAACACAAAATTCTGGAGGTTTGCGATGGCACAGGGCATCGAGAGGGTCGATACGATACCGCCGATTCTAGCCTGGCTCGAGAAAACGGGAATTCGGGAAACGATCGATGCCGTCTTTCCGGCGCATCGAAACTGGAACGGATCGGACTTCGGCCAATTGGCGGTTCTTTTCGCAACCTATGTCTTGCACAACCTAACGCACAGGCTGTACGGCATGGAACCTTGGCTGAACGCGCACAAGGCCGTAATAGGGCAGGCGATCGGCTGGCGGATCGGGGAAAAGGACGCCACCGACGACCGGCTCGGCGGAATGCTCGACGTTTTCGGCGAAAACGACGACAAAATATTTCTGTTTCAGCTCCAAACCGGCAGGCGAATCGTCGGCGCCTGCGAACTGCCGACCGAAACGGCCCGGTGCGATACGACCAGCTACAGCGTATTCCACGAATCGAGCGATTCTCCAGACGGAATCCTATATTTCGGACACAGCAAGGACAATCGCCCCGATCTTCTCCAGTTCAAGCAGGGGCTGGGCGTTTTGGATCCCGCCGGAATTCCGTCGGTGTCGGACACCTTGCCCGGAAATCGCGCGGACGATCAATGCTACGCGCCCGCATGGCGGCGCATGGCGGAAACCGTCGGCAAGCCGGATTTCCTGTTTATCGCTGACCGCAAGGCCGCGTCCATGCAGTCGAGGGCGACGATCGACCGCGACGGGGGCCGCTACCTTTTCCCCCTGCCGATGACGGGCGAGACGCCGACATTGCTAAAAGAGCTTGTCCTCGGACCGCCGGCGAAACTTCGGGACATCGTTCTGGAACCGAAAGCGGGTCGGGAGGAACAACGAAAGGTCGGCTCGGTCTTCGTTGTCGACAAGACAATGGAATCGGAACCGGAGGACGGCAAGAGGCACCGATGGCGGGAGCGCGCTGGCTTGTTGCTCCGAGCGACGCTCATTCGGCTCGGCAAACGAAGGCGTTCGAGGACCGTTTGTCCAAAGCCAACCGTAAACTGGACTCCATGAAACCCAAAAAGGACGAAGGCGCCGGCGAATTTCTGGAGAGAGCCCAAAGTGTATTAAAGGACAAAGGACTTCAAAATTTCGTCCGCGTCGAAGTCCGCGAAACGGTGGAAAAGAAGAAAAAATACAAGTGCAAAGGCCGTCCCGGCCGGAACACTCCTTACGATACAGTTGAAAATCGCAAGCTGTCGCTTGCCGTGACTCGCGATTCCGAGGCGATAGACCGATATCTCTTGCTGGCCGGTTGGCGCATTTTTGTCACAAACACGCCTGCCGAAAGGATGAATCTTGCCCAAAGCAGCCAATACTATCGAGACGAATACACTGTCGAGAGAGGTTTTCATCGCTTTAAAAGAGGATGCATCCCCGCATTGCCCGTTTTCCTCAACATAGACTCGAGGATAAAGGGCCTTACGATGCTTCTTGCAATTGCCCTTCCAGGTCGCGACCTCCATAGAATTTGTCGCCCGGCGGGAACTGGGCCGGAGCGACGAGTCGATATCCGGCTTGGTTCCGGGAGATCCTATGATGAAAACCAACCGGCCTAGTGCGGAGCGTCTACTGTCTCAATTCGACGGTATTCATTTCATGGCTGAGTACTATCGAAAAATAAGTAATACCGTTTGAACAAACAATTTCGCAATCAATTGAATTTTCGGCACTCGATTCCCATCTTGTCGCTAGGGACCGATATTTTCAGGAGGACGGGAGTGCGAGTGGATTACCGAAAGGAAATCGCCGAAAGCCCCGACGAGCTTTCGGAGCTGGAAAAATCGTTGCGCTCGAAGCGCGCGTGGCCTAGGGCGAGGATGCTTTGGCTGCCGAAGACCGGAACAGTCGCCGCCGCGGATGACTGCTCGATTCTTCTCGGATACTGCTGGAACCGTCTGCAACGTTGATGGAAGGCCTGCAAGGAGCCGGGCTTGGAGGGGCTGCCGGAGGTGCGTACGCCTCCCGGAAGACCGGCCAACATAGCCGCCGACGCCATGGAGGACCTCAAGGAGAAAATGGAACGGGGCGGGATTCGTTTTCGAAAGGGAGAGGAACAGGGCCGAAAAATACTTGAGGATTCGGAAGCTCAATGCGGAAAACGCAGGTGGATTCTTTTTTGGGAAAGTTCGTGAAAACCCCGGAGAATTGGTGGAACGAAATTCCGAACTGTTTTATTGAAAGAATAACCAACGGGTTCGTCGAGGGGCCGAACGGAGCGCTTCGCAACATGATACGCCGCACTTTCGGCTACGGGAACTTCGAGAATTTCAGATGCTAGGCCATGGCGGAATAAAATTTCCCCACAAATCTGCGATGAACCAAATATTACAAATTGCCAACATTCCCCATCTCGCGTCACATCATAGCGTTCTCCATCTCAGGTTTTGTATTATGAAGAAAATCGTTTTCTTGAGCACCTTACTAAGCTTCATAATGTTAGGGTTATTCTTTAATCCAGCATACCCGAGTGATAATATTTTTTATCTTTCTCCTGGTGGTGACGATAATCAAGAAGGTACCCGGCAAGCTCCCTGGAAAAGTCTCAAGAAAGCCTCGGAAACTGCAAAGGCAGGTGATACCATTATCCTGTTACCGGGTAATTACGAAGGTAAATTACAACCGGTAAACAGCGGGATAGCAAATGAACCAATTATTTTTCGGTCGGAGCCCCGACTGAAAGCTACCTTGACCGGCCCAAGTTCGGGAAGAACAATTGTATTGGAAAACCTGAAATTCATCCATTTGGAAGGACTGCATCTAAATCCAAAAGATCATGGTGTTGGATGGCTTACCATGCGAGGTTGTTCCCACATGGTTGTGGAAGATTGCCGCATGGAGAACTCGACCCTCGGATTGGCCGCACATGTAGAGAATTGTGAACATGTAAAAATTCGCAACAGCGTGTTTCGCAAACAAACCGGGGGCATAAACATGCTCCGAGTATCGAGCGTGACACGAATGGTTTTTGAAGGTAACGCTGTTAGCCGGGCCGGGCATTCCCCTTTACAGTTCTTTCCACCTAATACAAACCGTTACCTGGTTATCAGGGGTAACGTTTTCCATGCTGCCTGGGGAAGAAATTTCGAATTTTTCCATGACCGTGACGTGGTTTTCGAGAATAACATAATTACCCATGCATTCAATGGCGGCTGGTCTGCAAGTTCCGATGCGAAGCTTGGATTTACGAGGGGCATATTTCGCTACAACCGGGTATTTCGTAACATCGGCGGTGCAATCAACTTGTGTCCTTGGCGTGATGAAGGATTCCTGCAAACCATACGAATATACAATAACGTGTTTGATGACAACGCGCATTATGGAATCGCTGTAAATAGTGATAATGACAGCACAAAGGATATCGTTTTTATTAATAATATATTTAGCAGGAATGACAGGTGGGGACAACAATGCCAGGCGAGATTGAGAGGGGGGAGTCCGGAACAGGTTAAAATGGCACATAATGCTTTTTTTGCCATGGACTCTGGTTTACCGGTAGTGCATGATTATGGTGAAGCTTCCACGTTGGTAAAGCTCCAGGATAAAAAAATTGTTTCAGAACATGGAAACCGTTACAAAAAGAACCTTCAGCTGAACCCTGGATATGTTGATCCCGCCAATTTTAACCATGCTCTGTTGCCTGGCAGCCCCCTGCGCGATGCCGGTCAATTCCTTACAAAAACCAGGGGGGCAGGGCGGGGAACTATATTACCAGTTGAAGATGCTGCTTTTTTCTACGATGGTTTTGGAATCAAAGATGAACAAGGAGACATTATCTCGATCGGACGAAATGAGCAGCATGCAATAGTGATAAAAATTAATCATGAAAACCAAACCCTGCACCTGGATCGCGAAGTAAGCTGGCAAGAAGGTGATCCAGTAAGTCAGCCATGGGATGGAAAGGCTCCTGATATCGGTGCTTATGAACATGGGAATGATGGAAGGGTAAGCGTTCAAGTTGTCGTAGAACCCATTGAAGCAGTTCCGGGAGAAAAGGTTACAATTCGGTCAGTGGTCAGGGGTGCAACTAAAACACAGAAAATTAACTGGTGGCTGGGAGATGGAAATATTGCCGAGGGAATGGAAATCATTCATCAATACAGCGAGGCAAGTGATTACGCAATCAGGACACAGGTCACAGGTACTGACGGAAAAAAATATATTGGAACAGGTTACGTTTGGGTCGCCGAACCCAAAGATCCCTCAAAGCCATTGGTTCACTCCACCTGGTGCCCTTCAGATGACAGGTCATGGTGGCATTGGAAAAGTTACCGCAACCCCGAACCTGCAAGTTACATGGACGTTGTTGAAGGCAATGTAAAGCATGGTCCAAATTCCTGGAATATTCCAGCGGGCTATAAACCGCAGAGTACAGGTATCAATTACAGGCACGTTCGGGCGCCGAAAGATGGCGGTGGTATATCCGCTATAATCCATCCTGGCGGCTGGAACATTGATTCATATACTGAAGTATTCATACGATACCGGGTGGGTAAAGGAACCCCGCTGGCATTTTCGCTAAAACCATTTGGACAACCTGCACTTCTGGTAGCACTCAGTCCCAAGGGAAAATCAAACCTGACCCGAGTAGCTGATTATAAATTGAATGACGATGGTAAATGGCACGAAATTACTGTTAATGTCAAAAAAGTCCGGGATATCTACCCTGATTTGCAGGTACTGGAAGGACTATATTTTATAGGTTCCCCTCAAACTGCTGTAAAAGAAGGACAGTGGTACGACCTGGACGAGGTGATCATCAGGCCTGAAACGGAAAACTAAGCTTAAAAATATCATGAACTGAACAAGTTGGATCTGGGGTGATGAAAATTGCCCCAAATGCACGACAAATTTTCCTCCGGGAAATGTACCGTTAGAAAAATCTTTATTGAGAATTTAAAAAATATCGTTCGATTTAACTGGAAATTTGATTGGAACTAGGGTATGCGTATAATTTTAACCTTTTGGTTTCGGGGAGATTATACCATGCCGGAAGATTCGAAAACGACCGACTACAAGAGTCCCGTATCCAAGCTCGCGAACCTTTTCAGAAAAAGCCGGGACAATTGGAAGGAGAAATACAAGGAGGCGAAATACAGGGCCAAGCTTTCGGCCGACCAGGTCAGGTACTGGAAGAACAAGGCCGCCGGGCTGGAACAACGCGTAGACGAACTCGAGAGGGAGCTTTCCGAGTCCGAAAAAAAACTCGAAAAGTTCCGGAGAAACAGCCGGAAAATTCGCAATAGTACCCGCGCGCCACACCTATTCGCTGGGCCACATGCATCTTTTCGTCCGGCTCGTTCTCGGAGCGGGCGTAAGCATGAGGGCCGCGAGCAAGGCCATTGGGATATTCTTCTCCTTTCTCGGACTGGAAATTCCCGTTCCGCGCTGGACGACCGGGCGCCTGTGGCTGCTGAGGCTTGGATTGCACAAGCTTGCGCGGCCCAAGGAAATCGCCGACGACTGGATATGGACAGTCGACCACACCGTGCAGCTCGGCAGCGAAAAATGCCTG
>CAZNTU010000270.1:0-7270 GCA_964575975.1 uncultured Desulfobacteraceae bacterium
CGTGCCGCTTTTCCCCATGGCGATCCCGATGTCCGCCGCCTTGAGCGCCGGACCGTCGTTGACCCCGTCGCCGGTCATGCCCACCGTTTTCCCGGCCGACTGAAGCGCCTGGACGATCTTCAGCTTGTGGGCCGGACTGACCCTGGAGTACACATGCACTTTCCTGGCGATGGCCTTCAAAAGTTCCGGATTCAGCGCGGTCAGTTCCGAGGAGTCCAGAATCTCCAGCTCCCCCTTCCTGGCGATGTTCAGCTGTCCCGCCACGGCCTGGGCCGTCGAGTGCTGATCGCCCGTGATCATTACGGTGTCGATACCCGCTCGGTGGAAGACCTTGATCAGCTCGCCGACGCCTTCCCTTACGGGATCGGACATGCCCACGATCCCGACCCATACCAGATCGGTCAATTCGCCATCCACGGAATCCCCCTCAAGCTCCTTGTAGGCGAATCCCAGAACGCGAAGCGCGTCGCCGGCCATTCTCTCGTTTTCGGTTTCGATTTCCTGCACGGACTCCTCGGTCAAGGGGACCGTCTCTCCCGCTATGACCTGCCATTTGCACATGGCCAGGACCTCCGGAGGACTCCCCTTCACGGAAAGGATTCTTACCTCCGCCGGGCTTTTCGTTGATCGTGCTCATAAACAGGCGGCTTTCGCTTCGATGATGGACTTTGATCCGCTCGTGCTCCTCCCGCAGCCGAAAAGCATCTATACCGGCGTCCATCGCCATTCGCATCAGCGCGTTCTCCGTGGGTGACCCGCAGACGCTGTCGCATCCTTCCCCCCTTTCCACGCTGGATTCGCTGCATAGGCAGCAGACGTCGAACAGCCTGCGGAACTCTTCGAACTCGACGACATCCACGCTTCGCGCCCCGGCCTTGAAGCCGCCGTTATGCACCTGGACGCACAAGTGGCCGGAGTAGATTCTTTGGACGGTCATCTTGTTTTGCGTGATCGTGCCGGTCTTGTCCATGCAGACGGTCTGGACCGCCCCCAGGGTTTCCACGGCCTGGAGCTGGCGGATCAGGACGCCGTGGCTTCTCATCCTTTTTATTCCCAGCGCGAAATTGATGGTGGCGGCGGCCGGGAGTCCCTCCGGAACGGCTGCGGCGGCCAGGGAAATGGCTGTGCGGAGCATCTGGAGTATGCCGTAGCCTCTGATGAAGCCCATGAGGAAAACGACTCCGCACACGCAACCGCACATGAGCACCAGTTGGTTCCCCAATTTGGAGAGCTGCCTTTCGATGGGAGTTTCCGGAGCGGAAATTTCCCCCAGCAGTGTTTGCAGCTGCCCGATTTCCGTGTTCTGCCCCGTCGCGACGACTACCGCCAAGCCATGGCCCCCGGTGACCAGGGTACCCATGAAGGCCATGTTGCGGCGGTCCGCCACCGCTATGTTTTCTCCGGAAAGCGCGAGGCGATCCTTGGTCGCCGGAAGGCTTTCCCCCGTCAGAATCGATTCGTCGATGTTCAGATAATCGGCGTAGACGATGCGGCAGTCTGCCGGGACCGACACGCCCGGCTTCAAGACGACTATATCGCCTTTGACGATGCTCTCCGCGTTTGCCAGGGTGTACCTTCCGTCGCGGAGAACTTCCGCCGCAGGCCTCACGAACGTTTTCAAAGAATGGATCGTCTTTTCCGCCTGGCTTTCGGTGAAATAGCCGATGATCGCGTTGGCTACCACCACCCCGCCGATGACGGCCGCGTCCAGGAAACCTCCCGTTAGCATGGACACGCCTGCCGCCGCTCCCAGCAAATACACCGGCAGAGAATTGAGCTGTCCCAGAAAAATCTGCAAACCGGAACGAGGCGGAGCTTCCGGGAGGGTGTTCGACCCGAACTGCTTCAGGCGTTCCGCTACCTGGCTTTCGTCGAGCCCCCTGTAATAATCGGTAGACAATTCGCCAAGGACTTCTTCGGACTCCATGAGATGCCACGGAGGCGGAGCCTCCTCTTTAGGGAATAGCAGGTCCTTGATTGCACGGCGGATTCTTGTTCCGCCGCGTTCTTTCTTGTCGAAGGACTTTTTCGAAAATTCCCCGGCGGAGGGAAGGCTCTCCTCCGCTTCCCGCAAAACGCTTTGGATGAGCGTTTGGATCGAGTCGTGGGTATTGTCGGAATTGAACGTCACGAGCACGTTGCCCGTAGTCATGCTTGCGGAAGCCTGCATTATTCCATTGTGGCGCGGCAGTCGAAGCTCCAGGAAAGTCTTCATGTATTCGCTGCTGGAAAGACCTTCCACCTTGTATCGACCCCTGCCCTTTACGCTGGTGTGTATTGCGACAACCATAAGTCGAAGCTCCTGAAAATCCGGACGAGATTGAAAACAGTTGTCCCTTTCGGCGGGAGAAGAAAAATTTTCCCCCGCCGACAAGGCATTCCATATATATTTTGCTGGGGTCGGCCTTTGCTTGATTCCGCTTTTATTTGCGATCCAAAAGAAACTTGCTGAACACGCCGAACGCGTACCAGAAGGCAGTGTACCACGGAGGCGTCCTGAAATTGCCTCTGATCAGTTCGAACACGCCGAAGCCGAAAAGCAGCATGAAAAGCGCTCCGGGAAGATCGAAGTCGCCGCCCGAAACGTTTTTGATGCCCTCGTTCATTCGCGTTATCGGGACGCTGAATTTTTTGAAGAGAGGTTCGTCGTCCCGCTGTCTCGCAACAAGTTCGAACAGGCCTTTCTCCGACGCGTACGCGGCGATTTCGCCGGTGTCGATGTTTTCGGATTCCACCACGAGACTCCCCGTGGAAGAATTGGTCCGGACCTTTCCGTATTTTTCGTCGAATTCCGATCGCAAGACTGAAAAAAAAGGCTGGTCGCCCCTTCGGGAAGGAATTTTGATTCTGATCCTTTCCGCCGTTTGATGGCAGACAATCGCCTTGTTCGTCATAATCGAACCGCCTTTGGTCGATAAAATTGGGGTTGCGTGACTATTCCGCCGCCTGCTCCGGTTTCTGGGCGATTTCCGCTTTCGCTTCCGCAGCCAGATCCTCGAAGCCCTCCATCGTTTCCGCAAAGGCGATTTTCGCTTTGTGGTAGGCGACGAGGCTTCCCTTGATCGTGGCTTTGGCCACGGATCTCAACACCGAGCCGACAATCGGCAGGACGATCGGCACCAACAATATGACGCCCGCTCCGATCAGAACGCTTCCGCCCGTTTTGAATCCATTGTCTAAAAATGACATGCTGCACCTCCTTTGGAATAAGTTGTAAGTGATTCGAGCGACGAATATCACCTTAGTCGAATTCGCGTACGGGTGCAATTCGTTTTGTCATTAAATACCTAAAACGAAACCTTTTAATTTTGACCTTCGATTGTGTGGTTTGTATTAGATGAGTGTTAAATCTCCATAAATTTTTTCCCGGGAGGTCGAAAGTGAATTTCCATCGCAGAAAAATCGGGTTGCATGCCGTCAGCTCGGTGCTGTTGGGTTGCTTTTTGGTGTATTCCTTCTCGCCAGGCGACTGACCGGTCTCGGAGCGATTGCCGCGGTCGCCACGTTGGTTGTCACCCGAAGCCTCGCAAGTCTAACCAAGTTCCCAACGGCATCCTTTCGCTCGCCGCCGCCGAATCCGAAAGCGGCCATCCGGTCGCCAAGGCCTTGATCTGCGTCGCGTCCCGACGAAGACTGGAGTTGCCGGACGCCTCCGGCCGCGAAGAATTTCCCGGACGCGGCGTCCGGGCCAAATCCGGCGAGGACGTCGTTTTGGTGGGCAACTACGAATTCATGGTATCCAACGACGTCAATCCGTCCTACTTCAAAACCAAGTCCGAAAATTTCGCAAACGAAGGAAAGACGGTCCTGTACGTCGCCAGAAACGGAAAACTCCAGGGAATCGTCGCGCTGGAAAATACTTTTCGGCCGGGAACCGAAGATGTCGTTCGAAGGCTCCGCCGCTGCGGAGTGCGAGAAATCCACCTGATCTCCGGCGATCGGGGGCCCGTGATCGAAAAAATCGGGCCGCGATCAAGGTAGACGCATACAGGGCGGAAATGCTTCCGGAAGAAAAGGCCGAGTATGTCGAAAGTCTTTCCATGAAGGGCCCCTCCGTTCTCATGGTAGGAGACGGGGTAAACGACGCCTTGGCCTTCTCGAAGGCGGACATCGGAGCGGCGATGGGGGGCGGCGGAAGCGAAACGGCTCTGGAGGCGTCGGACATAGCGTTTTGGACGGCGATCCGAGCGGCATCCCGACCCTGCTCGAATTGAGCGCCAAAACATTGAAAACAGTGGAAGCGAACTTCCGGATAGCCGTGTTCACCAACATCCTGGGAATATTTCTCGGCGCCGCCGGCCTGCTGGTTTCGAGAGCCTCGGGGGATTTTGCACATCGCCCATTCGTCGGCTATTTTCTACAATTCGGGAAGACTGACGAGAAACCGAGGTGTCGTCATATGAAGACGGCGAGAAAGCCCAGTCCGCTTTCTTCCAGCGCTTTTCCCACGGCCCAGCTGAAAACGGCCTTTCCCAAGGCCATGCCGGCTTTGGTGGAGCGTTCGCCGACTGGCTTCTCGTAGTGGATCGGCTGGTTTGCATCGATGATTTCGTTTTGCCTGAGGATGCTGACGAGTTGGTCGGACGAGAATACGTCCGGGTCGTAGCGAACGACGATGCTGCCGGTAAGGTCGTTGGTTTTGACGCCATCGATGCCGTAGAGGCCCGACAACAATTTCCCGGCCTGTCTGGCGTACTTGCTCCCATGTTTGAACCGTTCGCTTTTTACGCGCAATCTTCCTGGAACGCTATGGACGTAGCAACTCATATAACAATTCACTCCTCCTTGACGGTTTTTACGAAAGTTTTGCATTTCGGGTATTCCGAGCATCTGAATCTGGTAATGTTACCCGTTCGCATGTAAACGTGCATTGCCGCGCCGCATTCGGGGCACGGCGGCCTTTCCTGTATGTAATTTCTCGACGAATTCTCCGAAAATTGGCGGTCGCAGAGGATGCATTGGTATTTCTGTTGTCCCTCGGGAGTCTTGCCGTATCTGTACAGAGCGTCCGACCCGCACTCGGGGCATTTGATCGTATCGTTCAAAGCCTGCAGCGCCATTTTCACACGGTTGCGATTCTTCCTTGTTTTCCATCGGCGCGTCTTCGTTATGCGACGCGCGGTTCAAGTACATCCCTGCCGACTTTGTTTAGTTTAGACTTGGTTTGTTAGGCGCCGATTAGGGAAAAATGAAATTTCAATTGAAAAGGAACTTCTGTATTTCGATTGTTTTTTGTTGATCGGATGGTTTCGATACTTTATTAATATGAGCCCAAGAATAAAAAACGGTGGTTTCGCGTTCTGTTTCCTCGGCGGGTTGTTCGCGGGGATGCGATTCTTCGCATTAAACGGAACGGAGTTTCAAACTTTTTGATTGGAGGTGCCATGCTTTCGGACTCATGCAGTTTCGAGGAATTCATAGAGAATGTGCAAGCCGACGATTTGATGGAGCTTATGTATTTGACCGAAAAAGAGGCCACGGAGGCGGAGCGGCGTCTTTTTCGTCCGCGCGTCTCTCCCCTTTGCAAGGAGAAATGCGGGATCCATTATGCGGAGACTCTTAAGAATTTTTTGTTTTACATGCGCTATGGAATCAGGCCGGCAGGGATAAGCGACGAGATTTTCAAGGCTTATCGCCGGGCCTGCGACGGTCTGGGGTACCCTGGAGTTTTCGGCAACTGATGGTACCTTCTCTCGTGATTGCGACTGCCAGTTTCTTTGGACGCCGCGTTTCCAAATAACGCCCCGCGAATTTGGGCTTGATTTTTTATCGGAAATCGAATAGCGTTGTAACTTGATTTTTTACGATTTTTAACGAGGTTTGAACGCAATTGTATTAAACCGGAACAAAAACCGCTGCCTATATCTCGCGTGCCACGTTTTTGTTCTTTTAAAATATCGTGTGGAAAGCGCACCGTTTCGTGGATGGATGGCAAAACCGGCGAACGGTTTGGCCTTTTCACCGAAAGCGCATATGAAAGCATACGGAAATATTGGGGCCGCATCAGTCCCGTTTTACGGACACAATCCGAATCTTTTCTCAAATTCAATGGCATCCCGCGCTTAGGGGCGGGATGCCTTTTTTGTTTTCGCGGTCGGCGCGGATTTGCGAAAGACAGGCCGGTCAAAAATTCGCCCTCCGGCAGTTGAATGGGTAATCGCGCCGAACCGAATTTCGTTAGTAAAATAAGGGTGAAGGAGCGTAATATGAATCAAATCGAATTTGAAGTCGGCGGCAGGTACGAAAACATGAAAGGGATCTACGAAGTGCTCTCCATCGGTGACGACACCATGCTTATCCGCTGGGAAAACGGAGAGGAAGCCACAACGGAGATCGATTTTCAAAAAAGAATCATCGAACGCATGGACTTCGAAAAGCGTCAGGGGATCGAAAAGAAAGCCAGGAAGGCCCAAAAAGCCGACGGCGGGAGAGGCAAATTCGAGGGGTTGACGGAGAACGACTTTTCCAGGAAGGTGTCGGGGACCACTTGGCGAAGACGGTCCTGCCTGGGGGGAGCGGTCAAGGTTTTTCCCGAGTCGGACCGCCACGATCTCAAGTCGTGGTCCATCGCCAGAAAACCGATGATACACTGGGCCGACGCAAAACATAGAAATCCCGGCATTTTCGATCTTCAAAGCAAGTTTTTCGTCCGGTTGAGCGACGACAAGCTTTTTTGCGGATATTGTATCGAACGGCCAGGCAAGACAGACGACGGCAAGGGCGATTGGGACGCATTTCTCGCATGGTTGAAGGAAGAGCAAAACGAACGGAAATTGAAGGAAATCGCCTTCGACCGCAGCTTGGTCGTTTACCAGTTCAACAAGGACGGGGAAGTGTCTTGGAAAATCCGTCCCGTCGACGACAAATGGATGATTGAGAAGAAAGGCAGCGAAAAGCCGTTGGAATCCCTGCACGGTTTCCTGGAGGACTTTTCGAGCGCCGCCCGCCGGATGGACCTTCAAATCGCAAAGGCGATGGACAAGGAAGACGTCATAGCCAAGGGTATTGGTATTGCCGAAGACATTTCGAGGGTATTCGAGAACCTGTTTCCCCTTTACGAGGCGTCCTTGTCGAACGGCTCTCACTCCTAAATTTTCATAGGAAAGAAAAGCCCGCCGTTCGTCCGTCGGGCTTTTTTTCAGCTTGATCGAACCGAGACAAGACCTGTTTTTCGACCGCCTCTTTCTACAATCCGAACTTTATTTCCTTGCAAAGGCGTTGATTTGTCGGAATTGACGCTTGAAAGAAAGTAGTAAAATCGCCTGAAAAA
>CAZNTU010000271.1:0-7199 GCA_964575975.1 uncultured Desulfobacteraceae bacterium
TAGGAGAAATCCGACCCGAGGTATTGGAAGTGGACGAGATCCTGTTTTGTTATGTGCCTGCGGGGCCTTTTGTTTTTGGCAGAAAGGGCGGAAAGATTGAGGAGAGCTTGAATTATCCGTATTGGATCGGAAAGCATCCAGTGATAAAAGCGCAGTTCGACGAGTTCGTGCGGGATGGGGGATACAAAGAAGGTCGGTTTTGGCCAGAGGCTGAAAAAGAGGGATATTGGAAAGAAGGGAAAATGAAGGGACGTTTTGACAAGGTTCCGAGGGGAACTCAAATTAAATATGAATTCCCCTTTGATTTAAGCAATCATCCCGCTGTTGGTGTCACTTGGTTCGATTCCTTAGCGTTCGCGCGGTGGATTCAGGACAGGTGGAAACGGAAATTGGAAGGGAAATACATAGTTCGCTTGGCCCTCTCCGCCGAGTGGGAGAAGGCGGCGAAAGGCGGGATGCAGATTCTGGAGACACCTGTTTTCCTTCGCCCGGAAGGAATCGTTAATTTCCGTGCGGGAAGCCTTGTGTCGAAAGAAAACCCGAATCCAAGGCGCGAATATCCGTGGGGCGATGAAGAGGAGAACGAAATGATCGTTCCGGAAAAGGTGAATTGCAGAGAAACCGGTTTAGGCGCGACTACTGCGGCCGGATGCTTTAATACCGGTGCGGGGCCTTGCGGCAGTCTCGATATGTCAGGAAACGTGTGGGAGTGGTGCATGGACGAGGAACAGGGCGACCGGGTCTTGCGCGGCGGCTCGTGGGACTACGTTGCCGGGTGGTGCCGGACGACAGGGCACAACGACTTCGACCCGTCCTCCCGGTACTGCGGCATCGGTTTTCGGCTTGTCCTGCTTGAGGACCGGCGGGCTTCCCAGAATAGGAGCGCGGCGTAGGGCGGGCGACGCCGCGCTCGGGGTGCCGCTTCGGTCGTCCACAAATGACCGGCCGGAAAATTTTCCCCGCCCGTGCGGTTGGATCGCTGCTTCGGACGGTGCGCGGGAATGGTGGGTTGGGGGTCGAAGGGAAGGCCGTTCTTGCCGGTACCAAGCTTGTCGAAGCCGAAAACCTCCAAACTTCCCCCGCCCCCAACCCACCATTCCCCGGATGACCGTCGCAACCCCTTGTAAGCACGCTTTATTCAGCACAATACGGCCGCAATTCGGCCCGAAGCGCAATTCCGATTTGCACCTCCATACGGCGAAGACCGCGATCCATATACCATTTCCAACGCTATTCTGGATGTTCCCGCGAGGCCAACTACGGATGTCCCCCCGTGGCGGAGCTATCCGCGGTTGTTTATCGTTATTTTGGTTGTTTCGAATGTTTCGAACCGTTTCCGCGTTCGAAGCGCCTATCCGCGAAACGATCCAAATTATGAATAGAAGGAGAAATACCATGCTTTGCAGCATTTCGACGAAACTTGACGAAAACGCCGTCAACGAAATAAAATCTTTGGAAAACAAACTGGGGAAAACGATTCTTGCGTTTTCATGCCACAACGTGAAGCCGCACGACCTGGACGAAAACGAACTCTCCAGTATTCAAAACCTTGAAAACAAGCTGGGATTGAGCCTGGTGGCCGTGGAGGCTTGATAGACCGGACAATGTAAATCGGCGGGCGGACAGGGGCGGCTAACCGAAGCTTGTTTTCGAAACACTCATGCGGAGCACCTATGGAATCCGACTCCAAATGCATTGTTATCGCCAAGGAAGACGCCGTGTTCCGGCTGGACGAGTTCGGCCGTTGGCATAACAAGCATGGGCTTTTCGAACACCCTAAGATCATCGACCATTTTCACAAGTCCATCCGCAAGGACGACGGCGGCTACTTTCTTTACCAGGACAACGGCGAATATTCGGAAAAGGTTTATTTCCCGTACAAGGACACGGCCCTGTTCGCCTTCGGAATAGCGGAAGAGGACGGCTTGATTGTTCTATCGCTGAACACGGGGCGAAAAGTCGAGCTTTCCCCGGAAGATTTGTTCGTCGAGAACGACAATCTTTACATGCGTTTGGACGACGAGGTCGTGAAGTTTTCGGAACGAGCGCTGACGAAGATTTCCGAACGGATCGAGCACAAGGACGGAGAGTATTTTCTTCGGTATTGCGGAACGGTGTACCTGATAGAAGAAGCGTGATTTTTCCCTCGCGCCGGCCGCCGCCGCCGCCTCCGATCCGCCTAACGACCCGATTTCGCCTGTTGATAAATTTCTTCGATCCTGTCGGCGATTTGCTCCGGAGACAAGTCGTTCGTATCGATTTCGTATCGGGCGGCGTCTCTGTATTTGGGAGTTCTTCTTTCCAAAACCTCGGCGATCTCTTCCGTGAACGTCTTTCCCTCCGTCAAGGCAGGGCGTTGCGTGTCGTCGGCTATCCTCGACACAATGGTTTCCACCGAGGCTTTCAGCCAGAAAACCAAAGCGTTCCCGCCCAGCGCCTCCATGTTTTCGGGACGCTCGATCACGCCTCCTCCCGTATCGACCACGAGATTTTCCGATTCGGACAGCTCGCGCGCGATATCGGACTCCAGGTCGCGAAACTTGGTCCATCCGTGTTTTTCCACGATTTGGGGAATCGACATTCCGGCGGTTTCCACGATTTTGGCGTCCATGCCGACATAAGGCATGCTCAAACGATCCGCGAGCATTTTTCCTACGACGCTTTTGCCCGTTCCCCGGTATCCGATCAGTACGATGTTCATGGTTTCAGACGCTCCAAAACCTTGCGGCGCATGACCTCGACGGGGGCCTCGACGCCGGTGAATTGTTCGAATTGCAGGACCGCCTGGTTGACGAACATCTCCACGCCGGACACCACCTTCAGCCCCTTGGCTTTGGCGTCCTTGAGCAGTTTCGTTTCGAGCGGCGTGTAGACGATGTCGAAAACAGCCTGTCCCTGCCGGAAAAGGTCCGGCGGGACAAGGGAGGCGTCCTCCTTGGGATGCATTCCTATCGGGGTGCAGTGGATTACGACGTCGGCTTTTTCCATGGCCTTGTCCAAAGACGATTCGGTCAGCATGTCCGAAAAGACGTTTGCGTTCGAGCGCTCCCGCAGGTCGGCGGTCAAACCTTTGTAGATATTTTCGTCGATGTCCAAAATAGTCAGCGAATCCATTTTCGTGCGGTTCGCCAAAGTAAATGCGATCATCCTGGCCGCTCCGCCCGCGCCGAGCATCAGGACGTTTCTGCCGTCGGGATCGACGCCCGCGTCCGCGAGAGCTTTCAGCGCTCCGGGGCCGTCCGTGCCGAACCCTCGAAGCTTTCCGTTCTCGTTGACCACCGTGTTGATGGAACCGATGGCCCGGTCCACGTCGTCTATTTGATCGACGTATTTCATAACTTCGACCTTGTGGGGAATGGTGACGCTCATTCCCCGGAAATTTTCCAGCGCCCTCATTCCCGCAAGGGCGCTTTTCACATCCTCCACCCGGTACGCCACGTAGACGAAATCCAGCTTCAGCTCCTCGTAGGCCGCGTTGTGTATGGCAGGGGAAAGGCTGTGGGCGATCGGATTTCCGATGACGGCGCAAACACGGGTGCTCGTGCCGATGGAACCTTTGTGTTTCATGAAGCCTCCTCCAAGATTTTATTGGCTGACAATTTTTCCTGAAAGGCATATATTCCCGACAACAAAAAAGCAACATCTAAAAAGGAGAACGAAGATGAATTTTATTTTGAACATCCTGCTCTTTTCCGTTTCCGTTTTCGCGGTGGCGAGTCTCATGCCCACGATAAAGATCAAAAACTACGGGACTGCCGTGGTGGTGGCGCTGGTCTACAGTCTGGTGAATTTCCTGGTCGGATGGCTGATAACGTTTCTGGCCCTGCCGTTCATCGTGGTCACTTTCGGGCTTTTCATTTTCGTGGTCAACGCGATCCTGCTGTGGATAACCGACAAGATGATCGACGATTTCGAAATCGAGGGATTCTTCAGCACGCTGGTCGCCTCTCTTCTGATATCCCTGATCAACAGTTTCCTGAGATGGATTTTCGTATAGCGAGGGTTTGTTGGCGTTCTGCCGGTGGGGGCGGAAAACGGTACGCGCGATCGGGCGGATTTTGAAGGAGGATCACAAACGGATGTTGATTCCATACAATTATCTCGTGTTCTGCGTAAGCCGGCATGAAGATGGCAAGGAAAAATACGCCGGGGCAAAACGGAAGCCCGGTTCGGCCAAAGGGATGATTGCAAGGGCGGAAGATTTTAAAAATCAATAGAGATCAAACAGTCGAACGAGGTGATTCAATGAGGTATGGCATTTTAATCGAAAAGATCACCGAGAAGAATTTTCCGGACGGGTATTATTACGCCCATGTGCCGACATTGGGATTGACTGCCCATGGCTTGGGAATCGAAGGCGCGCAGGCGGCGGCAAGGGATTTGATCCAATTGTGGATCGCGGAGAAAAAAGAAAACAACGAGGCGGTTCCTCCCGCTTCCGAAATGTTTTTCTCCACCGTCGAGATTGAAAACGATGCTTTACAGACCGCGTGAATCCTGTCGAAATTGCAGCGAGCCGGTTTCGAAGTCAAGCGTCAATCCGGCTCTCATGCGTTTTTGCGTCATCCGGACGGCAGGCAGACCTACGTTTCCATGCACACGAAGGATATGCCGGAAGGGACGTTGAGAAGCATTCTCAAGCAGGCTGGATTGACCTTCGAAGAATTCAAAGCATTGTAAGAGGGCGCCCACGCACGCCCTTTGACTCACCAGGCACGCCACCGGCAATTTTGTGGTTACGACAATATCGAGACGGATATGACCGAATGGCGACGGCGGACGAACTCCGATAAAAAGAGAGGTCGGCCGCCGCGCCATTTCTATTCTTATGGATACTGGAGGGCGACACATGAGCAACGACATTTTTTCTTAGACTTGCGGTGGACGCGCTGTGCGAAAGCTGGAAACAAGCCAGGGAGGAGAAGGCCGAATGAACATCGAACTCAATCTGAATTTTCGGTCGCCGAATGAGATTACGGTTTCCTTTGACGGGGGTTCGGCCGATTTTAAGTTCGCCAATCCCATCCAGGAAGGGGAGCGGGACGAAATCCGCCGGTATCTGGAAAACTACCCGGTCCAGTACATGACGGACATCGACGACGGATTCGCCCGGCAAGTGGAAAAACGGCTTCCCGAATTCGGGGAACGGCTGTTCCGAGCCGCGTTTTCCGACGACGTCGCCCTGCGGCTGTTCGACCGGTTCCAGGACGAAGAGGAACCCGGTCGGCTGCTCACCGTCAGCTCCTCCCATCCGGACATTCTGTCCCTTCCGTGGGAATTGCTGCGCGATCACCGCAGCGACGCCTATCTATGCAACGAAAATCCCCGCGTTTCCGTTCGGCGGCGATTTAGCCGGGCGGGCGGGGGGCGCGCACGAAAGAGGAACGAACCCAAGGACGCGCTCCATCTGCTTTTCGTGGTCAGCCGTCCGAACAACGCCGGTTTCATCGACCCCCGCGCCGATGCCGAAGCCGTGATGGACGCGCTGGACGCCGCCGCGCCCGGCCGCGTGACCACCGAATTTCTGCGCCCGGCCACGCTGGAGGCCTTGGTGGAGCGGCTGGAGGACGCCGATCTGCCCCCGGTGGACATCCTCCATTTCGACGGCCACGGGGCCTACGATCCCGACGGCCGGTTCTCCGACGAAGCCGGGAAGGACAACGCCGCCATCGACGCGCTGTTCGCCAACGCCGAACTCCGTGCGCGGAAGGAGGAAATCCAGGCCGGCAACGTCGGGTATCTGCTGTTCGAGAAGGAGGACGGCGAGCGGAACCTCGTGCCGGCGGGCAGGCTGGGCGAAATGCTGCACCGCCAGAAGGTCTCCCTGGTGGTGCTGTCCGCATGCCAATCCGCGAAAATGGGGGGCGACGACGCCATGGGCTGCGTGGCGGCGCGGCTGACCCACGCCGGAATTCCGGCGGTGCTGGCCATGACCCATTCGGTGCTGGTGGCGACCAACCGGATGCTGTTCGGCGAGTTTTACAAGCATTTGGGAAAGGGAAAGCCGGTGGGCGAATCGCTCGACAACGCCCGGCGGTTTCTCCAAATGCGGCCGGAGCGGGGAGAACGGCGGCGCGGCCGGGAGATGGCGACGCTGAAATTGCAGGACTGGTTTTTGCCCGCGCTGTATCAGGCCGGGGCGGATCGGCCGTTGCTGCGGAAGTTGGACAGGACGGCGGCCGGTCGGGGCGCGGAAACCGGGGACGGTCTCCCGGAACCCGAGGCGGGCTTCCACGGCCGCGCGGAGGATCTGTGGAGGATCGAACGGGCGTTTCTGGCCGGAACCCGGCGATTCACGGTGACGGGCTTCGGCGGGCAGGGCAAGACGGCGCTGGCGGCGGAGGCCGGGCGTTGGCTGGTGCGCTCCGGGATGTTCCGGCGGTGCTGCTTCGCAAGCTTCGCGGATTTTCAGGGGGTGGACCCGGTGGCCTTCGCCGTGAGTTCCCTTTCCGTGGCGCTGGACCGAAGCCTGCTCGACGCGGAAGCGGCCAGAAAGGCGCTGGCGGAGGTCCCGACGCTGGTGATCCTGGACAACCTGGAAAGCCTGACCGACGGGGACGTGGACCGCCAGCCGCCCCTGCTGGACGCGGCGGCCCGCTGGTCCCGCGCCGGGAGGAGCCGGGTGCTGCTCACCACGAGGCAACCCAAGCTGGATCATCCCGAGTTTCCGGCGGCGGGAAGCCGGGAACACCAGTACCGGGACCTGTCCGGCTTGGCGGAGCCGGACGCGGTTCGCCTGTTCGCGGCGCTGTGGAAGCTGCCGCCCGCGCCGGAGCCGCACATCGAAGGGCCGCCGGCGCGGCGCGGGCTGGTGGAATTGTTCATCAAGGTGGATTTTCAGCCGCTGTGCATCGGCTTGCTGGCCTTTCAGCTGAAAAGCCGCCGGGCGGCGGAACTGGGGGAGCGGCTGGAAAGTCTGCTGAAGGAAGCGCCCGGGGAGGGGGCGGATAGGAATTTGCGGGCGTCCCTGGATTTGTCCCTGGAACGACTGCCGGAAAAGGCGCGGAAGTGGTTGCCGAGGCTGGGGGTATTTCGGGGTGGGGGGATGGAGGATGTGATTTTGGAGGCGACGGGGCTGGGCAAGATCGAAGACCCGAAAATCGAACAGCTGAAGCAATTTGTTGAATTGCTGAAAAGTGGAAATGTCAACGCAATTGCAAAGGCGGGAGGAATCGATGTGCCGGATGGGGAAGAACTCC
>CAZNTU010000272.1:0-7040 GCA_964575975.1 uncultured Desulfobacteraceae bacterium
GAAGATGGGAGCCCGCCAAGTGGCAGACTCCCCTTTTGATCGCCATCAGGCCGCCCATGCTCCCCACGTGGCTGGAAGACAGCGCGATGTCGCTTCGTAGAGCCTTGATCTGGTCCGCGAGCACGTCCAAAGTGTTGTCGTGGCTTCCCACGACAACGATGGTGTTTTCCACGGAGGAAAGCGGCTTCAACAATTCGGCAAAGACGGGTTCGTCGTCCTTGACTCCCTCGCTGTGGTTGGGAACGCGGACGATTCCGTCGGCCTCGGTTATCGAGGTGATAATCCCGGCGCCTCTGGGAAGCGGCGTCGCCACGATCCTGTCGCCCACCTTCCCCAGCTTGACCCGCAAAAACTCCTCCACACCTAGTTTCGACGCGATTTTCCGGGTGGGATGGACTTCGATCTTTTGCCTTTCCGGTTCCGGCACGCCCAGCATTTTGCAAATCAAAGGCCGTACGAACTGCTCGAAAGCCAGGATCGCGGAAACCGGATATCCCGGCATTCCGAACACGGGCTTTTCCTTGACAGTGCCGATAAGAACAGGCTTGCCCGGCATCATGGTGACCCCGTGAACCAGAATTTCCCCTATGTTCGAAACCGCCGTCTTGGCGTAATCCTCCGACCCGGCCGACGACCCTCCCACGGTCAGGACGATTTCATAGTCCCCATCCACCGCCTCTTCGACCGCCTTCGCGATCTTGTCCACGTCGTCGGTCACCGGTTCCCCCCGGACGAACTCGCCCCCGGAGGATTCCACCAGCTTTCCCAGCACGAAGGAGTTGGTTTCCAGCACCTCGCCGGGCTTGAAATCCTTCAAGTCCATGCCCCGCCAATCCCTGATTTCCGAGCCGGTGGGTATGACCAGGACACGCGGCTTCCTGCGGACGCTTACCTCGAAAACGCCCCCGGAGAGCAGCGCGCCCAAACAATAGGGCGTGACCGTGTGGTTCCGGGGAAACAGAAGCTCGGTGGCGACGATGTCCTCCCCCATTTTCCGGACATGCTGCCAGGGAAATGCAGGGCCGACGATCTCGAAACGGTCCTCGTCCAAGGCGTGTACATGCTCGATCATGATCACCGCGTCCGTCCCCTCCGGAAGCACGTGGCCCGTGTTCACGAAAAAGGCGTTTTTCCCGACGTACAGCGCCTTGGGACTGGTTTCGCCCGCCCCGAACGTGTCCTCCGCCTTCACGGCGATTCCGTCCATGGCCGCCGCGTGAAAGTTGGGGGACGACAACTTGGCGAACACAGGCTCGGCCAGAACCCTTCCAACGGCCTCCGGCGAGGATACCGTTTCCGCCTCGCCAGGACCGACGTGCGAAAACCTGTCGAACAGGATCTCGCGGGCCTCGTCCAGGGATTTCATTTTCAGATATACATTGCGTTTGGAAGACATTGTTTCTTTCTCTCCTCCGGAAGTGTTTGCATGATCGCTTTAAAGAGGGATTACCTCGACTTCTTCGCCCTTCTCCAGCCCTTCGGTGTTCATCCCCACCGCGACCAGGCCGTCGGCCTTGACCATGGTGCGAATCAGACCCGACTTTCCCAGGACCGGCGAGGCCAACAGCCGGCCATCCTTTTGCTCCAGCGAGACTCGCACGTATTCGACCCGTCCCTGGGCCGAGCTGATGTTTCGGGTCAGATTCGCCTTCAAACGGAAATTTCGGCGGGACTCTCCGGAAAGTCCGGCGATTTTTTCCAAAAAGGGTCTGACAACGGCGGAAAAGACCACCATTGCGGATACTACGTGCCCCGGAAGTCCCCAGAACGGCTTGCCCGCGCAACGGGCGAGTATCGTCGGCTTGCCGGGGCTGATCGTTATGCCATGCACCAGGATGCTCGACTCCGGAAGATTTTCCAGTACTTCGACGGTGAAGTCCCTTACTCCGACCGAGCTTCCACCGGACACGAGCACCATGTCGGTTTCCTCCAGCGCCTTCTTGGAAACGCGGTAAAGAGAGTCGTAGTCGTCGCGGACGATGCCGTAGGGCTTGGGGATTCCACCGGCTTCCAGCACCTGCCCGTACAGCGTGTAGGTGTTCATGTCCCTGATTTTCCCGATGCCGGGGGTTTCCTCGATTCCGACTATCTCGTCGCCGGTGGATATTATCCCGACCACGGGCTTTTTGAACGCTTTGACCAAGGTCTTTCCGAAAGCGGCCAAAAGACCGGCTTCCTGGGGACGAATTCTGGTTCCTCGCATAAGCATCCGCTCGTCTTTCGCGAAATCCTCGCCGGCCAGTATGACGTTTCCGCCCGGGGCGACGCTCTTGTACACCTCTATGGTCGCGGCGTCCAAGGCATCCGTGTGTTCGACCATCACCACCGCGTCCGCGCCTTGCGGAAGCATCCCGCCGGTAGCGATGCGCGCGGCCTCGCCCGGCCCGACGGAAAACCCGGGCCTGTCCCCCGTTCCAATGGCGCCCTTTACGTTCAGATAGGCCGGGTTCGCCTCCGACGCCCCGAAACTCGACGACGCCTTGATCGCGAAACCGTCCATGGTGGATCGGTCGAAGCCGGGCAGGTTCTCCGGCGCGGAGACGTCCTCCGCCAGTATTCTCCCTACCGAGTCGAATATGGAAACCTCTTCCGCGCCGATCGGGTCGAAATCGTCCTTGTAGTCGAAAACCTTTTCCAGTTCCGTTACTTTGAAAAATTCTTTCATAGCGATCCGTTCGCAATTGACAAAGTTAAAATCAACAGTCTCTAAAAATACTCCCGATCAGACCGAAAACAACCGTCGCTTCGAAAAAGCCCTCGAAAAAACAGGCTGTTTCGTTCCTTACCATAAAGGTTCGGTGGATTCAAACATGGCTGCCTGAATGGCCTCCCCTGTCGCAGGGGCTTTGGATTGAAGATTTGAAGATTGACAATCCTATCTCCGCTCTTCATAATCCGTTTTCAAGACCGCCTTTTCCTCTGCTGTTTAGGCCTCGAAAACAGAGCGGTTTGACGGAAATTTTTCAGTAAATTGCGGGGAATTTGTTTATGGAATGCCACGAATTGATCGAAATGGTTCGAAAAGGTGAAGATTCCTCTCGCCAATTCAAGGAAAAAATTGACAGCATCGATAGACTCGCGGTGGAGATGAGCGCCTTCGCCAACAGCGACGGCGGCTTTTTGATCGTCGGCGTATCCGACAAGGGCGAACTAACCGGAATCGAACGCGAGGAAGCAGGAAGACTCAACCAATGGATAGCGAACGCGGCGGCTTCGAAAATCGAGCCCCCTCTTTTCGTGCGCACGGAAATTCTGATTTGCGACGACAAGAGAATCCTGGTCGTACTTGTGCCGAGAGGAGCGCACAAGCCTTACGCCGTAAACAAAATGGAATTTTGGGTCAAGAACGGCGCCGACAAGCGGAGGGCCACGCGGGAGGAACTGTTCAGGCTGATGCAGTCGCGCCGGAATCTTTTCGCCGACGAGATCGAAACGGAAGCGAATGCGGACCGGTTCGACTGGAAATACTTCGACTGGTTCTGCGATCAATATTACGAAGAATCCGTCAAACAACTAGGGATCGCAAACGACAGGTTGTTGAAAAACTTGAAACTGATGGGCGAAAGCAATTTGACATTGGCGGGTCTCCTTTTGTTCGGCAAGGATCCCCAGCTTTCCTACCCTTTCTTTTCCATCCGCGCCACCTACTTCGAAGGAACGGACAAATCCGTGGAAGTCTTTCGGGACAAGGAGGAAGTCGGAGGGAAACTGATCGACCAGTTCAAATCGGGAGTCGCGTTCGTGAAAAGAAACCTTCACCGGTTGCAAAAATCGGACGAGTTCAATGCTCCCGGAGAGCTTGAAATACCGGAGATCGCGTTTTCAGAGGCGATCTCGAACGCCATCGTCCACCGAGACTACTTTTTCAATTCCCCGATATTCATCGACCTGTTCCTGGACCGCCTGGAAATAACGAGCCCCGGTCCATTGCCCAATACTCTGAACGAGGAGAGTATCCGTTTCGGAGTCCACATCGAAAGAAACCCCACCGTTCTATCCATGCTGCAACGGGACCGCGAATTCAAATATTCGGGAAGGGGAAGCGGGATACCCCGAATTGTAAGAAGTTGCCGCGAGGCCGGATTGAACGTCGATTTCGTTAACGACAAGAAGCTGCAATTTTTCAAGGTGGCGTTCGCAAGGCCGAGGAAGGCGGATATCGTCGCGCGGGTCGATTCGTGAAAAACGCCAATACCCGCCCGCAACCGTCGGAAATACTTTTGCAACTTGTTTGCAAAATCTGATCGCAACTTTTTTTGAATATCACCTGCATATTGTTTTCGAGAATGGTTTTCTATCGTTTCTTGACTTTTTGCAAATTGTTTGCATACTAGGCGCAAGATTTACGGAAACGCCTTGGAACGGCACTGATTGAAAAGGACTGGCTAAAAAAGCCATTTAACAGGAACGATGGAAACACCGATCATCAAAATCGAGAACGTCGCGTTCTCGTTCAACAGCCACCCTATTTTGAAGAACGCGAACCTTTCCGTTTCCGCAAACGATTTCATGGCTGTCATCGGCCCCAACGGCGGAGGGAAGACCACGCTGCTCAAACTCGTGCTAGGGTTGTACAAACCGGCGGCCGGAACGATTCGGGTATTCGGAAAGGAACCTCGGAAAGTATCCCACCGCATCGGCTATGTTCCGCAGAATATTCACGCCAACAAGGACTTTCCGGTGAGCGTCATGGACGTGACCCTGATGGGATGCCTCCGGTCCGGGAGAAGACTTTCGTACTATACCAGAAAGGACCGGGCGGCGGCGGAGGAAGCCTTGGACAAAATGGAGATGCTTTCCTTTCGGAACAGGCGCATCGGCGAACTCTCCGGCGGACAGAGACAAAGAGTTTTCATCGCCCGCGCCCTGGCCGCGAAACCGGAAATACTGCTGCTCGACGAACCAACCGCGAGCGTGGACGCCCACGGGCAAACCGAGCTTTACACCCTCTTGAAGGAATTGAACGCTAACACGACGATCCTGGTGGTCAGCCACGATTTCGTGGCCATATCGAGCTACGTCAAGTCGGTCACCTGCGTCAACCTTTGCGTGCATCAACACGACGCCGCCGAGGTTACCCGCGAGATGATCGACATGTCCTACAAGTGCCCGGTGGAGCTGATCGCCCACGGAATGCCCCACAGGGTTCTTGGAAACCATACGCCCCGCGAATAAGGAATAAAAGAACGAAGCCTATGCTGGAAGCCCTTCAATTCGAATTCATGCGAAACGCGCTCGCGGCGGGACTGATCGCCAGCGTGATCTGCGGCGTCATCGGCGCGCTCGTGGTGGTGAACAGGATCGTCTTTCTGGCGGGGGGAATCGCCCATGCGGCCTACGGCGGAATCGGCCTGTCCTTTTTCTTCGGCTTTCCCCCTCTGGTCGGAATACTCGGATTCTCCCTTGTCTCCTCCGCCATAATGGCGACTTTTACGCTGAAGGACAAGCGACGCTCGGACACTTTCATAGGGGTCCTCTGGGCCGTGGGAATGGCCTTGGGCGTGATACTGCTCGACTTCAAGAAGGGTTACAACGTCGATCTCATGAGCTATCTCTTCGGGAGCATACTCGCGGTTCCCTTCTACGAGATCAAGATTATGGCGGCACTGGGCCTCGCGGTCCTTCTGGTGGTCTTTTTCTTCTATCACGATTTTCTGGCCATGTCCTACGACCAGGAGTTCGCGATGCTTCGGGGCGTGCCGGTGTTACCTTTATATTATCTTATGATCGCCATGATCGCCGTGTCCGTGGTCATGGTCATCAAAATCGTGGGGCTGATTCTGATCATCGCTCTCTTGACGATTCCGCCCTACATCGCCGAAAAATACACGGATTGTCTTGCGTCGATGATGATCGTCTCCGCGTTTCTAGGAATGGCGTTCACGCTGCTGGGACTCTGGCTGGCGTACGCCTTCGATCTGACGTCCGGGGCGAGCATCATTCTGGTCGCCGCGAGCGTGTTTTTCGTCTCGTCCATTTTCGACCGGACATTGAAGCGAGCCCTAAGCCGAGCGGGAGGATAGCGCCATGTGCCATCAATGCGACTACGCGAGCATTCTGGAGAAATGCGACTTGCCGCCGAACCCCAACCGGATGAAAATTCTCGAAATCGTCGGCAACAACACCAGTCCCTTGAGCGCCCAGGACATTTACGAAACCATGAGCCGGACCGAGGACATCAACAGGGTGACAGTCTACAGGATATTGGATCTCCTCGTGGAAAAAGGCGCGATCGACCGCATCAGGGGCGGCGGACGCTCTTTCTACTACGGCCTCGCCCCCAACGAAAACCACCCGTCCCACCCCCACTTCTATTGCAGACAATGCGGAAACTTGGAGTGCCTGAATCCCGACGGCCTTCGCGTGAACACGGAAAACATCGAGCGCACTTTCGCCGGGGTGATCGAAAAAGTCGAGGTCCGGCTCGACGGCATATGCAAGACCTGCCTTCGGAACAGCAAGAAATGAAGTCGCTTAAAAATCCGTGCGTGTTCCGAAAAGAATACCTGCCATTGGCGATCCGAAAATTCAACAAAAAGGTGAATGTCAATGAAAGCATGCCATTTCAATCCATGCAACTTTAAAGGCTCTTTCGTCGCCGCCGTCCTGATCGCGTTTTTCTTTTCACTGCCAAGTTGCGCCCGAAACTACGGAAAGATCGCGAAGGACGCGGAAATCGACGCGTCTTTTCGTAGGGGAGAGATCTTGCCGGGCTACGACTATTACTACACTGGTCCCCAGGGCATTCCTTCCGCGCTTTTGCGAATCCGAGAGGACTACGGACTCGCGGGAGACCTGTGGAAGCCGTTGGATCCCTCCGAGTCAACCCTTCGACGTTGGGTGGAAAATCTCGATTTCCATTACAAAGGCAGGGTCCGTTATTACCCCTACGGTTACAGGGTGGTGTACTGCGACGGCGACGTCATTGGCGGGTGGTACTCGATTTGGGATTGGACGGCGGTCGAATGCCTGGAAGACAAAAAGGTCAACGTGTACCCGCCCCCGTTGGGAGACCCTTATCGCGACGGAGACGACAAGAA
>CAZNTU010000273.1:0-6984 GCA_964575975.1 uncultured Desulfobacteraceae bacterium
CTGCAGGGCCTCCATGCCTTTGCGGGGGATGTGCTCGATCCGCTTTCCCATCTTTTTTTCATATTGCCTCACGAAGCTCCAGGCGAGCGGGGGAATGTCCTCCGGGCGTTCCCTGAGGGGCGGGACGGATATTGGGAAGACGTTCAGCCGGTAGTACAAGTCCATTCTGAACCTTCCCTCGGCCACTTCGCCGGCGAGGTCCCGATAGGTGGCGGCTACGATTCGCACGTTCGCCCGCAGGGGCTTGGAAGAGCCCAGCCGCTCGAAGGTGCCCTCCTTGAGAAACCGCAGCAGCTTCACCTGCGAAGTCGCGATTCACCGGATCACCTCCACCGGTTTCATAACCGGCACCGGGTTCATGAATACATGCCGATTACCTTTTCGGGCCGACCGGTCTGCGCGCCGATGCGGCCGATGGGAATGGAGGAGGTATTGGTGGCCAGGATCGTCTCCGGCCGGCAGATCCGATCGAGGTCCTTGAAAATCTTGAATTTGAGATCCTCCCGTTCCACCGCCACCTCGACCACGAAGTCGGCGTCGACCATGTCTTCGAGATTCACGCTGGTCCGAATCCGGCCCAACGCCTCGTCCTTTTCCTCGGGAGTCGCTTTTCCCTTTTCCACGCCCTTGGCCAGAGACTTGGCGATGTTGTCGAGACCCTTCCGGACGAATTCTTCCCTGATGTCGTTCATGATCGCTTCCAGGCCGCTCAAAGCCGCCTCCTGAGCGATGCCGTTGCCCATCTGCCCCGCTCCGACTACGCCGAATGTCCTTATTTCCATATGCCCTTCTTTCCATATTGCAGTTTTCTTTACGAGGCCCCCGTAAACGGCGGTCCCGGCTGCTTTGCCTCCTCTCGAAAGGCCGCGACGGCATTCCGGTTGGTGGGGTAGAGACGGTTTTCACCAATGGATTCCAAGATATGGTAACGCTTCAGCAAGGCCGCAGTCCATGGATTGGCACGGCTCACGGCAACGGTGACGCGCTATTTCGCCAGGTGCGCCAGAACCTGATGCAGTGTTTCTCCGCCGGTGGTGTCCATGTCGTTCATCGCTTCCGCATCCAGAACAAACCATTACCAGCGCCACCGTTATGGCCGCCACCAGGCTGGACAGTTGGGTGCGGGACCCTGCGGCGTCCACGGCCGCCGTGCGCGAGGCGCTGGGACCCGAGACCAGGGCGCCGCCCAGTCCGCTGGCGATGCTGCACATGCCGAAGGCAAACAACACCTGGTTGCCGTCCGCCTTGGTGTTGTGCTTGCGATTGGTCAACACCTCGATCCCCAGCCCGGTGATGAAGCCGGCCAAAACCGCGCGGGACAGAAAATTGGCGAGACAATCAACGTGGCGGCGTTTTCGTAAGTGCCGACGACGTTGCCGCGACCTCCAAGCTCGACTGGCGTGTCGCTTCGCAAGTTCGTGTCAAGATCCCCGCCGTAGAGATACTCGGTGCAGACTCCCCAAAAAAAGGAATCGCTCGCTTGCCGCTGGGCGCCCAGGCCGAATTCACCGGCAGCAAGAGGGATATTTCCGAATCGTCCTGGAACTCCGAATCGTAGGCGACACCGAAGTTGAGCGTCCACGGGTCGTCGATCCTGTACTGGGAGCCCAGTGCGACGTGCCAGGTGTCCTTGAAGTCCAGGTCGGTCGTGACGCTTCCGGGGCTGGACGTGTCGTCGATGCCGATCCCCACCTGCCCGAATTCCGACCACTCCTGCCAGCCCGCGCTGCCAAGCAACGCCCAACGGTCGTTCAACTGTGCATAAAAGCTTCCCATCACCTGCTGCGGCACGTTGATCCCGACTTCGATGGTCGGGTTCAGCAGCCCCCTGCCGTTCAACAACGACTCGAGCCCGGGCGCGAGATCCGAAAATTCCGCCTCCGCCTCGAAGTCGAGGTCCACCTCCGAATTCCAGACAAGCCCCAGCCGAACCCCTTCGCTGATCTCGTAGAGCAACCCGAGATTGACGCCCCAGCCCCATTCCTCATCGCCCATCGAGAGTTCGCCGTCGCCGAAGGAGGGGTTGACGTTGTTGATCGCCACCTCGTTCTTGTAAATACCGTACACGACGTTCAAGTCGGCTCCGAACGAAAGCTTGTCGTTCGCCTTATAGGCGACCGAGGGAACGAACGACATCGCGAAACGAGCAATAGACGATTCCCCGTCAAACCGGATCTATCGAAATTCATGCCAAACCCGATATACAGGCTATTGGAAGGATTTATCGCCACCGGCACGGAGTTTGATCGCAATGCCTGTGCGGAGGGCGGGTTTGCCAAGGAGATTTTTCGACAATATTTGGGCCGTGTGCCAATCATTCGTCAGGACTTCCAATGGTGCTTCGAACCGGATTGGGTCGGTTCCGGACATTGCGGAGGAGACAAATTTCCATTTATAAAAACACAATTCCCAACCTAAAGCTCCTGCAAAGAACTTGAACATGAAGGAATGCCGCTTTTCAACATATATTCCAGGACCGCACTGACTCTCCTTTCGGAGAGGTTTCCTGTTTATTCCAATTTTTGTTGGCGATTTTCTTTCATACCTTGCCGAGGAGTCGGCTGTTATTGACTTGCCTGCCTACCATTTCCCTTATGATGGTAATGGTTTCCGAGCCGCTTTCCTGGGGTCCAGGGCCGTATCCGCGATATTGCACACGAGTCTCGTGATATCGTGATCGATTTTCTTTGCGGCCCATGTTTTGCCCTTGGTTACCGTTATGTAGACCGAATAGGAGTGGTGCATGGTTCCCTGGCCGTTCGCCGATCCGGTAGCCGGCCCGGACCCTTCCGGAGGTGACCACGATGTTTGTTTCGCTCATGGGCACATTGGCGTCCGCAAGCATTTTCCTCACTTCATCCAGATAGGGCGCAAGATGGCCTTCGTCCATAATGGCCTTGGCATTCAAGCCGTCGGAGATCACGATCTGGCCCTTGGGAAGATTGGCGCCCCAAGAATCCCTGAGATTCTTCAGCGCCGCAATGGATTTCGGATTCGGCTTTTCGCCTGTCGCACGCTGGGAGATATAGTTGTCGCGATCCTTGGACAAGGTCCCGACGGGCAATGCGTTGGGAATGGTATTTACAAAGGCGGGGGCGAGTTCCGCCCGAAGGGAAATTTTCGCGTCCTCGTACAAGGATTTGACTTTGGCTTCGAGTCGAGGGTCAAGCTCCCAGATGTTCTTGCCATGGCCGGTCGCGATATCGACGCCCCCTAGCCTAGACTTCCCGGATTTCTTTCCGGCCTTCGGCATGGATCTCGTCTTTCGACCGCTTGTCGCCCTTGGCCTGGCGGTACTGCCAATAGACCCAGAGGGGGTCTCCAAAGTGTTCGGTATATTTGTCGTTCGCATCCACGATCCCGATCCGTTTGTAAAAATCCCACATCTCGTCGTTGACCTTGTAGCCGAATTTTTCTCTGATGCGGACATGGTCCTGAAACGCCGTCGAGAGATAGCTCAACATGGGGTCGTTCTTGGTGGGAAGCCCGATCAGGTATGATCGAAGGCAATTGAAGAAAGGCGAAAACCAGCTCCGCGAAGGCCCAAATTCCGGGAAAAGGCACGTTCGCCAGCACGAACACGGTGCCGGCCGCGAGGAACTGGAAGAAGGCAACCCCGAGGATGCCTTTGGCGACATTCTTGATCGTTGCCGCGGCGACAGGGATCACCTCGTTGCTGCGTTCCCGGGCCAGCCGATGGATCAGTTTCCGCACGAAAGCGGCCGAAGCATCGGCTCTGACAAGAAATACGCAGGCGATGGCCACCGAGACGAAAAACATGAGAAGTCCCCTGCCAAAACCGCCCAGCGACCCGACAACAGCAAGGCCCAGCTTCGACAGGGGTTCCCTGTAGGTCGCGACAACCGATTCCAGACTCTGGGAAGCCAGCAGCCATATTTCCGAAACAGGCTTCCCGATCAGGGGCCATCCCGCCACGGACGGGTCGGGGGGAGGGATCGCAAGGGTCTGGTTCCTGAGCTGGGCCGCAAGTCTCTCTATTCCCTCGATCAGCGAGCTGACAAGCAGTGCGGTCGGCAGCAGGATGCTGCGATGCGCGGAACTCGGGATGGCCGATGTTAAAACCCAAGCCCCCGTTTTTCTTCAAAACGGCGACCGCGATTTGGGAAAGTCGCGAGAAAAAAACTTGACAAAAGCCGCGATTCGTGAGAGTTAGACCTCCGGTCGAGAATTAGAAATCTCTAATTTTCGGCGAACGTCTTACGTTCTTCGATCCATGCGGGATGCGAAGAAAGTGAAGGTGCGGCCGGCAGCGGCGAATACCGCTCGGCGCGCGCCTTTTTTTTTGCCTGGACGACCGCCGCTCTGGCGGTCCTGTCACTCGAACCGGACTTGGTTTCGACTAGGCCGTTCCGAAAGCCGCGCGTTTGCAGTTGCGGCGGCCGGAATCGAAACCAAGCTCCTCTAATCGTATGGAGATTGTCGGCAATGGAGACTGCGAACAAAGAAATAACGACGAGCGCTTCGGCGGCCAGTACGTCCGGGGTCGCGACTCGGGGGGCATACGCCGAAACCGCCTGCGAATATTGCGGAAAGCGATATCGCTATGATCGCAGGATACTTTGCGAGCGCGCGATCCGTTATCGATGCCGTTCGTGCGGCGGTGTCAACGCCTTGGTCCGGAAAACAACGGTGTCGAAGCCGGAGGCCGGGATCGAGCCGAACGCGGCACCGGCGACCCGGTCCGCCGTCGAAGGAAACAATCCCGGTTCGTTGTCCCCGGTCTCGGTTTTCGGGGAAGCGAGGGCCTCTTTTTCCGAAAGCTGGAGGCAACTGGCCGGAATCCTATTGATATTTCTGGGGCATTTGCAATTGTATCGCCTTTTCATCGTGGCGGGCGAACGGTTCGACGGCGCGACCGGCGATATTTCGGCGGCCCAGGCGACGGCGTCCTTCCTTCTTTTTATATTGCTCTTCGTTTCCGCGTGCTGGACCCACGGCGCGGTTTTCCAGTGGCTGGCGGACAAGCGGATTTGCGTACTGGAGGCGTACCGGAGGGCGTGGAGAAAGCTCGCAGGATGGATCGGCCTTCTGTGCATGTTTTTTTTCATCGTTTTGGGCGGTTTCGTGCTGATGGGAATTCCCGCCGTGGTTTTCAGCGTCATTTTTTCGTTTTCCTTTTTCGTTTTCGCCGAGAAAGACGCCACAGTGACGGATTCGCTCCTGGAAAGCCTGGATCGAGTATCCGGGAGGGCGACGGCCGCAGGCGTTTGTCTTTGGACGGTCTGGCTGCCTTCCATGCTCGCGGTCGTGCTTCTGGGATGGTGGGCGGCGATTTTCGCGATGCCCTTCGTGGCCCTTTATATGCACGTCGTATACGGCAGGCTTGGAGGCGGCGACTGCGGAAGCCGGAGGGGCGATCACGCCGACCGCAGGCCCGAGCCATGGCAGTGTGTGGCCGTGCTGGGTTTCGCTTCTTTCGCCATTTTCATCAACCAGTTCGATATCGATCCGGTTGATCGCATTTTGAAATCGCTGGCGATCGGAATGTAGGAGGAATGATATGCTGTTCAAGAAAAAGACAATGCGGACTTCGGACAAACCCAAACGCCGGCCGCTGTTTCCGCTGTTTCTGGCTTCGGACGGAGAATCCGTTCGCATCGTTTCGATCAAAGGGGAGGGGGAAATGCAATTGAAACTCATCTGCCGGTCTATCAACATCGGGGACGAAATCCTGGTGGTCCGGCGAAAATCCAACGGCTCCGTGGTGATCCGAAAGTCCGAAAGCCGCTACATTCTGGGAGGCAGGCTGGCCATGGACATCTACGTGGTCCCCTGTCTATAAACCGGGTCAACCGAGGGAGAGAAGAGGATCCATCCATGAAAGTGTTGCTGAGCGACCTGGAGATCGGCGAATCGGCCGTCGTCAGGGGTTTTTCCAAGGAAAATCGCGTGTATCGAAAAAAGCTTCTGGCCATGGGAGTCACTCCGGGAGTTTCTTTGCAAGTCTTGAGGTACGCGGCACTGGGGGACCCGATGGAAATAATGGTCCGGGGATTCGGCCTGAGCCTCAGAAGAAGCGAGGCCGAAACGGTATACGTGGAAAGGACGGGAACATGACCGAGAGGACGATCGCTTTAGCCGGAAATCCCAATTGCGGAAAAAGCACGGTGTTCAACGGGTTGACCGGGGCCAGGCAGCGCATCGGAAACTGGCCGGGCGTTACCGTGGAAAAGAAGACCGGCGTTTTGAATTGCGGGGACGCGAGTGTTTTGGTGGTCGATTTGCCGGGCATATACAGTCTGACGGGGCACTCGGAGGACGAAAAGGTGGCTGCGGCGTACCTGTCGGGCGAGGAGCCGGATTTGATCGTGAACGTCATCGACGCGGTCAACTTGGAGCGCGGGCTGTACCTGACGCTCGAGTTGATCGAGACCGGCAGGAACGTGCTTTTGGCGCTCAACATGATGGATGTCGTCGAAAGCCATGGCATCGAGATATTTACGGAACGGTTGGCGGACCGGCTGGGGTGTTCGGTCGTCCCGATCATGGCGACCCGCAAGAAGGGAATCGGGGACCTGAAAGTCGCCATACTGACCGCGCTTGCGTCGAAACCGTCCCCTCGCGGCGTTTCGATACCCTATCCGTCCGAAATCGTCGCCGGCGTCAAAAAGCTGGCGGAGCAAATCGAATCGTCCGTCCGGGACCGGAGCGTCGATCCCCGGTGGCTGGCGCTAAGGCTTCTTGAGGGCGACCCTTGGGCCGCGACCCGGACGAGCGCGCGGATAGTTCGCATGGCGTGGAGGATTCGCGAAGAAATCGAAGGCAGGCTGGACGAGGATCTTGACGTCCTGATCGCCGACAGCCGCTATTCGACCATCGGCCGCATCGCGTCCAAAGCCGTGCGGCGCGGCAAGAATGCCGCGAGATCCGCCACGGACAAAATAGACGACGTTTTGCTTCATAAAATATGGAGCATTCCCGTCTTTCTGGCGGTCATGTACCTGGTGTTCGTCTTTTCCATCG
>CAZNTU010000274.1:0-6954 GCA_964575975.1 uncultured Desulfobacteraceae bacterium
AGTTCTCGGATGAAAAATTTAGGCGGTTTATACCGCAATTTTCGTCACCCCAGATGAAGCCTTTCGCGCCCTTCTTTGCCGCGCTCGATCAGGGACTGGCGAGGGTGGATTTTATACTCGCCGTCCCATATGGATATGGTGTAGCTCTTGTCGGTATCGTCGTAAGAGCACAATGCTCTTCGACATACTTCTATTGGGTTTTGTTCGGATAACTCTTGAAAATAGATGCCGTCGATTAAATCTGCCATTCAAGCTTCCTTGTTCGCGTTTTTGCGAATTTCAATGGTTAGTTTTGGAGGAGACCGGAAAATTCCCGCCAAAATCCGTCGCTTTCACAATCCTTTCTTTCCGATATGCTTCGGCGAAATCCCGAAATGTTTTCGGAAAGCCTGGGAAAAATGGCTCAAGCTGGAATACCCGACTTCGACTGCGGCCTGCGTAACGTTCCATTCGCCCGAAAGAAGCATCTCGCGGGCGGTTTCCATGCGAACTTGCTTATACATTCGGAAAACGGGAATTCCGAAATACTCTTTGAAGTTTCGTTTCAGCTTTGTTTCGCTCATCCCAACCCGCTTTGCCAAATCGAAAAGGGTCGGCGTCTCCTCGAAGGATTCGGAGAGCATGCGCCGGACATAGTGCAGTTTGTCCACGTCGCGCCGGGAGATTGTTCGGGATGCGTCTCCTTGCCCTATCAAATGGATCGACAACCCGGTCGAAAGCAGTTCGAGCATCTTGCTTTCGCGAAACAGCCTTCCCAAAGAGCCTTTGTAAGGACAATCGAATATTTGATTCATTATCGCGCATGATACGGGGGCTGTCGGCGCTTTTTGGAAAAAGGGCTCGGCAACGCGGTCGGTTTCCAGAACCTTCCGCAAAGGGTCCGCGCCCTTGGCGCAAGCATCGGAAATCAAATCCAGCAAGGCGGGCTTGTCGATCAGAATTCCCAGCCAGCGAACTTTTTCTTCCTTTTTATAGACCATCCGCAATGTATGGCCGGGGAAGTAGGATATGCACGAGAATCCCGGGCTTTTTTCGATAATCCTCCTCCCGCCCAAAAACTTGCAGGAATACTCGCCGGAAACGACAAAATCCAACATAACGGTCCGGCTCCGTACTTCCCAGGTTTCGGATAGGCCACCATGCGCCCGGTGACGCCGGATATTTACTTGAATGCCGGGGCGAAGCCGATGGCGTTCGATTTCGTTTCGGACGTATAAAGGAACTTCTCCGGAAACGTACCTGAAATCAAGATTTGGATTGCCGCAAATGTTGCACATAATTGTCCTCGAAATGTTCGCAGCTTTTCCGGATTACGGGAACCCGGTTTCACTTTTCCCGGGGAATCACCCGAACCCTCAGCATGACCTCTCCGAACCCCAAGCATTCCACTCCCGCATCCGGACAACGGACATGGCGCATAAAGTGAAAATCTTCGGGGGGCAAGCCTTCGCTCAGCCGCTCGTTGATTTGCGCGACCGGTATGGCCAGCTGGGAGACCAGATAGACGCACATCTTTTTCGGGCAAAGCTTGGCGATTAAATTGCCGTCCACGTCGAGGACAATCTTTTGCCCTTCCGCGTGCCCCGAATTGCAGTGCCGAGCCTTTACCACTTCCGCCTCTATCGTATAGAGAGCCGCAGCCGCCGCAAGCCGCCGTACATGACGAACACGATGGCCCTCCTCGTGGAAGCGCTCTAGTTCTTCTTGCGAAAATCCCACCCGTTTCCCGTACGACCGAACGATTTCATCCATGCGCATTTGCCCCCTTTTCCATGTATTCAAAGATAAGCCTGATTTCCATCGTTAAATCGGCGGCTGATGTTCCTGTCGATGCAAACCGACGCCGAACGATTTTCATTCAAGTACATGAAAAGAACGCATCTGTCATCACCCGTTTGGGGGAGAAACCAGACCTGGAACTTGAGGACAAGAATTTTCTTTTTCGTGCTGCCTCACGAAGTTTCTGATATGAGGGGGAATAGGATTCGGGTCGTACAAAAAAAAGGTTGCGGATAAACGTCCGCAACCCTTCGATATTACGTTCCTATTGTGATTCCAATTCCTGAAAAATTCTAACCGTTCTCTGAAAAACAACGTTCAACGAGCGGGATGGATCTTCGACTTGTGTGTTCGCCGGTCGAAACTATTTTTGCGGGGTTATTTCGACCCGGCGGTTCAAAGATTGGCCTTCCTTTGTAGTGTTGCTCGCCCTCGGACGCGATTCTCCGTAGCCGGCCATCCCCATTTGGCCGGAGGGAATGCCGCTTTTCAGCATGTATTCCATAACCGCCCCGGCTCTTCTTTCGGAGAGGCCCTGGTTGTATTCCACGGTTCCGACGCTATCGGTATGGCCTTCGAAAACCACGCGCAAACCGGGGTTGCGCTTCAGGATATCGGCCACTTCGTTCAACAGCGGGTAGGCTTCCGGCCTTACGGCCGATTTGTCGAATTCGAAAAGGACATCCCCGAGCGCCCAGCACCCGAACCGATCAACCCTGGCGCCGGCCGGGGTTCCGGGACAGCGGTCCGCGTCGTCGCAAACACCGTCGTTGTCTCCGTCTATGCAAGGCTCGGTCCTTGCCGGCGGGGGAGGAGCGGAGGCGGGCTTTTCGGTCAGGAATACGTCCTCCACGAATTTCGTCATGCCGATCTCGCTGTAGATGGTGTCGGCAGTTGTCGCGAAGCCGCATTGACCGACTTCGGCAATGCCTTCCAAAAGCGCCTTGCCCCCCTTGTCGTCGCCGATTAAAACCGTATAGAAACAGGCGTTCGGGTTGGCTTGCTTGAAGTTTCTTACCGCAGGCATGGGGTCGTGAATAGGATCTTTCCCGTCGGAGACGATGATCACGGCCGTTTTCTTGTCGCCCATCACGTTCTCGAGGTCCTTCAAGGAAGCCTCGACAGCCTTTCCGATCGGTGTGTTTCCGGCAGGGCCGGCCAAACTCTCCGCTTGTTTTCCGAATTTCACGATGGAATAGACTTCGGGTCCGTACATCAGAATCGTGTCCCGGTTGGAACCGTCGGGCGGACCGAAACTTCTCAGGCAGGCGGTGTAGCCAAGCTCGGGAATCGATCGGTTCATTGCCAGGACAACGTTTCGAGCGATATCGAACTTCATGTTTCCTTGATATTCCGAGGACATGGAAGACGATCCGTCGAACAGCACCGTAAAAACGTCCACTTTGGCGTTGTGCTTCGCAGCGTCAAATCGCGGAATGGAGAAGGGCGTCGGGGTCGGTTGCGTTTGTCGGCCGCCGCATCCGGATACAAATGCCAACGCGCAAATCAAAACAGTAGCTGAAATCCAGTTCAAATAATTCTTCATGGGGCTCCTTTTCAAATTTTGTTTGTATTTTCGATAAAGGCAGCTTTTCGGGATGCCGGGAATTCTAATCAATTTACCTCGTTTCATCGTTCGTTTTTCAGTCGTATTTTTTAAGAATTTCCTTTTTGGCCCTTTCGAATTCTTTCTCCGTGATAATCCCCTCGTCAAACGCCTTTTTCAAATCCTGCAACTCCTGGCCCATCGTCGTATTGGATGCTTTTACCTGTGTGTCTCCTCCTCCGCATCCCCAGAACGCACTGGTTATCGATCAGGTAAGTTGTATTGAAAATGCTTTAAAATGATTCGTCCTGCCGGTCCGCGCGGACTGTATATCCAGAGAGTCCTGAGGACACGCCATTCGGGCGGACATCAGCGGACCGGATAAAAGTTCGCCCTCAGAAATCGTATACTTCCCGCTTCCGCGATTGCAGTCGAACCTCAGCATAGCCTGTCCGTCCGGCGTCAAGTGAATAGTACTCTGCTTTAGTCAACCCTTATTCTTCTTTGCTGGAGGCAACCGACCGCTTTATCCCCTTCGTAGGGTTGATGCTGTTCCCGGGTATATTCGTATCGAATATGTCCGTCGGTGGAGACGATCTTTTGCTCTTTCCCCGCCTCTACCTTGCCTTTCCAGATAACATTACCGCGATTTCCCTCGGCGTCGGCGTCATAGACGATAACCCATACGTCGTCTTGCGGGGAACCGACTATCCAGCATGAATTGTCTTCCGCTTTCAGAGCGGGGGAAAACACTAAAATTGAAAATAGGACAACCAACACACAAATTGATTTCATCAAGATCTCCTTTCTCAAGCGATTTCCACAAAAAATGGTGATTCGAAAAAACTGAAACTTCTCTATCCTAAGCCGCCGTATCTTTCAAGTTTTGCGCCTGCTGCTCCTCCTGTTCGGCGGACAGAGCCGCGGCTCCGGCCGCTCTCGCGATCCTTTCGTCCAGCTTGGCCGGACCGTTGCCCGAACCGCGGGATTCGTCCGGGGGCAGATAGACGGTCACGTTCTTGTGGGCGAACTCGATGCCTGCCTGCTTGAATTTTTCCTGCAACAGCCGGAAGACTTCCCTTCGGATGATAAACTGCTCTCCGGGAATGCATTTGAACTTGACTCTCATGATCATGGCGGAGTCGTCCAATTCGCGCACGCCCTGGGACTTTATCCTGTCGAGGAGCTTGTGGCCGATTTCCGGGTCCTTCGAAATCTCCTGGTCGATCTTCTTGACGATTTTCCTGACCTTGTCCACGTCGGTGTCGTAGCGCACCCGGAAATTCAGCTTCTCGATGATGTAGTCCCGGCTCATGTTGGTGACCTGTTTCAGGGAGCTGAAGGGAATCGTGTGGACCGGCCCCCTGTGGTGCCTCAACCGGAGCGACCGGATGGAAATTTGTTCGACCATGCCCTTCAGGCCGCCCGCGTCCACGTAGTCGCCGACCCGGAAAGCGTCGTCGATCAGAAAGAAAATTCCCGAAATGATGTCCTTGACGAGGGTCTGGGAGCCGAAGCCGATAGCGATTCCCACGATTCCCGCTCCCGCGATCAGGGGGCCGATATCGACCCCCAGGCTGGAAAGTACCGTCATCGCGGTTATTAAAACGAGCATTATCATTACGAATTTTCTGAGAAGAAAAAGGAGGGTCCCGATGCGGGAGCCTCCCGCGCCGCCTTCCTCCATGTCCTCCCTGTCGAAAAATCTCTCCTCCTCGAGTTTCCTGTCGATGTAGGAACGGGCGAACTCCCACGCCAGATAGGCCAGGACGAGGCTGATCAGAATTCCGACGGCCGCCTGCGTAAAGGCCCTTCCCAACGTCCAGTCCACGCCCCAAAGCCTCAGGACCGAGAAAAACACCAGACCCGCCAGCATTATTCTGAAGAGTTTACGGACGAACGGCAGGTTCCTTTCGAGATACGATTGCGGCATGAAAACCCGAGCGTCGAAGACCGGCCTTCTCTTGTCGTCGTCCCAGCCGTTTTCCTCTGAGTCGTCCGGCTCCGGCTCCGGCTTTTCGGCGGCCGAGGGCGCCGCAACCGCCTTTTCGATTTCCACGGCTGCTTCGGCCGGCTTTTCGGGCTCCTCGCTCAAGGGAATCGTCGAGCGCTGGAAACTAAGGCTTAACAGCTTCTGTCCCCACTGGTCCGCGAGAATATAGAGCGGAGCGCACAGGAAACTCGCGATCAGCCTGTTTACCAGGTTGTCCTCTTCGAGCAGTATCCCGATTTCCCAGAAGAAGCCGATCGCAAGGGTGTACAAGATAGCCGGAAAATACCATATTTCCGCCATCTTTTCTGCAAGGGGAGTGACGTTCGCCTGCCGGGAGAGCCAATTTTCGCGAATCAGCCGGGTCACGCGCCGGCGGCCGCTCCAGATCATGAAAACGGTCAGCAGCACCACGGCCGCGCCCGCGACGTTGTAAAGCACGAGATAGACGGCGTCGCCTACCCCCAGTTTCCGGAACAAAGCCGCCGCGCCGCCGATGGCGATCGCCGTCGAGGCGCTCGCCATGATCCAGTTGCTCAAGCTTCCGGCGTCGGAATCCTGCAACGGCGCCAGCCTGAGCGCGGGGGCGCCGGGCGAAAACAGCGTCCGGAGCAAAATGGCGATCGCCTTCATGTAATAGGTGAAAAGAAGCACGACCGCCGCGAAGAAATACGGGAACGTGTTTTGTTCGTAGGCGAAGAGGAAGGCCGCGAAGGTCGCGAACACGTAGACCAGCGCCAAGAGAAGGTCGAGGGAGAAGCGCAGCAGGACCCTCCACATTTTGTTGAAAACGCCCGACGGAGGAACCGTCGCCGCCTTGTCGTACAAGTCCCTCATGCGCAGCCCGACCAGGTATTGGCACAAAATGCCGAACAGGACGATCAGGAGGACGGGAAGCGTCGTTTCGTAGAGATAGTCGGGCTTTTGGTCCTTCAACAGGTTGTCCGCCGCCGCTTTCAGCTCTCCGGGGGCGGCCTCGATTCCCGAGACGAGAAACCTCGCCCTTTGTCCCAGTCTCTCCGCCGTGGAATGGGCCGCCAGGAATGCCCGGACAAGCAAGCGTCCTTCGTTTTTTTTCTCGTTCGCCGGCCCCTCTTCGGAAACGGCTCCAACTTTGCCGCTCTCCCGGGAAGGCTTTTCCGTCGCTTTATCGGCGGAACTCGCCTCCGCTTTTTGCTGTTGTTGCAAATACAACAGCCCCGGCGACTGAGCTGCGGCATTCGCGCCGAGCAATAGAGCGAACAGCATTGCCCACAGAAAAATACGACGACTATGATATTGGTTGTCGGTCATAATAATTAGACTCCTTCTTCGGCAAGGTTTTGGGCAAACAAGGTTTTGCAATGCCGGTTGAGTTCGAGTTCGTCCTCCTTATAAATTACCGGGGAAATCAGACAATCGAATTCTATGCTCAGTTCGGAGGCAATCTCGATTGTTTCATTTCGCACCATAAAATTCCTGTTTTCGATTTACCCGTTAGTGCCTCGGAAGAAAACAAACACGCCGAAACCGAACCGCGCACATCCGTGCCTGTCGGCGCCCGCAGGTTCGGTTCGAAGATTTCTCCGACGCCCGATCCGCGGCTTGTAGAGTACCAGGCTAATGTCAACAAATTTTTTCAAAATATTTCGAGACAACA
>CAZNTU010000275.1:0-6865 GCA_964575975.1 uncultured Desulfobacteraceae bacterium
ACACTATTTTGCAACTCGGGCGGGGTACTGCGTTACAATATTTGCATCTTATCAAGCGGCAAGCCTCTGGATTTTTTTGTCCTGCCATTTGTTTACGGGACGCTTGTTGACCCTCGGCTGGGAGGATCGAAGCTCCAATGGTCTATAATATTTGACTTGCGCGATCTCGCGCAAAAGTTCCTTGAAAATTTCCAAGGCCCTGCCGGGTTCGTCGGGCACGAGTACAAAAGCTTCGGCGGCCGCGGCCATGGCGGCGTTTTTAAACTGGCATTCCCGATTTTCCGGCAGAAGGAACCTGTTCGACAACGCCATCAGGCACCTCGCTATCAAGCTGGCCGCCATCGCGGCGTAAAGCTCCTGAAGGACGCCGTTGACCGTTCTGCTGTGAAATCTTTCGATCTCGAACGTCACTTTCTCGTCCCTGTAGTATTCCTCGACTCTCCAGCGCTTGAAATACAAACCGACTATCTCGTCCGCGGGATACTTGTTCTTGTTGAACAGATTGGTCAACAACACGGAAACTTCGCCATCCGGGCTGACGAGTCTGACAATCCTTGCCTTCACCGCTTTCAGACTGTGGCGCCTGCTTATCTCGACCTTTTGCTTCGCCTTGTTCGAGGGCTTGATGTATGCGACGGTTTCCTGCTTGCCGGATTCGACGAACTTTTCCACGGCGGGAAAGGTGCGGGTTGCCGGACATCTGAACAACCAATAGCCGGAATGGTTGGCCCCGAGCCAGTCAAAAACGTCGAAACTCGGATAGCCCCTGTCGAACAGACTTACGCTTTTTTCGGGAATCCAAGGCATCGGCTTCTTGAGTTCCTCGCGTTCCGAGCCTGCCAGCGGAACCGCGGTTCTTGCCACCGGAAGGCGCCTGAAGACATCGTAGGCGGTGGAGACGAGACATTGGGGGCAGTGCCCCTTTCCGGGATTTCCAAGTCCGCTGTCCGGGTCGAACTCCGCCCTTATTTCGTCCGTTGCCGGAAGGTTGTACTTCGAGCCGTCGAACGCGAACACGGACATGCCGTGCCACAAATAGACTTCGTCGTTTTCGGGAAACAACTCGCGGGCCAGCCCGGCCGACTCGCAGGCGAGTTTTTCGAACTGCCGCCAGGGGATTTTGCTTCGGGCCTTGGTCACGGCGCTTCTGTGGACGGCCCGGGCGTCGGGCCACAGGCCGCTTCTGCGGGCGTCCCTGAAAAACTTGCCGTTTTTGATGTCAACCCCTTGGTTCGAACCGCTCGACACAAGGGAGAGCGTCAAAACGACCGTTTTCGCCAATGGAAGTTGTCTGTTTCCGGAAAAATCCTTCGGAGAAACGCTTAAATCCGGGTCGAGTTCCCGAGGAATGATTTTTAAAAATTCATTAAAATAATCAAGGGGTTGGCATGAAATTTTCAAGCAAAAGCTGTGCCATCTTGGCCTCCTTTTCGGAAATAAAAAGAAATAAATTTTCGCGCGCAATTCATACGACTTTAGTATCAAAAAACACATGCGTTATCAACCCATTATGCAATAAATTCATAGCGTTACTTTATATTCCCTTTGGCTCGATCCTTAAGTCAACAGCATTGACCCCCCTCAAGGGGGGAATCGCGCCCCGTCAACTGGTTCGACCCACTACCAGAAGAAGGAACAAAATGCCAAGCGTAAAAATCCCCAAAATAGCTACAGACAGTTGTTTTCCAGAAAGCTGAAATGCCCTTTGGGGCCGAAAACGATATGGTCGAGGACGGGAATGCCGAGTATCTCGCCCGCGTCCCGGAGCCTCCGGGTCAGTTCCACATCCGATTCGCTGGGGGATGTGTCGCCGGAAGGATGGTTGTGCGCCAGGACGACCGCCGAGGCGCGGTCCGCGATGGGGTCGGCGAACACCTCCCTCGGGTGGACTTGGGTCTGGTCCACGAGCCCGATGGTGACCACGCGGTGGGTGACGACTTCGTTGGCGCCGTTCAGGGAGACGCAGATGAAGTGTTCCCGCTTTCGGTCGGCGTAGTGGCGGACCAGGGGAAGCACGTCCGCGGGGGTCTGGATTTTGAGGCCTTCCAGACGGATTCGGCGGCGGGCGAATTCCAGGCTGGCGGCCACCAACGCGGCTTTGGCCGGTCCGACGCCCTCCAGTTTCACCAAATCGGAAATTCGGGGTCTTCCGTTGCAGTCGTCCATCAAGCGGACGATTCTCGCGGCGACGCTCATGACGTCGTGGCCCTGGACGCCCGAGCCCAGAAGCACGGCGGCAAGCTCCTCGTCGGACAGGGCGGAAGGCCCTCTTTTCAGCATTTTTTCCCGAGGACGGTCGTGCTTGGGAAGGTCGGCGATGCGTCTGGCCATGGCGGGTCGCCCTCCTTTCGAATCACGCGGCCCACTTTTGGCCGCTGTCGGCGTTTTTCAGCATCAGATCGAAGACGTTGTCGCATTTTTCCTTGAAAAGCCCTCGGTCGTAGGTTCGGGGCAGTCGGTCGTCCAGAACCTCTTCGACGGCGGAGCGAACCGCGGACCGGGTCTGGGTATCCCGGTGCCAATCCTGCACCAGCACTTTGGGCTGTTCCTCCAGAAGCCGTTTCAAGAGGGCCTTGGCGGCAAGCTTGACCTTTTGCTCCTCCGTCGCGGTCATCTTTTCCTTTTTCAACAGGTCGTAGATCTCCAGCTCGTTGTCCTTCAGGCCCAGCCGCATGTGGCGTTCCTATTCCTCCTTCAACTCCTTCGTCAGCCGGACCAGCTCGTCGTAGTAGTTTTCCGTCGAGGACGCCCCCGCGTTGTAGGCGTCCACGATCTCCTGCAACTTTTGGGCGAAGGCGGTCCGGGTGGAGTTCTTCTTCAGCATCTCCAGGATCTTTTTCCGGATGAAGGCTTGCAGGTCGGCGATCTCGATGTTCTTGTACTGCGCGTGCCGGAAATCCTGCTTCAGCTTTTCGAAATCGATTTTGGCCAGGTTCCAGGTCTTGCCGGTCTGGACGATCTGGTATCCGCTTTTTTTCTGGGCCGCGACGAAATCGTCGGGCTTGTCCACCACCACGCTTTCGTCCAGAAGCGCGGAGACGCGCCGGGAAGCCTCTTCGATGTCCGTCTTTTCGACGATGCTTTCCATCACTCCCCGCAGGTACTGGAACACCGCCACCAGTCGCATGTCCTTGTCGAGGATTTCCGGCTTGCACGCCTCGTACAGGGACGAAACGGTGTTTTCGTACACGTTGAACGTCTTGCGCAGATCGCCCGCGCCCAGGAGGATGTTCGCGTACTGGTTGAACAGGCCGATGTTCTTGAACACGCCTGGGACCCGCAGGACCGCCTCCAAGTCGATTCCATGCTCCGAGCAAAAGACCAGCCCCTGTTCCAGCGCGTCTTCCAGAAGACGGAACAGTTGGGCCTTGTCCGCCACCGGAGTTTCTCCTGCGTCCTCGCCTCCCGCGGCGTAGTCCTTGAGCGCCTTTTTCAGGTTGCGGAAAACGTTGTAGTAATCGACGATCTCGCCGTTGTTCTTGGCCACGCCGTTGATTTGGAAGGACGTGGTCCGGTTGGCCCGGGCGATGGTCTGCATGAGGGTGTGGTCCTGCATGGGCTTGTCCAGGTATATGGTGGACAAGGTGGGCGCGTCGAAGCCGGTCAGCCACATGGCGCAGACGAAGACCAGGCGAAGCGGATGCTCCGGGTCCTTGAAGTTGTACTCGATGTCGTGGCCATGCTCGTCCACCCGGTCCATGCGTTTCCTGTGGGGCTTGATGTCGAGCTTTTGCGCCTCGAACTTTTCCTCCTCCCCCGCCTCGGCGCTGACCACCACCGCCATCTCGACCTCTTTCATGAACTGGACGATCTTTTTCAGCCGGTGCTTTTCTATTATGCCGTCCTGCTTATTTTGACATTTGATTTCCCGGATGACGGCATTTGGCCGTCCTCAAGTCAAAAACGTTAACTTTAAGTTGGTCCGAGTAATATTCGTGTTTGATACGCGATCATCGTAATGCTAAATTTCTAGAACTTCCAATCCGTTTGCCATCGCCAGCTTCAGTTGTCGATTGTCGAACGTGACGATCTTTTTGTAGCCGGTTTCCGCCGCCAATGCAATGTGCATGATATCCAGCGAACGGTTTCCAAGCCCGGGGGTATGCGTTCGGGCGATTTCGGCCGCCTTGTCGAAAACCCGATTCCAGTCGGCATGCAAATCGTCTATGATACCCGACGTACGATCTGCGGCAAGACATTCCATAAGTCCGTCGTATTGCCGGTCGGTTATTTCCCCGCGGAAAACTTTCAAAGCGAAAGCATTGCTCATTTCAAGGCGATGAAAGGGTGAAATCGGAATTACGACCCTGTTTTCGACAGTCCATTTTGACAGCTTTTCGGATTCCGGTTCGGGGTAATACAGTTTGATGATCGCGCTCGTGTCGAAATATATTTTCAAAACCTTTCCTCCCGTGTCTCCGTGAGGCTGTCACAGGCGGACGATTTTGGAGATTCTCCAAATATGCCGATGGCTCTCCCGTAAAAATCGGGCCATTTTTCGGGTTCGTCCTCGTTCGAGACCGGCACGATTTTCGCCACGATTTTATTGTGCTCCGTCAAAACGATTTCCCTGCCGAGACGGATTTCGTTCAATATCTCGTGAAGTCGATCGGGGATATCGTCCACATTCGCGACTTTGCTGTTGTGGTTTGGCTTCTTTTCCATAGCCGGGACCTCCCTTCCTAAGCATCCTTTTTGTTTTCACAGTAAAGGTTCCGCTATCGTTTGGCAAGGTTGGTTCGATGGGAATCTCGATTATTCAAATTTTTCTCGGTATGCAATTGACATCGATTTCGATTTGATGTTTACGTACCGAGTATTTGAATATTTAATTGCGACTATCGGGAAAAATTTATGAATTCGGAAGGAAAAGCCGGACACAGACAAAGACTGAGAAAACGTTTCCTGAAGGCCGATGGGGGGTCGATCTCCGGCGATTTGTTGCTGGAGCTGCTTCTCTCCTATTCGATCGGGCGGAAGGATGTCGGGTCTCTCTCGAAAGAGTTGATTCGGGTTTTCGGCGGCCTTGAACAGGTTTTATCCGCTTCGGGCGCCGAACTTGCCAGAGTCGAAGGTATCGGCGAGTCGTCAATAGCCCTTTTGAAGGCCGTCAATTATGTCAAAACAGGGTCTCTCCCTTCGGATACGCCGGCATCGGCGGAAAAGGGAGCGAAAGATCCCCAGTTGAAGCTCTTTGAAGAGCCGGTCGGCGAAACCGTTCCGAGACCGCCTGTCCCCGGTTCGATCGCGGACAAAGCGGAGAAGCCTGACAAATCTTTGTTTCCTGATCGGCGACCCGTTGACGAAGGCAAAGCCTCGACAATGGAAGTCGGGACGGAGTCCGAGAAAGAGAGCCCGGCACCGAAAGATTCGTCGATATCCAAGCCTGTCCAACGAAAGTTGCAAGTCAGCAACAGCTATCCGCTGGAATTCGAACAGCTCTCTCGCATATTGAATTGCCTTCTCGAGCGAAGGGAATCCAAGCGAATCAACCGCCAAGAGTTGAAGGAGGATACCGGTCTTGCCGACAGGCAGGTGGAAAGCCTCGTGAGCATCGGCACGGCAATGGGGTTGATCAGACCGAGGGTACAAACCCTCACGCCCGAGGGATTGGCCGTCGCCGCCCGCGACATTTTTCTCGAAAGGCAGGGCGTCCTCGAATGGCGCCATTACAAGGGGGCCGGTTCCTACCGGAATCTCGTGTGGTTCGAAGCTTTCAACCGGCTTCTCAAGGAAGAATCGGCGATGACGAGGGAAGAGTGGCAGGAGTATTTCCGGAACAAGTTGAAAGGCGAATACTCGGACAAAACCGTCAAAAGCCACGTCGCCAAGGAAGTTCGGTTTATCGTGGACGCCTACACGGAACGCGGTTTCAAAAAGCTCGAAATTCTTGGCGAGACTCCCGACTCCAGAATCTACATGCGCAGGTACACGAACTTTTCCCCGCTCGTCCTGGCCGCCATGGATTGTCAAATTGGGCATTCGATTACCGAAATAAATCAGATCCTGGATCGGGAGTCCGCGCTCGTCCGCCAATCCTACAGATCGTACAGGTCCCCGTTCAAACGCAACCAATCCTCCTGGCGTTCCCACTCGGGCGCGGCGCGTCTAAGACGTTCGTAGAACGCCGGGCTGTGGTTGTGTTCGTGAAGATGGACCAGTTCGTGCGCGATCAGATAGTCGATTCGCTCGGGAGGAAGTAGAATCAGGCGCCAGTGGAAAAGCAGCTTGCCCGACCGGGTGCAGGAGCCCCAACGGAAGCCCAAGTCCCGGATTTCCACGGAAGAGGGCTTGACTCCCGCGCGGTTCCGCAACAGACGAAGTCTTTTCGAAATCCACTCTCCGGCTTGCCTGCCGTACCACCACACAAAGATTTCCCGGCCTTTGACCGCGAGTTCCCGGGGCATCCAAAAACGCCCCTGCCGAAAAACAAGGCTTTCCTCTTTTCTTCCCTCCTGCGGCTCGTCGATCAGTTTCAAACGGTATTTGCGCCCGCGATAATAAAATCCCTCGCCGGAAACGAACTCCTTTTTCGGAAGCCTGTGCAGCGCTTCCTCTTTTCGACCCAGCTGCCGGTATATCCAAATCAGCTTTTCCCCCGCAAGTCGTTCCAGTCTTTCCCGTTCGGCGCTTTCGGGCGCGCGCAGGACGATCTGTCCGTCGCGTTCGACGCTCAGTTCTACCGTTTTGCGGCGGGGGCTGCGCAGGACCCGGATGGAAAGGCCCTTAATTTCGATCTTTTCCATTGCCCCACACCAACAGCCTGTGAAGGTTCCTGGCCTGCTCCACGACCCTGGTGGCCAGTTCCGCCAGCTTTTCCCTCGCGACCTTTCCGCTTCTCAGCAGCAGGCGATAAACCGATTTC
>CAZNTU010000276.1:0-6857 GCA_964575975.1 uncultured Desulfobacteraceae bacterium
AACAGGCTTCCCGATCAGGGGCCATCCCGCCACGGACGGGTCGGGGGGAGGGATCACAATGGTCTGATTCCTGAGCTGGGCCGCCAGTCTCTCTATTCCCTCGATCAGCGAGCTGACAAGCAGAGTGGTCGGCAGCAGAATGACGACGAACATCAGCAGGGTCAACAGTATTCCCGCCAACATATTCCTGTTCCCCAGCCAGCGCTTTACCCTCACGAAAAAGGGATGCATAACGACTGCAATGATAGCGCCCCAGATCGCGGGTTCCAGAAAGGGGAGGATGATTCCGATGCACCAGGCAATGATCACGAAAAGGACGACAATCCTGAGGATGTTGTCGATTAAAGGAGATTTGACGGTTTGGTTCATGCGCTTGCCTCTCGCTCCTCCTAATTTCCCGAATAATTCGCTTTCCCGCGAAGCAGGGCTTCGGGGTGTCGTTCAAGGTAATCGGCCATTCGCCCGATCGAACGTGCGGCCTCCGAAATTTCCCCGACCATGTTTTCCATTTGGACGATGAAAGAAGCGTCCTTGGAGATTACCCCCCTTGTGTCGGCAAGCGTGGTTTCCAAGCCGTCCGACAACGATTTCACTCGCGAATCCGCGTTGCGCGACAGCTTTTCGTAGCTTTCCAAGGTTCGATTCAGGTTGTCCGCCACAGGTTCTATCTGTCGGTCCATGTTGCCGAGAAGCTTTCGGACGTCCGCCAATGTTTCGTCAATGCCCGTAGTCATAATTTCCGTTCTATCGTCCAGATTTTTCAACGAAACGTGCAATTCTTCCGCCGCTTCCTTCAGGGAATGCACCGCGGCGCTCAAATCGGGATTGTTGATAAATCTTTCGATACCTTCCAGTATCCCTTCCATTTTCTCTTCCAATCGCGAGAGGTCCAAATTTTGGAATGTCTGAACCAATTTTTGGGTCGTGGACGGGATGGTGGGGATTTCCGGATGCTTGTCGTCGTAATGTTTCAGATCGACCGGAGTGTCGGGATAAAAATCGACCTCGATCATCAACTGTCCCGTGATGAAGCTTTGAGTGGCGAGCACTGCCCGCAAGCCGGCGTCGATAAGTTTCGGGAGGTTTTCCCGGGGGTCTTTTCGCACGCCGCCTTTTTCGATTCGGAATTTTTCCGGATCGATTTCCACGGTCACCGGAATCCTCGCTTTTTGTTCGTCCGGGAGAGTATTGATGACGATGCTGGTTACCGACCCTATCGGAACGCCTTGGAAAAGCACCGGCGCGCCTACGTTCAAGCCCTTGATGGAGCCGTCGAAGTACATGACGTAGGCATGGGTTTTCTTGAAAATTCCGCCCGCGCCGAAAATCACCAGGCTGACCGCGCCTATGGCTGCCGCTACGACCACGAAAGCGCCGATCATCATTCTGTTCGCTTGTTTAGCCATTTTTTTCTTCCTCTAGGTTGAAAAGCTTCCTAAGACTTCTCCCCGCGGGTCAAAAACATCTTCAGCGCCGGATCGCGGGTTTCCGCCAAGAGCGTTTTCGGATCTCCCGTCGCGGTCATGGTTCGTTTCGACGCGTCCAGGAAAACCGAGTTGCTGGCAATGGCGAATATGCTGGCAAGCTCGTGAGTCACCACCACCATGGTCGTTCCCAGACTCTCGCTCAATTCCAGAATCAGCTCGTCGAGCCTTCGCGCGCTGACCGGATCGAGCCCGGCCGACGGCTCGTCGAAAAAAAGGATCTCGGGGTCTAACGCCATCGCCCGCGCGATACCGGCCCGCTTCTGCATCCCCCCGCTGATTTCGGACGGATAATATTCCTCGAACCCCGCCATGCCCACGAGCGACAATTTCAGTTCCGCCACCTCCCGAATCAGGGAGGGGCTCAAGTTCGTGTAGAGTTGCAGCGGCAGGGCGATGTTTTCCGCCAGCGTCATGGAACTAAAGAGCGCTCCGCTTTGATACATCACTCCCGCGCGGCGGATTATCCGGTCGCGCTGGTCCGGTTCGGCGTTCCAGAAATCCACGTCCCCGTATAGCACCTTGCCTTTCGCGGGGGATTTCAGGCCGATCAGGACCGTCATCATGGTGCTTTTGCCGCAGCCGGAGCCGCCCATGATGACGAATACGTCGCCTTTGAGTATCGAAAAGTTCAAGTCCCGCATGAGTACGAAATCCCCGTACGCCATCGTGAGATCCCGTACCGTAATATGCGCTTGTCTTTCGGCCATGAATCTAAATTCCTAAAATACTGCATAGGACCGTTATCAGGGCGGTGGAAACGATAATTCCGACGATCGCGGTAACTACTGCCGAAGTCGCAGCGTCGCCCACCGCCGATGCGCTTCGGCCGCATTGCATTCCCCTCATGCATCCGGCAAGCGCGACGATCACCCCGAAAACGACGCTGGAAAAAATGCCGATGCCGAAATGCCAGAGATTGAGCGCGTTGACGGTCTGGTTGTAATATTGGACCACGCCTATGTCCAGCATGCCTACGCCCACCACCGCGCCGCCGAGTATGCCCATCGCGTTCGCGTAGAGCGCCAACAACGGCATCATCAGCGCCAAAGCCAACATTCGCGGAAGCACCAGAAATTCCATCGGCGATATTCCGAGAGTTTTCAACGCGTCGATCTCCTGGTTCACCTGCATGGTCCCCAGTTGCGCCGCGAAGGCCCCGCCCGTGCGTCCGGCCATGACGATTCCGGCCATGATCGCGCCCATGAGGCGAACCATCGCGATCCCGACCAAGTCCGCCACGTATATTTGCGCCCCGAACAATTTCAACTGGATGGCCCCGATGAAAGCGAGGATCAAACCGACCAGAAAACAGATCAACGTGACGATCGGCAGTGCCTGGGGACCGCATGATTCAAGGAACAGCCCGACGTCGGATTTAAGATACTTGGCCTTGCCGCGAAACAACTTGGCAAGTGCGACGACCGCTTCGCCGACGAATTCCAGCAATTCGCCGGTCGAGCGAATCAGAGCGACCGTTTCGTTTCCAACGAGAACCAGAAAAGTGGTCCGCTTCGTTTCCCGGCGCGCGTCTTTTTTCGCGGGGGTGGCCGACGCCAATTCCAGCAGTCGTTTCGCCCCCTGAGGCAATCCCTTCCCGTCGACTTCGATTTTCTCCGCAATGCAAAAATTTCGCAATCTGACCAAAAAAGTCAGTAGCCCCGAATCCCAATCATTGACCCGTTCCGCATCTATAACGATTTTTCGAACACTTCGGCTCGCCCGGACCTCGCGTTCGATCGTCTCGGAAGAGGAAATCCCTTCCGACAGTTTCCAGCTGCCGGAAAGAACCACCTTCAGATCTACTCCGGTCGTTTGTTCAATATCAAGTTCTCCCGGTCGGTTCATTTTAACCATGTCCCTTTCCATGCCCAAAGAGAACGGAAATAAAATTCTCGCCTTAATGGGCTCCCAATTAACTGATATTTGATTGTCAGCGTCCATATCAATATGCGAAACGCGTACCAATCAATACTCGAAATGCGTACGGGGCCTCGAAACCGCATTCGAGCACTTGCTATGAAGCCAAGGTCGGTTTTGAAAAAAGGTTTCCCGACAATATTTGGGCAAAGTGCCGAGAATTCGTCAAGGATGGAAAGCGGGACGAATTGCGTGAAATATGGACTGGTATTCCGAGGGAAGATTTCTTAACGCCATATCAGTCATTAACGCCCGCTAACGCTCGTGGTTTGGTCCGATATCTTGAACCTTGCCAAAAAACGTCGATTGTATATATGTACTTGTATATACATTAATGGGAACGAGGAGGATCCATGAAAACTGCGAAAATTTTCAAAAGCGGCAATTCCCAGGCCGTAAGATTGCCGAAGGAGTTTCAGTTCGATACGTTCGAAGTTCAAATTTTTAGGAGGGGCGACGAAGTGGTGCTGAAGAAAAGGCCTCGCGACTTGTCGCGCGCATTCGAGCTTTTGACCGAACTGTCGGACGATTTCATGGAAAACGGCCGCTAGCAACCGGACGTTCAGGAGCGGGAAGCATTTTGATGTACATGTTGGACACGGACATATGCATCTATATCATCAAGAAGAAGCCCGCGAGCGTTCTGGAATATTTTCGGCGTCTTCAGCCAGGGGAGCTTTCCATGTCGGCCATTACGTTCGCCGAGTTAATGAACGGCGCAAAGGAAAGCAGCGGGTCGAAGAAAACACCGCGAAGTTAAGCGAACTTGCCGAAATTTTGGAAATCAGGCCGTTCGATAAAAAGGCCGTGATCGCCTATGGAGATATCTGATCGAACCTCGAAAGAAAAGGATTGATCATCGGGGGTAACGACATGTTGATCGCCGCGAATGCACTTAGCCTCAATCTGATATTGGTTACGAACAATGAAAAGGAATTCGGCAGGATTTATGGTTTGAAAATAGAAAATTGGGCCAGTCCATGAAAAAAGCATGCGGATTAAGGTATTGACTATTCCTTCGGCCACTTCGCTTGCGGGGTCGCGAACATGGAACCCGCCAAGGCGGCCAATCCTCGACGAACGCGGTCGCCTCCGCTGGCACGAGGGCGGAAGCGCCGCGTCGCCGGAAAAAGTTTACGATAAAGAGCCTCAAGTCGGCTGGTCGCGGCGCATCCGCGCCGCGTTCATCGCGTTGTTTCCCTTGGAAAAGTATCTCTGAGCTTGCAGCTTTCCAACAACTGGAACAGAATGGGGCCCTTGCGATTTAAAAGACGAAGCCAACCTTTGCGCCGACTCTCCAGTTGTCCGCACTTGTATCCGTATCGACATCCACGTCAGCCCTTCCGACGTCGTCGAATTCGAGATCGTCCGTGAACTGGTATTTCCCCTCGATTCCAAAGAACCACTGATCGTGGAAATTGTAATCGATCCCTGCAAAAACCTGTCCGCCAAAGACCCAATCGTCGGCATCGGCGTCAATCCTGTCAGCCTCGATTTCGAAATAGCTGTAGGATATACCGGCCCCCACGCTTCCGACCCACTGCGGCGCAAACTCGAACGCATATTTCAGATTCAGCTCGATCGGTATGAAATAAACATCGATATCGACATTGATATTGGTATCCCCGATATCATCGTCGTTTTCCGCGGTCGCCCAGCCTCCTTCAAGGCCGAGATAGAGATCCGGGAAAAGGGCATAGTACCATTCGAGTCCCACATAGACGCCCTCGTCGAGGTCGATTTCGTCGAATGCATCCTCGGTGAAACTTATGTAGTCCACCTTAAGCGCCAAGTTGCTCATTCCAAGGGAATACTTCTCGGCAAACGATGTCGATGCAAAAACAAGCACGATTGCAAGGGGCAACAGAATAATTTTCTTCATGGCAATACTCCTCCTTCGAAATTGTTAAAAATATTGAACGCCCTCTCCCGTAAAAAAAGGAGAGAGGGGGAGTTTTCGACCGGGACCGCCTGTCAACGGTTGATCCAGCCCGCGCCGCCCCCGCCGTAGCGATTGACCCATCCCCCGCCTCCGCCGCCGTACCTGTTGCCCCAGCTTCCGCCGCCGCCGTACCTGTTTACCCAGCCGCCGCCCCCGTTGACCCAGGCTCTTCCCCCGTCGCCGCGATTGATCCATCCGGCGGAGCCGGCGTCGGATTCCTTGCTCGAAGCGGCCAACGCGCCGCCCGCCAGGGCGGCCGCGATCGCCACTTTCGACCATTTCTTCAAACCGAGCAGAAAATCCCTTCGGCACAGAAGCTCCTCTTCCGTGTCGGGTGCCTCCTCCGCCTGGTCGGGATTGCGTTCCTCGTCCATAAAAGACCTCCCTTGCATCCATCTATGGATTGTTATTCTGGTTTCGCCTCGGTCCGGGGACCCGCCTCGTCCGCCTTGCCCTCGAACAGGATGGAAAAATGCATCGTGACGAAACGCCACGATCCGCTCTCCTTCCTCAAGAACCCGGACAGGTTGACCCCGAACTCCTTCTTTTCGTCCCCGGCGTTTGCCGTATTCCGGCTCATGGCCATGAACCACGCCGCGTCGTTTTGGGAGCCGGCCTTCATCCAGTAATAGTCGTGGGTCAGCGTCCCGGGGGCGAAGTTCTTGAAGAACTCAGAGTAGGCCCCCGCTACGCCCTACCTTCCCTTGTACAGCTCGCCGGGGCCCGTGCCCATCAGCACGATATCGGCGTCCGAGGAAAACACCTCCATCACGCCCGCCAGGTTCTGTTCGCCGAAGGCCTTGCCGTGCTTCTCCAGCAGCGCCTTGACCTCGCTCTCGATGTCGCCGCCGAAGCAGGGCGAAACCGCCAGAAACCAAAACAGCAGGGCCAACGTGAAATTACGTTTCATGCTTTCTTCTCCTTTTTTTCTTTCTACGGGACGAGGGGCACCGAGGCCGCGATTTCGTATTTCACTGCGGCCCGGATTTTGTTTTCGAGCTGAAGGTAGCGCGCGACTTTAATCGAAGGCAGCGCCTCGTTGAGCTTCGGAACGTGGGTCGTCTTGAGGTTGGCTTCGGCTTGGTCGATGGCGACCATCTCGTCGACAAGCTTCTTGGCCTTCTCGTCCGTGAGGGCGTCCGCGGCATAGTCCGACACGTACTGATCGACGAGGACTGCCAGACGTTCGTTGATGACCAGCAGGTCCTTCTGGTAGGCCTCGTAGACGGGCCAGAAACCCTTCGCCTCCGACTCGGTCAATTCCATGTTCGACGCGATCAGAAGCTTCTTGTCCGCCTTGATTTTGTCGCGCAGGATTTGCATGTCGGTCGTCGTCCCGGTCTGCGAAAACGCAGGGGACGCGAACGCGATCGCGATCATTGCCGCGAAGGCCGAAACAAGCATCGACATGGTTTTGTTATTCATCTTCTTTTCTCCTCTCAAGAATTGATGTTTTTTGATTCTCCGACTCCCAAATCCTAACACCTAATAGCTAAAAGCTAATAGCTCCC
>CAZNTU010000277.1:0-6819 GCA_964575975.1 uncultured Desulfobacteraceae bacterium
GCGCCGCCGTGGAAGGCGGCGCTACCGGACATCGGCGCGACCCTGCCATGGGACGAAGAAATGAAAACTTTTCCTTCCAAAAGGATGATTTTCATCACCCCAGGTTTCAAACGCAACGCCCGCCAACGAGTTGCCGCGAACCGTTGCTCTATCTCCTCGCGGGCGTTGGCCGGGCCGGTTTCTCCCTCGCACGAATTTGTTTCCCTTCCGCAAAACGCCCGCGAGGGGCTATGCCACGGCCGACGCGCGCAGGGCGGCTACGGCCGAATCGACGTCCGGATAGAGTTTGATCAGACGAGTGAAACCGCTGTATTCAAGGACGGTGCGAACATTTTCCCGCACGTTCGCCAGGGAAAAATCGCCTTTTTGGTTGCGCGCGGATTTCAAGGCGGCCAGGATCACCCGCAAACCGGCGCTGCTGATATAATCGACCTGGCCGAAATCTCCGACGAGCAAAAACTTGCCTTCCTGCAACAGGCTATCCAGTTCTTTCGTAACCTTGCCGGCGTTGGAGGCGTCTATTTTTCCGACAATGGAAACGACATTGACCCCATTGTGTTCCGTTGTGTTGATTTCCATCGATTTCTCCTTGCGTTTCTGTTTTTATTCGCAAAAGATTCTGTTTGAATTGGTCGTCAGTCCCGTTTTATCGGTTCGTGAAAATGGCAGGTCAGAACCAAAACGTCGTCTTCGTAAGATGAAGTTATCTTGTAGGGCAGTTTTTTGAAAAGCCCGATCATTCCTTTGTTGCTCGGAACGACAAGCGCGACAAGAGAGGGGATTCCGTTTTCCCTTGCCGCGTCCGCCAGCTTGAACTGGAGGATTCCGGCAATGCCTATGCCCTGCCACTCCTTCGATACGGAAAACGCGACTTCCGCGCCGTGTCCGGGTTTTTCCAGCATATAGGTGCCCAAACCGATTATTTTCTCGAAACCGCCTTCCTCGACGATCGCGACGATGGAAAGGTTGTTCACGTAATCCACCTGGAACATCCCTTCCATTTCGCTGCGGTAAAAGTACTTTTTCAGCTGGAAGAATCTGTACCTGACGTCGTTTTCGTCCATCGTGTAGAAATGTTCCTGGATCAAACGCTCGTCCACGGGCTTTGCAGGCCGGAACAACACTTTTTGTCCTTTAAGGGTTCGCGTTTCCTCCAGTCTTGAGGGATATACGCCGAAAAGCGATTCCTTGAGCGTTCGTTCGCGGCCCAGCAGTCCCGATTCCCGAGCTTTTTGAAACAGTTCCTCCCGAAAATCCGGATGGGCGATGCTGATCATGGCCATGGCCCTTTCCTGGAGGTTCTTGCCGAAAAGATTGACGGACCCGAATTCGCTGACGACGTAATAGACGTCGTCGGTAGGGACGACGGAGCGGCAGTTCAGCGTCGGAACAATTCGGCTGGTCTTTTTGTCCGGACTGGTCGACGGAATCACAACGATGGATTTTCCGCCTTGGGAGAGGGAGGCTCCCCTGACGAAGTCCGCCATTCCGGTGACGCCCGAGAACTGGTTTTCGGGCAGGGAATCGGCCGCCACCTGGCCCGAGAGATCCATCGCGACGGCTTCGTTGATGGCGATCATGTGATGGTTCTGCGAAATAACGGCGGGATTGTTGACATAGTCGGAAGTGTGGAACTCTACGGAGGGATTGTGGTTCAAAAATCGGTAAAGCTCTTTCGTCCCGACGGCGTTGCTGGCGATGATCTTTCCGTCGTTGATTTCTTTTTGCCGGTTTGTGACGACCCCTTTGCGAATCAATGCCATCATACCGTCGATCAGGCTTTGCGTGTGGATGCCCAGGTCGTTTTTATCCGCCAAAGCCTCCAGAATGGCCTGCGACGCGATCCCCAATCCCAATTGGATCGTCGAACCGTCGTCGATCAAATTGGCCGTTATTTGGGCGATTTGACGGGAGGATTCGTATTCCGGCAGAGGATAGACAGTGATAAGTTCTTCTTCCTTTTCGACGATCACGTCCACTTCGTTGACGTGGATGTAGCCGTGGCCCTGTACGACCGGCATTCGGGGATTCACTTGGGCGACGACCATGTCCGCGTACCGGGCCGCGGCTTTCGTGATGTCCACGGAGACGCCCAGGTTCATCCATCCGAATTCGTCGGGCGGAGAAACCTGGATCAAGGCGAAGTGAATGGGATTGTACCTGTTCTTGAAAAAGCGGGGAACGGCGGAAAGGTTCATCGGGGTAAGAAAACGCTTGTTGAACCTGAGGCTTTCCGATTCGGCGGAGCCTTGATAAACGAGTCTGAGGTTGAACCGCGTGCCGTAGCTTTCGTCGGTCATCATCGCGATGATCGAACTTCCAACGCTTAGCTGATGCACGATTTCAATGTCCGAAAAGGACATGGCCCTGTCCATGAGCGCATTGACCAAATGCTGGGGTTCCCCGCAACAGGAACCGGTAAATACCCTTTGACCGGATTTTATCATCGAAACCGCTTCCGCAGCCGACCGCAATTTCCTTTGGTACGCGTTCTTCCATCCTGAAATTTCCATGGAATCTCCCTGCAAGGCGATGGTTAAAGTGTCTGTTTCCGTATGATTGGAGCCACTAAACCATTACGTAACAGCTCGTTTTTTGTCAAGAATGAAACGAAACGACCCAACGGCAAAGCCAACGAAATAATGATTGTTGAATATCAGGTTCGCCGGTTTCCATGAGGTCTGTAAGGGAATAAAACCTGTATGGATTTCCAACGCCGAAAACTCGGCGTTTTCATCGCCCCGCGTTTTCTTCCTCGTTCTGCCAAAGGGAAATCTCCCGCTCTCCTCGGGGCGAGAGTTCGTACACGCCGACCGACACTCTGTCGAACCATCCATACACATTTCGGTACAGGATATCCCTGGCTTTCGGTTCGCTTAGATTGGTAGCGACGAGCGAAGCCTTGGTCGGCCCGTTTTCGCGAAGGAACAGAGCGATCGTCAAGGCTCGCTGCCGATAAAAGGTCATGATCCCCTTTCGCTTCTCTTTTCCCCCGAGGTTGGGATCTCCTGCCCGTTTTGCGAACTCGCCGAGCAGACGCTCCTGCCGGGGCTTGGACTTTCGAGGCCTGTATTCGCCCGGATCCAGGAGCACCGCTACGCTTCCGCCGCCTTTATCACGGCCCGGATCGATCGCCAGCAGCCCCAAACCGAGCATCCTTAGCAATTTGACAACGCGCTTCCGTCGCTTGTTCAGAATTCTACATTTTAAAGGAACCGCGACGTAGACTTTCGGAGTCAGCGAAAGTCGTTCGACTGCTTGAAGGACTACGTCGAGATTGAAACACAACTTGAGTTCCACGACGACCGGAGCCTCTTCGCCGCGCACCGCGAGAGCGTCGCAGTCATGGACCTCCCCCTTCACATCGTACCCCTGGGATTCAAGAAACCGCTTCAGAGGCGGGTAAAGATCAGATTCCTTCATGCTTGGTTTTCATGGTCGAGATAGTTCTTCGCCGGTATCAATATTTGAGTTCGTCGTGCAGCAGTCGGGAAAGGGAGACGAAATCGGAATGTTCTTTTTGTCGGGGACGGGGCGTGTCTATTGCGATTTCCCTTTTGATTTTTCCCGGGTCCTTCGACATGACTATCACGCGGTCTGCGAGCAGCGCGGCCTCTCCCACGTCGTGCGTGACGAACAGAACCGCGTGGTTCAGCCTTTCCCAGAGGGAAAGCAGAAGCGCCTGCATCTCCTCGCGGCTCTGGGCGTCCAGCGAGGCGAACGGCTCGTCCATGAGAAGCGCCTTCGGTTTCAGTATCAGAACCCTCGCCAGCGCCACCCTCTGCTTCATTCCCCCGGAAATTTCCCGGGGAAGATAGTTCCTGAAAGCCGTCAAACCCACGAGATCCAGGAATTCCTCGACTTCGGCGCCCGCCCGACGTCCGCCGCTCGCCTTGCCCTTCAGCCCGAACGCCATGTTTTCCTCCACGGTCAGCCACGGAAAAAGGGCGTCCTCCTGAAACACCACGCACCGGTCCGGCCCGGGGGAGATTACTTCCCGACCGTCCAGAAGCACCCGTCCAGAACTGGGGGGCAAAAATCCGGCGAGGATCTTCAGAAGCGTCGTCTTGCCGCATCCGCTGCGTCCCAGTATGCAGATGAACTCGCCGGGCTGCGCCTCGATGGAAATATCCTCGAGGACCGTATGAAAGGAGCCGTTCAGCCGAAACACCTTTCCCAGTCCGACCGTTTGCAGTACCGGCGTTCGGACAAGCGTTCGGCTTCTCGAGGAAATGACTTTGAAACGGGTCTTCATGTCATCCTTGCGGCGCTCTTGAAACACAGTTTCATTCCATACTTGAGCAAAAGATCGCTTGCTCTGCCCATGACTGCGATTATGATAATCCCCACCACAATGATGTCAATTCGGCCCAGCATGCGCGCGTCCATGATGACCGCCCCGAGACCGTCGGGAACCCCCGTGAGTTCCCCCAGAACGAGATAGGCCCACGAAATCCCCAGACCCAGCCTCAGCCCGGTCACGATGTGCGGCATGGCGGCGGGCAGCAGAATCGCGAACACCCCTCTGATCCGATCGACCCCCATCATGGCGCCCGCCTGCAAAAGAAGAGGCTCCACCTGGCGAGCGCCCGCTTCTGCATTCAAATAGATCGGGAAAAAGGCGGCCAGCGCCACCAGGAAAACCGTGGTTTTGATTCCGATGCCGAACCAGACCATGGCGAGAGGAAGCCAAGTGATTCCCGGCACGGCCCTGAGGGCGTTGATCGTCGTCCCCAGAAGCTTCTGCACGGAAGAAAGGCGTCCCGAAACTATGCCCAACGGAAGCCCCACCGCAGTCGCCAGAAGAAAGCCCAGCAACACCCGCGCGAGGCTCGCGACGGCGTCTCCCGGAAACCTGCCCGCGTAGGGTGCGTCTCCGGGTTTTCCGAACATATAATGGTATCCGGCGTCGAACACCTCCAGAGGTTTCGGAAACAAGTACGACGGGACCGCCTCCGTCTCGCCGGCGATGATCCACGCCAGAAGAAAAAGGACCGGCAAAACCCACGGAAGCGGTGCCTGCAAGCTTTTTTTAATATGGAATCTCTCGGGCATGCCGCAGACTATTCCAAATCGCTTTCGACTTTTTTCACGAAACTCAAGTCGAAGAGCTTTTGGTAATCCGGCTGGCGTTCGATCACTCCCAGTTGCAGCATTCTTTCGCCCAGCGCGCCGGCTTTTTCGACGAAGGATTCGTCCATTTCCCAGGCAAGCTCCATATTGTCGGAGGCCTTCTCGAGAATGTTCATTGGCGTTCCGAACCCGGAGGCCTTTTCGAGCCATTCCCTTTTGTTTTTCCGAAGATACTCGGTCGCCTTTGCGTGAGCCAGGACCAAACGGTAAACGAGGTCCGGATTTTCACGGATCGTCTTTTCCGTTACGAGCATGCCCGCGTTGATGGTCCCGATGGATTCACCGTAGTACGGATAGGCGAGAATCCTGCCGTATCCCTTCTCGACGGCCATGGTCGGGAAAGGCTCGCCCGAGAGGAAGGCGTCGATGCTCTTCCCGGCCAGCGCCATTCCCATGTCGAAAAAATCCACCCTCGTGAGCCGGACGTCGGTTTCCGGATTGATTCCGTTTCTGGTCAGCGTCTCTCTGAGAAGAATCTCGTGCATCGTTCCGGGAACGTATCCTATTTTTTTCCCTCGCAAGTCGGAGACGCTATCGACGGGACCGTCGGCGCGAACGGCCAAGGCGGAGGATTTGTTGCACAACGCGGCGACCACCACCACGGGCTGTCCCATGGAGGCCGAATGGATGGCGTGGGCGATGGTGGTCCCGCAAATGTCGAGACTTCCGGCCAGCAAGGCCGTTTTCTGGTCCGCCGGGTTCGTGAACGCGAAAATCTCGCCTTTTTGGTCTTCGGGGACGAACTTGTCGTAGAAGAAGGGCTGGATAGTCTGGGCGGTCTTCCAAGTTCCCGCGCGGAAAGACTGGGCTCCCGAAACCCCGGCAATCCCCGTCAAGATTGACAACGCGACCGCCAAGACAAGCGCGGTTCTTTTCAATGACGTCTTCACATTGGCCTCCATAACATACTCCGTAATATAATTGGGAAATGCTTGGCTGTTGTAAATATTGAATTAATGCGAAAATAACGATTCGATAGAGCAATTACAATGTCATGATCTTAGACAAAGAAAAAAGAGGTGGATAGGATGTCTTTAATCGAAATGCTTCCCGATTCTTTAAAGCGACAAATCCAAAATATGCCCGATCCGGACGAATTCATTGTAGAAGCTCTGGAAAAGGCTGTGGCCGCCCATAAACATCGTCAGAGGGTTGTCGAAGTCAGGGGCAAATACAAAAACATAAATACCAGCAGCGAGGATTTCGCCCTGCGCAAGCAATGGGAAATCGAATTGGAGGGTTGATAAAAATGCCCTTCGTTTTGGATGCATGCGGTATGATCGCCTTTGTAAGAGAGGCACCCGGCGCGGAAATCGTGGTAAGACTTTTGACGAATGGCCAATGCGTGGCTCATGCCCTGAACATGTGCGAGTTGTATTACGATTTTTTTCGCGCCGCAAACCGCCAAACGGCAAGCGACGCCGTATCCGATCTTCTTTCGCTCGGCTTGGCGATCCGGGAGGATATGGACCGGGAATTTTGGCAAGAGGTTGGAAGGCTCAAAGCCGAAATAAAGCGCATTTCTCTGGCGGATTGTTGCACCATTGCCTTGACCGAAAGAATCAACGGCACACTTGCTACCTCGGATCATCATGAATTCGATCCCATTTTCAAGATGAAAATTTGCGAGATATTATCTTGACATCGTAAACATAAGCCGCAACCAATTGAAATATTTCGACCTTG
>CAZNTU010000278.1:0-6814 GCA_964575975.1 uncultured Desulfobacteraceae bacterium
TAAATCTTGTGCTTGCGCATGCTCAGGTCTTCATTCACCGCCCGGACGGCAGACGGCCAGCAGAATCCGGATGGGACCATTTCCGCTCTCCACCGGCCGGTAGGGCTGGGCCGGAGTGAATTTGGAACGAAGACCGCCGCGTGAAGCGCCATGTAGGCGCGGGCGGGGATGTTCGAGAAATCGAGGCCCAGGTAGAAATCCTGGACCGGCACGTTCCTGTTCCGGCTCGCCAGGGATTTCGTCAGTCCAAGCGCCATGCCGGACAGGGGGGCGATGGCGGGCTGCGCGGTCCGGGCCAGCTTCAGGCCCGCCTTGAACACGTCGGACCCGAGGAAGTTCAGGAAGGCCTCGTCCCGGTCGTTCTTGAAGTTCACGGCGAAGCACTGGAAGGCCACGCCCTCGCCGCCGTGGAAGGCGGCACTACCGAGCAACCCGGAACTTTCGGCGAGAAACGGAACCAACCGCACAGGTCCGAAAAATTCTTACGACATAAATTCGGCCGAAATGATGCGATATTCGCCTCGGAACCATTCCTTTTTCAAGAGGCGATCCTCGGTTACGCGAAGCCCCTTGCGGGATAAAAGGCCGAAAAAATCCTCCTCGTAGGTTACCCTGCCGAAATCGACGGTGGTGAAATATTTCAGCCTAGGCTTGAGGAAATCCATCACGGGAAACGAGTCCTTGTACATGGTTTGAAAGAAAACGAGCTTTCCGTTCGGGGAAAGCCATTTCTTTACCCTGTCGAGCACCTGTTCCGAATCGGCCAGCAACATGAAGCTCATGCTGAAAAAGACAAAATCGAACATGTGCCCGTTGGCGGGCGCGAAAGATTCGACCGGACAGCAATGGATGTCGATATGATCCAGCAAGTCGTATTTCGAGATCAAGTCGAAGCAGTGGTTCAAATATACGCGGTTGACGTCGATCCCCGTTATTTTCAGCTGCTTGGACTTGATCAGCGGATGGAACTTTTCCAACATTATCCCGTTGCCGATGCCCACGTCCAGCACCTTGGCGCGCGCGAAGAAACTGTTAAGACTGGCTTCGTAGCAAATTTCCGTGGCCGGCTTTATAAAATATTTGTATAGGTTGTTTCTAATATTCAATTTGCGAAAAACCTCCCCTAACGCAGATGTAGCCGATGGTTCGGCGGTTGCGGCGCAAGGGGGCGGAACCGACCGCTTCGCATCGACGAAAAAAAGAGCTTGCATTACAAACACCTTCAGGCCTTGGTTTTAGGATCGGCCACTTCGAAGTCCGCGCGTTTGCGGTTGCGGCTTTCGCCGTGAAGGGAGCACGGCGAAAGCCGCAAACGCGCCGGCCGGAATTAAAACCCAGCCTTCCCCCATTTTACCTGCCATTCTAATCCGTGGTGGATTCGAGGCAATCGGGTACAACCAGTACATGAAACATTGAAAACAAGTATATTCTTGGACGAATAATGGAAAATATCGCTTGAAATATTTCGGGGAAAATACCAAACTTGCCGAAATCGAGCGCGGGGATTGGTTGGCTTCGACAGCCGCGAACCACCCGCGAGGGTTGACCGACGTTCGCGAAATGGACAATTTTGCCTGAACGAATTCGCCATATAAAAAAGGTTTCCGGAAAGAATCCGAAAACCTTTGATTTTCATTGGAGCCGACAAGGGGACTCGAACCCCTGACCTGCTGATTACGAATCAGCTGCTCTACCGGCTGAGCTACGTCGGCGAAACTTTTTGTGGTTTACTGTTTTTATGTTGCAAAATCAAGAGAAAAATTCGATCGACCCGATTTTGGATTTGATCGGGGAACGGAAAAGCGGAGTGGATTGCACGGGGCTGACCGGTTCCGCCAGGGCGTATTTGGTTTACCGCCTGTACCTGAAGGCGCCTCGGCCGATGGTGGTCGTATTGCCCAAGGCCTCGGACGCGGAGCGGTTCCTGTCGGATCTGGAATTTTTTGCGGGAACGCTTTCCTGGCCCACGGTCTATTTTCCGCCATATCATATTTTGCCCTTCAAGTACCTCTCGTATCACGGCCAGACGGCCGCCGCGCGAATCCGGGCCTTGTTCGAAACGCTCGAGTATTCCCTTTCCGCGCCTCCCGTCGTGGTGACCACGTCGGCGGCCATGGTTCAGAGGGTCATGCCCAAGGCGGTACTATCGGAAAGTTCCGAACTGGTGGTCGAGAACGAGGAGATCGAAACGGACCGTCTGATCGAAAAGCTCAACGCGGGCGGCTACGAACGGACCATGATCGTGGAGGAACCGGGGGACTATTCCGTTCGCGGGGGAATCGTCGACGTGTTTTCTCCCTTGTACGACAATCCGCTCCGGATCGAGCTGTACGGCGACTTGGTGGATTCCCTGCGTTTTTTTTCCCCCGCCAGTCAAAGGACCGTCAAGAGAATATCCGAAGCCGTGATCACGCCTTGCAGGGAGACGGTCCTGAAAAAGTCGGATCTTGCCCGGATAGTCGGCCGCGTCAGGGCGCAAGCCGCCAACATGGAAATTCCCGCGACCCAAGTCCGGGAACTGGTGGACCGCATCAGGGACGAGGGCGTGTTTCCAGGCGTCGAAATCATGCTGCCCATGCTGTACTCCCGTATGGACACGTTCATGGACTACGCGCCGGAAAGATCTCTTTACGTTCTCGTGGAGCCGGGCGAACTGAAAAAGACGGCCGACGACGTCTTCGAGCAAGCGCAAACCAACTACGTCGCGTCTTTGCAGGACAAGTCGTTCGGGGTGGAACCCTCCAGTCTGTTCCTGACATGGGGGGAGATCGAAAAGGCCATTGAAAAGGAGCGTCCCCTTTCCATCGGCTCTCCGGCCATGTTTCGTCCCGACGAGAACGAACATTCGCCTGTCCGGGTCCGTTTCGCGACGGAGGACAACTCGGAATTGCAGCAGGAGTTGAAGACGCGCAAAAATTCGGAACAGCTTTTTCTTCCTTTGGCCGAGTGGCTGGGCGAAAAAACGGAAGCGGGCATGAACGCCTTGATCGTGTGCGCCTCCAAATCCCGCGCTCAGAGGGCGGAGACCATTTTAAAGCCGTACGGCGCACGGACCGGAATCATGGAATGTTTCGATCCCAGGCGTCTTTCCAGAGAAGGAGCGACCGGCAGGGCTTTCTTTTGCATCGGCGGTTTGGCCTCGGGTTTCGTCTGGCCCGAGGAATCTCTGGCTATTCTGACCGACGTGGAGATTTTCGGAGCGCGAAGCCGTCGAAAGCCCTCCGCCCCCAAAGTCAAGACGAAGCTTCTCGCCTTCGACGAACTGAAGCAGGACGACCTGGTGGTGCATGCCGAGCATGGGATAGGACAGTACCAGGGGCTTGCCAAGCTGGAGCTGGACGGCGCGGGCGGCGAGTTTCTCCTGATCGCGTACCGCGACGGAGACAGGTTGTACCTTCCCGTGGACCGAATGAACCTGATCCAGAAATACATGGGCGTGGAGGGCGTAAACCCCGCTTTGGACAAAATGGGCGGCAAGTCCTGGGAGCGGGTCAGGGAGAAAGTCAAAAAGTCCGTGGAGAAGATCGCCGCGGAGCTGTTGAGACTGTACGCGTCCCGAAAGGTTCTCCAAGGCTGGGCGTTTTCCGATCTGACCGACGAAATGCGGGAGTTCGAGGCGGCCTTTCCGTTCGAGGAGACGCCGGACCAGCTTGCGGCCATCGAGGACGTGTTCAAGGACATGACTTCCCCAACCCCGATGGACCGGCTGATCTGCGGGGACGTGGGCTACGGCAAGACCGAAGTGGCGCTTCGGGCGTCGTTTCTTTCCGTCCTGAACGGCAAGCAGGTCGCCATGCTCGTTCCCACCACCGTGTTGGCGGAACAGCACTACGCCACCTTTTCCCGCCGGTTCGAGCCATTCCCCGTCAATATAGCCTGCCTCAGCCGGTTCAGACCCGCCAAGGAACAGGGAGAAATAGTGGAGAAATTGAAGACGGGAAAGATCGACATCGTGATCGGAACGCACCGTCTGGTTCAAAAGGACGTGGGCTTCAGAGACCTCGGGCTCCTGATACTGGACGAGGAACAGAGATTCGGGGTCAAGCACAAGGAAAAAATCAAGAATTTCAAGAGCACCGTGGACGTGTTGACCCTGACCGCCACTCCGATCCCTCGCACGCTCCACATGTCCCTGATGGGCATAAGGGATATCAGCGTTCTGTCCACGCCGCCGGAGTACAGGCGGGCGATCGTCACCTATATTTCCGAGTTCGACGACGCCATCGTAAAGGACGCCATCAAAAAGGAGCTGGCCCGGGGGGGACAGATTTTTTTCGTCCACAACAACATCCACACCATCGGGTCCATGGCCCGCCATCTGAAGGAACTGGTTCCGGAGGCTAGGCTGGCCGTGGCGCACGGACGCATGGACGAGTCCCAGCTGGAAAAGACGATGCTTTCCTTCATGGAGCGGGAGATTGACATGCTGGTATGCACTACCATCATAGAATCCGGCCTGGACGTGGCGACCGCGAACACGATTCTGGTGAACCATGCGGACCGGTTCGGCCTTTCCCAGATTTACCAGCTGAGGGGACGCGTTGGGCGTTCCGACGAACAAGCGTACGCGTACCTGTTCGTGCCCAAGGAGAGCAAGCTGACTCGGGACGCCGTGAAAAGGCTCAAGGTGCTCATGGAGCACAGCGATTTGGGCGCCGGTTTCCAGATAGCCATGAGCGATTTGAAAATCCGCGGGGGCGGGACCATCCTGGGGGCGTCCCAGTCGGGGCACATCGCGGCGGTCGGCTACGACATGTTTTTGCAGCTGATGGAGGAGGCCATGGCCGAGCTGAAAGGGGAGGAAATCAAGGAAGCCTTGGAACCCGAGATCAACGTCACGATTTCCGCGTTCCTTCCAGAGACTTACATACCGGACATCGACCAGCGCCTGTCCACGTACCGGGATTTGACCCGCATGCGTTCCCTGAAGGAAATTTCCGACTTCAAGTCCGAGATGGAGGACCGTTTCGGTCCGCTTCCGCCGGAGGCCTCCAATCTGCTGATCAAAATCATGCTTCGTGTGCTGTGCATCGACGCCGGGGTGAAACGCCTGGATTTGAACGAGGAGCAGCTCCTGCTGCATTTTTCGGAAAAGCATCAGAAAAATCCTCTGGGAATCGTGGACATGCTTGCCGGCGGCCAAGGGAATTTCGCGTTCACGCCCGACCACGTTTTCAGCGCCGACCTTTCCAAGACGGGCGCAGGCGGTGTCATAGCGCAAGCCAAAAACATCTTGAAAGAAATCCGCCAACGTGTTAACGCCTGAAGGTTATCGCCCGCTGAAAAAAACGGGAAGATTGTAATATGAAAAAAACATTATCGATATGGTTGCCCATATTCGCCGTTTGCATTTCAGGCGGGTGCGAAAACACCGGCTTGGGCATCGGCGATCATGTGTTGGTCAAAGTCGAGAGCCGCGTCTGTACCATTGCGGATTTCAACAAGGCTTTCGACATAGCCAAGCTGGCGTACGGGGAGGAGACCCTGTCGGAACCCGACGCCCTCGTGGAAATCCGGACCCGGCTTTTGAGAGAAGTCACGGAGGAATTGATCATGTTGGAAAGGGCCGAGGAACTCGGTCTGAGTATTTCGGAGGCCGAGCTTTCCGCAGCCGTCGAAGAAATCAAAAAGGATTACCCCGAAGACTCTTTCGATCGGCTGTTGCTCGAAAACGCCATCCCGTTTTCTTTCTGGAAGGAAAGCCTGGAAAGAAAGCTTGTCGCGGAGCGGGTGGAGGCCGCCGAGCTGGAAAAGGAGGTCTTGGTCGACGCCGGGGAACTCAAGGAATTCTACGACGCGTACTTGGCCGATTCGACGTTGGAGTTGAAGTCCGAGGAGGACGCGGCGGCCCTCTCCCGAAAGATCGTCGAACGGCTCCGAAGGGAAAAGGCCCGCGAAAAGTATCCTTCGTGGATCAAGTCCCTTTACGACAGGTACCGGGTCGAAATCAATCAGGACGCCTGGTTGGCCATTATTGTTGACACAAACAAGAGGAGCGAAAAATGAAAACGAAGAGCCTTGCAGTATTTTACAAGCCTTTCGTTATTGTTCTGGCCGGCGTGTCGGCCTTTCTCGTTTCGTCTTCCTTCATGTCCGGAGCGGCTGAAAGCAGACAAATCGTGGACCGCGTCGTCGCGGTGGTGAACGACGACATAATCCTTCTGACCGATTTGGACGAGGCGATAAAGCCTTACCTGTTCAAGCTCAAGGATTACAGCTACACGATGGAGGAAAAGGAGAAACTTTTCTTCAAATTGCGCGAGGATGTTTTAAACCAGCTGATCAACGAGAAGCTTACGGACCAGCAGGTGAAAAAATCGGGCCTTGGAGTCACGGACAAGGAGATCGACGAGGCCGTCGAACGGATGAAGCAAGCCAACCGCCTCACGGAGGAAAAGCTAAGAGCCGCCCTGGAGGTCGAGGGCATAGACATGGCCAAGCTGCGGGAAAAGCTTCGGGAGCAGATCCTGAGATCCAAACTGGTAAACTTCGAGGTCAAGTCCAAGATCGTGGTAACGCGGAAAGACATCGAAGCCTGCTATGTCCGCGAGGCTGAAAAATATTGCGAAACGAAAAAGTACCATCTTCGGAGTATATTGATGAGACCGCCGTCCGATTCGGAAAAGAAAGAGACCGAGGAGAAAATGCGCGAAATACACGGACGACTCGAGCAGGGGGAAGATTTCGAGGAATTGGCCCGCGCGTATTCCCCCCCCTCCCTGGCGTCCTCCGGTGGATATCTGGGCGCCTTCGAGGAGGAGACCATCGCCCCCGCGATTCGCGAGGCCGTATCCAAATTGAAGGCCGGAGAGTT
>CAZNTU010000279.1:0-6754 GCA_964575975.1 uncultured Desulfobacteraceae bacterium
GCGCTTGACCGGGAAATGCTTCTTAAGCCCCTCGACTTTCAACAGCGTTTCCGATTTCGAGCGGGAAGCTTCGGACGATCCCGACGTGTTCGATTTTTCGCGCGATTCGGACGGTTCGAAATTTTCGGATGCAAGATCGATCATGTTCGTTACGCTTTTTTCTCCTTTTGAAAACCCAAGTGGCGATTTTCGGGAAGGCCCCCTTTCTTCCACAAGCGGTTCGTCACGGGGCACCTGGCTTGGTGTCCCGGATCGAAGTCGCACAACGCGGGAAACTTTCGCCTGCATTCCTCTTCGACGTATGGGCAGCGCGGGTTGAACGGACATCCCGCAGGTTTGTAGGCCGCGTCGGGAACGCTTCCGGGAATGCTGTAAAGCGGCTTTCCTTTTCTGGAGCGGCTTGGAAGAGACGCCAGCAGACCCATGGTGTAAGGGTGGAAAGGTTCCTTGAAAATCTGCTCCACCGTCCCGGTCTCCGCGATCACGCCCGCGTACATCACGTAGATTCTTTCCGCGATCTCGGCCACCACGCCCAGGTTGTGGGTGATCAGCAGGACGGCCATGCCGCGTTCCCTTTGCAGGTTCCTGAACAGCTGGAGAATCTGCGCCTGCACGGTGACGTCCAGGGCGGTGGTGGGTTCGTCCGCGATCATCAGTTCGGGATTGCAGGCCAGCGCCATGGCGATCATGACCCTTTGCCTCTGCCCCCCGCTCAAATTGTGGGGATAGTCGTTTATCCTCTGCTCCGGCGACGGTATTCCTACGTCCTTCAAAAGCCGTATCGTGCGCTTTCTGGCCTCCTCCCGGCTCGTTTTCTCATGAGTCAGGACGACCTCCTCGATCTGGTCTCCGATGGTGAAAACCGGGTTCAGAGACGTCATGGGCTCTTGGAAAACCATGGAGATCTCTTTTCCTCTAACGCTTTCCATGCGCTTCTCGTCGAATTTCAGTAGGTCCCGGTTTTTGAACAGAACTTCCCCCTCCGGGATTTCTCCGGGGGGAATCGGCACGAGGCCCAGGACGGCCAGGGCGGAAACGGTCTTGCCGCACCCCGACTCGCCCACGAGGCAGACGATCTCGCCTTTGTTCACTTCGTACGAGACGCCGTCCACGGCTCGGGAGACCTTTTCCTCCCCCGGAAAATATACTTTCAGGTTTCTTGTCGACAGCAGCGGTTCCTTTTCCATGTTCGTCACAGTCGCTCCCGGAGTTTCGGATTCATGGCGTCCCGCAGCCCCTCGCCGAAAAGGTTGAACGCCAGCACGACGATCAGGATCGCGACGCCCGGCACGAACGTCAGCCAAGGGGCGTCGAACAAGAAGTTCTTCCCGTTCGACAGAATGTTTCCCCAGGTGGCGTGCGGCGGCGGGACCCCGAATCCCAGGAAGCTCAACCCCGCCTCGGTAAGTATCGCCCCCGCGATTCCGATGGTGGCGGAAACCAGCACGGGAGCTACCGCGTTGGGAATCATGTGCAGCCCGATGATCCTCCAGTCGCTCGTGCCGAGCGCCCTGCTCGCCGTGACGAAATCCATCTCCCTGAGAGACAGGAACTCCGCGCGCACGAACCTGGCCGCGCCCATCCAACTGGTAAGCCCGATCACCGCCATGATGTTGTAGATGCTCGACGGCAACAGCGCCACCACCGTCAGAATCAGAAAAAAACTGGGAAAGCAGAGCATGATGTCGATAATACCAGTGATCAGTCCGTCGACCGATAGAATGGGAAACAGCAAAACCCCCGAACCCGCCATCGACTTTCTTACGCTTTTTCTACTCTTCCGGACGAACAGGGTCAGAAATACGCCGGCCACCGTCAGGAGCGCCCCCGGCGCGGGATTTCCTGCGAAGACCAAGACAGCGCCCGCAGCGACTATAGCCGCAGACGCGACATGTCCGAGTGTGATTTTGAAGTTCCCGTAATAACCGGCCCATCCGCCCAGCAGTATGCCTATCGCCACGGAAATGCCCACGGCCACGAACCCCACGGTCAAGGAAACCCACGCGCCTTGGAGCATGCGGGAGAACACGTCCCGTCCAAGCTCGTCGGTTCCGAAAAGGTAAATCCCCAACCGAGGAACCTCTTCGGGACTCAGGCTTTCCAAATGCGGAAGGGACAGCGGCGGCCTGAGCTTTTCCTGGAGCCTCACCAGGGCCGGGTCCAGAACCGGTTCCTTCCCTGTCGTAAGCAAAACCCCCGCGACCGCGACCGCGAAAAAGGCCACGAAAATCCCCAAGCCGACCAAAGCCAGCCGGTTTTTCCTGAACAAGCGCCAGAACACGTAAAACATAGATTTCTTGGGCGCTTCCAGGCCTCCCCCCTCGGGATTCCGGGTTTCCGCAACCCTCAATACCGTATCCTCGGTCTTCATCTCCGATTCCTAACCAATACCTAATAACCAATACCTAACTTGACATCGTAAACATAAGCCGCAACCAATTGAAGTATTTCGACCTTGTGCGGTCGGGTCGCAATTCCCCCCTTGAGGGGGGCTAGGGGTCGCGATTCCCCCCTTGAGGGGGGCTAGGGGGGTGTTGTTTCCTGTGAACAATGGATCGAACATGCCACACAGACACCCCCCTAGCCCCCCTCAAGGGGGGAATTGCACCGCCCTCCGACCGCACGGGTCGATAAATTCGGCATGTTACCCGTTAAGTTTACAATGTCAAAATAACGAATAACCAATAACTATTAACACCTACAGCCTAATCCTCGGATCCACCACCATATACAGCAAATCCGACAAAAACGTTCCCGCCAGCACGAGTATGGCGGATATGAAGTTCACCGTCAAAATCACGGGATAGTCCCTGGCCAGAATGGCCTCGTAGGCCATGCGGCCCATGCCCGGCCACGAAAAGATCGATTCGATGATGACCGAGCCGCCGATAAGACCCGGGAGGACCAGGCCGAACATGGTGACGAACGGAAGCAGAGCGTTTCTAAGGGCGTGCTTGTAATGCACCTGCTCCGACGGCAGTCCCTTGGCTTTCGCCGTGCGCACGTAGTCCTGGTTTTCCACCTCCAGCATCTGGTTTCTCACGTACCGCGACAGCACGGCGACGCCTCCCGCCGCTCCGAGAATCGAGGGAAGCAGAAGGTGCCACAGTCGATCCATCAGCACCGTGACCGGGTTCGAGGAATCCAATCCGAACGTCCGCATTCCGATGACCGGCACGTGGAAAGTGGTCACCACGAATATGATCAGCATGTACGCGAAGAAGAATCCGGGGATGGAAATGAGGAAGTACGCCAGGAACGTGGTGCTTCGGTCGTAGAGCCCTCCCCTTGCGATGGCCGCCCTGATTCCCACCGGAAACAAGAGGGTCCACGTGATCAGCGTTCCCAGGACGAACAGCGGAAGGCTGTTCAGAAAACGCTCCCAAATTTTGCCCAGGACGGGGCGGTTGTCCTTCCACGACACGCTTTTTCCCGTCAGCAAGTCCTTATAAAACAAAAAATATTGGACATGAAGGGGCTCGTCCAAGTGAAACTCCGCCCGGAACCGCTCCAGCACCTCCTTGGTGAACTTCGGGTTCAACGGGTCTATCTGGCTGGGCTCGCCCGGCGCCAAGTAGATGATCAGAAAGGAGACTACCGAAACGAAAAACAGGGTGACGCCCTTTCGGACGATATTTCTGCCTATGAAGGATATCATGCGATTTTACTCCGCGGCGAAGTTCGGACGTTCCGGAAGCTTGACCCACCGGTTGAAGTCGAACATGTAATCGCCCGTCTTTACGGGCTCGATGGGCTTGTAGACGAAATCTCCCTTTTCGTCCTTCTCCCGGACGACTATGCGCTCGTCCAGCACGGCGGTCCATTTGCCGACATATAAGAAGGTGTACGGCTGCTCATGGGCGATGATCTCGTGAAGCCTGTGGCACAATTCCACTTGGCGGTCGTGGTCGTACTCCTGCCGAATCTCCACGATGAGCCGGTCGGCCTCCGGATCGTCGAAGCCCACGAAATTCAGCTGGTTGGGGCTGGTCTGGCTGGAGTGCCAGACTTGATAGAGGTCGGGGTCGATTCCCATGCTCCACCCCAGCACGATAGCGTCGAAATCCAGCTTGTTGACCCTCTCCTGGATGAATACCGCCCATTCCAGGACGTCGGTGCGGACATCCACCCCGATCTTTCGCCACGAATCCTGCGCGATGGACAGGATCGCCTGCCGGATGTCGTGTCCCTGGTTGGTGATCAGGGTAAAGCGCAAGGGCTTGCCGTCCTTTTGGTAAACGCCGTCCCGCCCTTTGCTATAACCGGCTTCTTCCAGAAGGGCCATGGCTTTTTTCGGATCGTAGGGAAGCGGTTCGATTTTGTCGTTGTAGAAGTCGGTCTGCTTGAGAAAGGGTCCCGTGATGTTCTCCCCCTGGTCGTACAGGACGTACTTGACGATTTTGTCGATATCGAGGGCCATGCCAAGGGCGGTGCGTACGCGACGGTCGTCGAACGGCGGCCGGCGCATGTTGTACCCGATGTACGAATAGGCGAAGGAGAGGCCGGAGAAACTTTGAAAACGGGGGTCTTCCTTCAGACGTTCCACCTGGTGCGGCTTTACGTTGTAATTGTCCACGGTCCCGGCGTAGAATTCCATCTCCTGGGTCAACTGGTCCGGGATGATCCGGTAGGTGAACCGCTTGTAGGCGGGAGGGCCCTCCCAATACTGCTCGAACCGGTTCAAAACGATGAACTGGTCGCTTTCCCACTCGCCGAAGACGAACGGCCCGCACCCTACTGGCGCGCGATTGAACAGGCTTTGTCTCATAGCGAACGATTCCGGGTCGAGTCCACGCGCCAGGGCCTCCTTTTTCAAAGCCTCCTCGTTCAAAAGGTGTTCGGGAAGCATGCCCATGCTCCAAGTGCCGATCGCGGGCGAAAAAAGGCGCTTGTAAACGATCCGGACCGTCAGCGGATCGACGATGTCCACGGATTTCACCGGCTCGTAGTCCGACACCCGGGGGGAGAGGTTTTTCGGGTTCATGATCGCCTCGTAGGTGAACTTGACGTCGCAGGCGTCGAAAGGCTCGCCGTCGTGGAACGTCACGCCCGGTCTCAAATGGAATACGATGATCGGGTTGTGCTCGGTGGCGGGCAGGGCCTGTTTCGCGATTTCGTCCATTCTCTCTCCGACCGATTCGGGAATGCCTTCGACATGTCCTGCGGAATCGAAACCGGAAAAATAGTTTTCCCCCAGGATTCCGGCGAGCTTTTCGAACAGGTGTTGGTCCACGCTTTCCAATGTCAGCCGGATTCGATGCGGCACGGAAATCCGCAGCTCGACCGGGGTTTCGTTTTCGCCGTCGATGGCGAGCGGCATAGTCGTTTCGCGGATTTCTGGCTCGACGACTTCGATTTCGCGGATATTCGTTAGAAAGTCCGCGGAATCCTCCGGGACGTCCGTCTTTTTTTTCGCCTTGTCTACGGCCTCCCGCAGGAGATTCGCCACGTCCTCCGGGCCGTGGGAACCGAGACCGGGCAGCTCGGCCCGTCCGTTGACGCAGAACCACGCCTCCTCGTGGATTTCCCACCGGGTCGCAAGCCTTCCCCGGTAGGACAAATCCCTGTCGTAGTCCAAAAGCCCCTGGAACACGCGATTGGCAATATCCGAACTGGCGCTGTCGGAGGACAGGATCGGATTCAGCATCTGCGCGTCTCCGATGGACGCGGTTATAAATTCGCGCAACCTCTCCGGATTGCCCTTCGTTTGCTCTTCGTACGTAGGGACCCAGAAATACGATTGAACCAGGAACGCCAGGAACAAAATCGGGGTCCATACCAGCAGTTTTTTCATCAGCCCTCTTAGAACGATTGTTTGGACAAAAGACCGTCCATACCGGCTTTTTCGGAAAAAGAATACAGGAGGCTTCCGCCGGGGTCAATATTTTATTGGGATCGTTTCCCAATCCCCGTGAACGAACCGTTGCGAACTTTTATGCATCTCGATTCCTTGCTTGACAACAATGCATGCGTACCGCAATATGCATTTGAATACACGCCAAAAAAACAAAATAAAAACAGGTGAAAAAACATGATTGGCTATAGAAAAGACGAATTGATGAGTTCAACCGATATCGTGAGAAATTTCAGTTCGGTCCTCGACAGTATTCGAAATCGCGAAAAGGATAAAATCGCCGTCATGCGAAAAAACAAAATGGAGGCGGTTATCGTATCCGTCGAAGAATATGAGAAAATGCAAGAAGCGGTAGAACTTTTCGAACACGCCAGAATATATGAAATCGTAAAAAAGAGAGAAAAGACACCGTTGGAGGATTATGTCGGGTTTGATCAACTGCTCGCGGACCAGGGATTGACCGACGATGATCTATGAAATTCGCATCCATCCCAAGGCTGCCGAGGAAATAGACAAACTGGACAACTCCTTGAAAATCCCCGTTCTCAAGCAGATAAAAAAATTGTCCCGACATCCTGAACTAGGGCTTCCGCTCGGCAACAAGCAAGGACTCGATCTTTCGGGATATAGAAAATTGTACGCGGAAAACAAGAGAATCAGGATTGTCTACAAAATTTTCGAGGAAAAAATTATAGTCCGGATAGTCGCGGTAGGTAAACGCGAAGATATGAAAGTGTACAAAGAGGCCGCCGTTCGGATTGTGGAAGACAGTGAACTTTGATGCAGTGCCGCCTCCTTGCTGCCAACCCCTTACGGCTGGGGCGATGAAAACGGCACCGCAAACACGCCAATAATTCCGCCGGTTTTCGTTCCGCCAAAACGCCTCGATGTCGGGGGTAG